>NZ_VCKX01000108.1 GCF_005889725.1 Nonomuraea zeae
CCCGCCCGCCGCCTGAGCGGCGCCGCGGTTACGCGCGCAGCGCCCATTCGACTCCCGGGCAGCGGTCCATGACGACGCTCAGCCCGGCGTCGAGTGCCCGCTGGGCCGCGGCCTCGTCGATCACGCCGAGCGGCAGCCACACCGCCCCCGCGCCCGCCGCGATGGCCTCGTCCACCGCCTCCGCCGCGAACTCCGAGCGCCGGTAGATCCCGACGACGTCCACCGTCCCCGGCACCTCGGCCAGCGAGGCGTATCCGGGCTCGCCCAGCACGCTCTCGGCGTCGGGGTGGACCGGGACGATCCGCTTGCCCCGCGACTGGAGCAGGCGGGCCTGGTCGTAGGCGGTGCGCTCGGGGTTGTCGCTCAGGCCCACGAACGCCCACGTCCGCGACTCGTGGAGCAGGCGCTTGATGACGTCCTCTGCGGCGAAACGGTTCTCCATGAACAAGGCAACGCCCGCGGCCCCCGGGAACTTCCGTCTGAGTACGCCTTACTCATGCGCCACGCCCGGCCCCGCCGGACCCTGGAGGCGATGGGGGACATCGTACGAGGGGGAGTGGTGCACGTGCTGATCGTCACGTTCGCGGGCCGGACCGCGATTCCCGGGCCCACGGCGGGCACCGGATACAGCATCTGGTCCTATCGGGTGGACTCGACTAACCCGGGGCCCGGCGGGGGAGGGGAGCTCAACCCCGGGCAGCGCGTAGCGCTCGGGCTGCCGCGCCAGGTGGACGTGCGCGGCCCCGACCAGTACCCGGGCGTGCCGCAGCTCGACGGCACGTTCGTGCTGCGCGACGCCGCCTCCAGCCGCGTGTACGCGGGCCGCCAGATCACCTCGCCGGGCCCGCAGACGATCTCGTTCGTCGCGCCGTCGGTGGACTCCTCGTACGAGATGCTCGTCGCCAAGGCCCCGCAGGGCCAGTCGCTCGCGTCGGTGCCGTACCTCGCGGGGACCGGCACCACGCCGCAGACCCTCCAGGTCATGACCGGGCCGATGGCCGGCGCGCCGGTGTTCAACGGGCGCCCGCCCGCCGACTTCACCGGCACCCTGCCCTACGCCAGCGAGCTGTTCGGCGTCTACCAGCCGCTGGCCGGGTGGTTCGGCCAGCAGGGCGCGCTGCGCGCCGCGCGGGGCCTGGCCGGCGAGCCACTGGCACTCGAAGGAGCGTCCGGCGGGCTGGACGAGGAGGCGCTGGTCGCGCTCGCCGCGCGGTTCGACGCGCTCGCACAGGGCGTGCTGTCGCCGGTCGGCCTGGTCAACCTGTTCAGGCAGTACTTCTTCGAGTTCGACACCTTCCTCGGCGGCCCGGCCGGCCACCTGTGGATCAGCCCGGGCGGGACGGTCGAGGTGGTCGAGAGCGGCACCCGCCGTACCCTGATCGAGCAGAGCGCCGAGCAGTCGGAGGAGAGCTCGCGCCGGGTCGAGGAGAGCCTGACCGAGCAGGACGACCTCGCCGACGCGGTCAAGGAGGACAACGCCAACGACACCAACCTCGGCGTCAGCGCCAGCGGCGGTGTCGACACCGGCGTCTACCACGCCGACGCCAGCGCCAGCTTCGCGCTGCAGACCACGGTCAAGCGCTCCTCGGAGCAGACGCACAAGCACACCCGCACGCAGAGCGCCAAGGCCACCAGCGAGATCAAGCGGAACTTCAAGACCACGTTCAAGACGGTCACCGAGACGACCGACACCACCAGCCGCCGCTACGTCGTCCAGAACACCACCGACGAGCTGGTCAACTACGAGCTGCGGCGCAAGATGCGCAAGGTCGGCGTCCAGGTGCAGCACATCGGGGCGCGGCTGAGCTGGCAGGTCTACCTCGACGCGCCGGGCCGCGCGCTCGGCCTGGGCGAGCTGGTGCACGTCGTCACCGCCCCCGACCTGACCGCGGTGCCCAAGCCGGAGATCACGCCCCGCCCGGCCGACCAGCAGGTCACCCACCACCTCGCGGTGCCGTTCGTGCTCTACCAGGGGGCCGACGACGAGGCGGAGAACACCTACCAGACCTCCTCCGAGAACATCAACCACGGCATCTTCCGCCCCGACGTGGGCGCGAACGACATCATCGAGTTCAGGTTCGACTTCCCGCTGCCGCCCCCGCCGCCCGGCTGCGTGCTGAAGAAGATCGGCATGCTCGACTTCCACGGCGCGCAGGTCAGGTTCACCACCGACGCCGCCGACCTCGGCGTCAACCCCGACCCGGCGACCAACGTGCTGAAGGTCCGGCTGACCTACGCCAACTTCGAGGGGCGCAAGTTCCTGCCGTTCGACGCGGTCATGGTCTACGCGCCGACGCCCGAGTCGCAGCAGGCCGTGGACGCGGCCAACGCCGCCGCGCAGGACGCCTACGACCGGCGCATCGCCGCGCTCCAGCACGAGGCGTACGGGGCGGCGGTGCGCGACCGCCTGCGGCTGGTCAGCGGCATGCGGCCGCGGCCCTCGCGGGACCTGCGCGACGAGGAGCGCCAGACCGTCTACGGCCACCTGATCCGCAAGCTGCGCCTCTTCGAGGACGACCACCTCGGCTCCGAGCTGATCAGGCAGATCTTCGACGTGGACGAGATGCTGTACTTCGTCGCCCCCGACTACTGGCGCCCGTCCGCTGTGCCCGCCCCGGGACCGGACAGCACCGGCAAGTACCCGGTGCCGCCGCCGCCCTGGAACGCGCAGGATCCCGCCGTCCTCGGCGGGCAGACCGTGCTCACCTGGTACGCGCACACCGACGCCAGCAACGTCCTCGACGAGCAGCAGCATCCCGCCAAGCAGTGGCGGGTCAACTACCTCGTCACCGAGCATACCCGGCCGGCCCCGCTGGGCAGCTCGCTCGGCTGGCTGATCCAGGCGGACGGCGACGAGCGGCGCAACGAGTTCGTCAACGCGGCCTGGGCCAAGGCGGTCCTGCCCGTGCGGCCCGGCCACGAGCTGGAGGCGCTCAAATGGCTGGCCCAGGCGAACGTCGAAGGCGAGGCCGGACTCGCCCTGCCCTACCCGGCGCAGCCCGGCGATCCGCCCGCCTACCAGGGCAAGACCGTCGGCCAGGTGCTCGACCTGCTCGCCTCCGACCTCCAGGCGGCCAACACCGACGTCACCAGGACGCTGGCGACGGAGGAGGTCTTCGAGACCGGGTTCGACCCGCTGGACGGCGGGTTCCGGCCCGCGGCGCCGTACCAGGTGTTCGACCAGTGGGTGGAGGTCCTGCCGACCGACCAGGTGGTGGCGGTGCAGGTCCGCTACGACCCCAAGACCGGGCAGCAGCTCTGACATGGCCTTCACGACGACCGTCCGGTGGCGGCGGCGCGGCGAGAAAGGGCATCCCCTGCTGCGGGGCGCGGTACAGGTCGAGGTGCGCGCCCTCGCACCGGCCGAGCTGGCCGGCTGGGCCGATCCCGCGGCGGGGCGGCCGTGCCCGGCGGCGGGCGCGGCCAGCGAGGTGGCCGCCTCCTTCACCGTTCCCGACACGGCGGCGGGGTTGCGGCTGACCTTCACCGTCCGGCTGCGCGCGGCCGGGCAGGACGAGGAAGCGCTCTCTGTCGTCCAGCGGCTCACCGTGGCCAGGCCGGGGGTGCTCGTGCCCGACGCCTACCAGCTCGACCGCTTCGCCGTGCAGCTCAGGCGGCGCGGCGGCGGAGGCGAGGTGCTGCAGGAGGTGCCGAGCACGCAGCCGGCCGGCCTGCGGCGCTTCTTCGGCCGCCACCCGCTCCTGCGGATGGCGGCCGGGGACACCCCGGAGATCGACACCGAGTTCCTCGACGCCACCAACCTGTGGTGGGCGCTGCACTTCCGGGTCTGCCAGAACAACCGCGAGGACGGGTTCAACCCCTGGTACCTGGAGCCGGCCTGCAACGACCGCCCCGGCCGGCTGCGCGTGCTGCTCAACACGCGGGTCACGCCCATGCTGTGGTTCGCGAGCCTGCCGCCCGAGCTGGACCTGCCCGACGAGACCTCGGTCGGCGGATACGTGTTCTTCCGGCCCATCGCCAGCGCCTACGCCTACCCCTCGACCTGGCCCGACGTGCTCTCCGCGCCGGTCCACGCGACCACCGGCCTGCGGAACCTGTGCCGGTACGTGCTCCGGGGCCACACCAGGACCGGCAAGACCAAGATCACGGGGCTGCCGGACTGGCACCAGCTCCTCGACCACAGCCCCGACGCCGGCCACCCGCTCAACGGATACGCGTTCCTGCCCTGCGGCATGGAGCACGCCCTGGACAGGACCGCGCCCCGGCTCGTCTCCGACACCCGGTCCCTGCGGGTGCTGCTGCTGCCCGTGCCCGAGAAGAACAGCCCGGTCTTCCGCTACGGCGGCAACGCCGGGCCGGGCAACACCGCCCGCCTGGCGGCCGCGATCAGGCTGCTGTGGACCAGGGGCGGGTTCGGCGGGCCGGGGCAGCAGTTGCTGGAGGCCGGGGAGATCGCCCCGCCGCAGCCGCCCCAGCCGGGGCTCGCCGCGCCGGCGAAGGGGACGCTCCGGGTGGCGCGGGACGTGTGGGCGGGCGCGTACAGCAGCGCGGGCGACGCGCTGTGGGCGCTGCTCGACGACCCGGGCAACCGCGCCGGCGTGGCGCGGGCGCTCGTCTTCGACACCGTGCGCTTCGACGATCCGGGACAGGCCCGGCTGCTGGCCACCGCCAAGGCCCGCGCCGCGGGGCGCGGCCCGGGACTGCAGGTACGCATCGTGTGGAGCCCGTCGGCGATGCGCCACGCCCCGACGCCCGAGTTCCTCGGGGCTCTGCGCGGGCACGGCGCGCAGCCGGTCGTCTGGCCCAAGGCGGGCGACAGCTACTTCCGCGCGCCGCCCAACCCCGCCAACCCCTGGGCGGAGTACGTCTTCGCCGACGCCAAGCCCTGGACGGCCGCCCAGTTCCCGCCGGACAAGCTGGTCGACTGGTGGCACCAGTTCGCGGTCTTCGCCGGCGAGGAGATCCACGGCGACCCCAGGGATCCCGGCTCGATCAGCTTCATGGAGGCCACGATGGCGCCCTGACGGACTTCCACGGAGGGATCACCTCTTGCCCAAGAAACGGCACCGGGCTCCCCGGCCCGCGGGCAGGCGGGTAGGCACGACTCATGACGATCGAGGGCATGTGGAAGTTCCGGCCGGAGCTCGGGACGCACGAAGGGCTGGAGCTGGTCGAATACGAGGTGGAGGCGCAGGACGGGAAGATCGGCAAGGTGGACGCGGCCAGCAACGAGGTCGGTGACAGCTACCTCGTCGTGGACGTCCACCCGTGGCTGTTCGGCAAGAAGGTGCTGCTTCCCGCCGCCACGGTGGAGCGCATCGACGAGGACCACCGCAAGCTGTACGTCTCGCGCACCAAGGAGGAGATCAAGAACGCGCCGGAGTACCACGAGCCCGCGCACGAGGACCCGCGCTACCGCGACGAGGTCGGCGGCTACTACGCGAGGTTCCCCGGCACGATGTGACCACCCGGGGCCTGGCGCGCCGTGCGGGCCTGGAGGAGGTCGGCCAGGAAGTGCGGCAGGGCGGCCGACGTCGTCGCCGAGGTCGCCGGAGCCGGTCCGCGGGCGACGGGCCGGTGCTCCGAGTGCCGTCAGGGCCTGTCACTCCGAGAATACGCACAAGCCTCATCCCATTCGCGTGACCTGAGGTTGTCAGTGGGCAGGATTAGCTTGGGTGGTGTCGTCCCGTTATGGGATGACACAGGCTCCGGGGTGGTCCCGATGCCATGGATGTCCCAGCGTTCGACCGGAGGGGAAGCGATCGTGCGGTCTTTCGCGGGCGGGGTGCTGCCCCCGGATGACGTCGTCGTGACGGCTCTGCGCGCAGGAGACGAGGCGATGTTCGCGGCACTGCTCGACACCTGGTCCGGAGGCATGCTGCGAGTCGCCAGGTCCTACGTGACCACCGACTCCTTCGCCGAGGAGGTCGTCCAGGACACGTGGCTGGCGGTGATCGGCGGGATCGACGACTTCGAGGGCCGCTCCTCGGTCAAGACGTGGGTCTACCGCATCCTGATCAACACCGCGAAGAAGCGCAGCGTGCGGGAAAGCCGCACGCTGCCGTGGAGCTTCTTCGAGGCGGACGGCGACCGCGGCGGCGACAAGTGGCACGGTCCCGTGCCCGAAGGCGGCTGGCGCGAGACGCCCGCGGCCTGGCCGACGCCCGAGGGCGAGGCGCTGGCCGCCGAGATGCGCGGGCTGATCGCCGAGGCGCTGGCCAGGCTGCCGCCGCGGCAGCGGGTCGTGCTCACTCTGCGCGACGTGGAAGGCTATTCCTCCGACGAGGTCTGCGAGATGCTGGAGATCTCCGCGGCCAACCAGCGGGTCCTGCTGCACCGCGCCCGTGAGGCGGTGCGGGGCTGGCTCGCCGACTACTTCGAGTCCGTGAAGCAGCCCGATTAGCTCGCGGCTGCGCCCCACCGAGAAGAACACGATCGCTTTACGCCCCCTTTCCGGCCGTGGAGCGGCACAATAAGTGAAGCGGTTCATTCCAGCAGATAGGGCGGTCAACGTCGTGAAGCGGTTCACCTGTGACGAACTGGTGGAACTCACTACCGCCTACCTCGACTTTGCCCTCGACCCGGCGGAGCGGGACGGCGTACGAGCCCACCTGGCGTGCTGTGAGGGCTGCCGGCGCTACGTCGAGCAGCTCCGTGCGAGCATCAGGGCCCTCGGGGACCCGCCGCCGGAGAAGCTGCCCGCCGACGTGCGCGACCGGCTGCTGTCCGCCTTCCGGGAGCGGCGCCGCACCTGACCGGCGCGGGCGCCGCCGTACTCGCCCGGCAGGTGCCGCCGTGCTCGCCTTGGCAGGTGTCGCCGGGCCTCGCCTGAGCGCGCGTCGCCGCACGTCAACGGGCCCTGAGCCCCCTTCGTCCGGCCGCGTTCCGCTCATCCCGGCCTGTCGGCGAAAAATCCGTCTGTAACGATCGCGCGGCTCGCGGGTCTGTAGATGCATGCGCCACGCGATGGAAAGACGATGATCGGATTGACGGCCGAGGGCACACCGCTGCTGGACGCCTCAGAGGTGGCGGATTTCGCGCGCCGGTGCTTCCGCCCGTCCACCGCGGACCTGGTGGGCGTGGAGCTGGAATTCCTGGTCTTCGACAGCACGGAGGCCCACAGGCACGTCCCGCTGGCCAGGGTGGAACGGGCGCTGCCGGCGCTGCCCGGCGGCAGCCGGGTGACGTTCGAGCCGGGCGGCCAGCTCGAACTGTCCGGCCCGGCGGGCGTGCTGCCTGACGCGCTGTCCCGCATGGAGGCCGACGTGACCGCCGTGCGCGACGCCCTGCGCCCGGCGGGGCTGGCGCTGGCCGGCGTCGGCCTCGACCCGCTGCGCCCGGCCCGCCGCCAGCTGACCCTGCCCCGCTACGAGGCGATGGCCGAGTTCCTCGGCGTGCCCTACGGCCCGCTGATGATGTGCTCGACCGCCTCCATCCAGGTCAACCTGGACCTGGGGGAGCGGCCGTCGGAGCGCTGGGAGCGGGCGCACGCGCTCGGCCCGGTGCTGATGGCGGCCTTCGCCAACTCGCCGCTGACCGGGGGCCGGCCGAGCGGCTGGATGTCCGGCCGCCAGGCCGTCTGGGACCACCTCGACCGCTCCAGGACCGCCCCCGTGCCCGCCTCCGGCGGCCCCGGCGCCGACCCGGCCGCCGACTGGGCCGAATACCTGCTGGACGCCCGGCTCATGCTGGTACGCGAGGACGGCGAGCGCTGCCGCCCCGTACGCGACGGCTCGACGTTCCGCGACTGGCTGGACTCGGGCGACGGGCGCCGGCCCACCGCCGCCGACCTGGCCTACCACGCCACGACCCTCTTCCCGCCCGTGCGGCCCAGGGGCTGGCTGGAGATCCGCTACCTCGACGCCCAGCACCCGGCGGCCTGGCCGGTGTGCGTGGCCGTGACCCACGCGCTCGTCGCCGACGACCGGGCCGCCGGCGCCGCGATGGCCGCCGTGGAGCCGTTCGCGGGCTCGTACCAGGAGTCGTGGGGGATGGCGGCGCGGTGCGGGCTGGCCGACCCGGGCCTGCGGCGGGCGGCCGAGACGTGCTTCCGTGCCGCGCTGGAGGCGCTCCCCCGCCTGGGCGCGGACGCGGCGCTGGCCGGGCAGGTGGCCGCGTTCGCCGACCGGCATGTGACGACCGGCCGCTCCCCGGCGGCCGACCTGATGGTTCCGGCGCCGGGACGGTGCGTCCCGGCCTGGCTGAGCGACGAAGGACCCAGATGAACGACTTCAAGGAGCGGATCGCGGCCGAGCTCATCGCGGTGCGCGACCGGTCACTGGCCTATACGGAGGCGGAGGACGACCTGCTCGTCCGCCAGCACTCGCCGCTGATGTCGCCCCTGGTGTGGGACCTGGCGCACGTGGGCAACTACGAGGAGCTCTGGGTGCTGCGCGAGGCCGGGGGCATCACGCCGCTGCGCCCCGAGATCGACGACATCTACGACGCCTTCAAGACCCCGCGCAAGGACCGCCCCGGCCTGCCGTTCCTGGGCCCGGCCGAGGCCCGCCGCTACATCGAGGGCGTACGCGGGCGGGTACTCGACGTCCTCGACTCGATCGACCTGGAGGGGCCCGAGCCGCTGCACCGCGACGGGTTCGTGTTCGGCCTGGTGATCCAGCACGAGCACCAGCACGACGAGACCATGCTCGCCACGCTGCAGCTGTCGGGCCAGCCGGGCCTGGTGCGCGAGGGGGAGCTGCCCCGGGGCCGCAGCTCGGGGCCCGAGGAGGTGCACGTGCCGGCGGGCTCGTTCCTCATGGGCACCGGCACGCTGCCCTGGGCCTACGACAACGAGCGGCCCGCGCACGAGGTGGACCTGCCCGGCTACTGGATCGACCGGCTCCCCGTGGGCAACCGCGCCTACGCGGCGTTCATCGAGGAGGGCGGCTACGACGAGCCGCGCTGGTGGTCGCCGGAGGGCTGGCAGTGGCGGCAGCGCAGCGCCGTCACCGCGCCGCTGTTCTGGGTCAAGGAGGGCGACGCGTGGTGGCGCACCCGGTTCGGCCGCACCGAGCCGGTGCCGATGGACGAGCCGGTCCAGCACGTGTCCTGGTACGAGGCCGACGCCTACGCCCGCTGGGCGGGCAAGCGCCTGCCCACCGAGGCGGAGTGGGAGAAGGCCTGCGGCTGGGACCCGGTGGCCGGGCGGGCGCGCCGCTATCCGTGGGGCGAGGAGCAGCCCACCGCCGAGCGGGCGAACCTGGGCCACCGCGCCGCCCATCCCGCCCCGCTGGGCGCCTACCCGGCGGGGGCCGGCCCGTACGGGACCGAGCAGATGGTGGGCGACGTGTGGGAGTGGACCTCCTCCTGGTTCCAGCCCTACCCCGGCTTCCGCAGCTTCCCTTACAAGGAGTACAGCGAGGTCTTCTTCGGCCAGGAGTACCGGGTGCTGCGCGGCGGCTCGTGGGCGGCCGATCCGGCCGCGGTGCGGACCACGTTCCGGAACTGGGACTATCCGATCCGCCGGCAGATCTTCACCGGCTTCCGCTGCGCCCGATCCGAGCGGGGCTGAGATGTGCAGGCACGCGGCCTGGCTGGGCGCCGCCCGGCCGCTCACCTGGCTCATCCACGAGCCGGAGCACGGGCTGCTCACGCAGTCCTACGCGCCGCGCCGTCAGCGGGCCGGCCTGGTCAACGCCGACGGTTACGGCATGGGCTGGTACGACCCCGCGCGCCCCGAGCCGGTGCGCTACCGGCGCGCCGTGCCCATCTGGACCGACGCCAACCTGCCCGCGCTCGCCGAGGTCGCCCGCTCGACCTGCCTGCTGGCCGCCGTGCGCTCGGCCACCGTGGGCATGCCGATCGAGGAGAGCGCCACGGCGCCGTTCACCGACGGGACGTGGCTGCTCAGCCACAACGGGCGCGTCGTCAGGGACGCGCTGCGCGACCTCGCCGACGACCTGCCCGACCGCGCCGAGAGCGCGTGCGACGCGGCCTGGGTGGCGGCGGCCGTGTTCCTGCGCGGGCGCGCCGGGATGGGGCTGGGCGAGGCGCTGGCCGAGGTCGTCGTACGCGCCGGGACCAAGGACCCGGCGGCCCGCCTGAACCTGCTCGCCTGCGACGGCGCGTCCATCGTCGCGACCGTCTGGGGCGACACGCTCTTCCATCACCGACTTCCCGACGGCGTGCGCGTCGCCAGCGAGCCGCTCGACGACCTGCCCGGATGGCAGGCCGTGCCCGAGCGCAGCCTGCTGACCGTCACCGCGACGGATGTACGCGTACAGCCATTGTGATCTCTCACCTGGAGGCCCCGTGCCCGTCAGCCAGTCGACCGTTCGTGTGATCAACCATCTTGACCAGGACTACCTGCGCCAGGCGCTCGAACACGATGTCAGGACCGGCCTGAGCGCCTCGCCCAAGTGGCTGCCGCCCAAGTGGTTCTACGACGAGGCGGGCAGCGAGCTGTTCTCCCGCATCACGCGGCTGCCCGAGTACTACCCGACCCGGCGCGAGCTGGCCATCCTGCGCTCCAGAGCCGCGGACCTGGCGGCGGCCTCCGGCGCGGACACGCTGGTCGAGCTGGGCTCGGGCACCAGCGAGAAGACCGAGCTGCTGCTGGAGGCGATGGACGAAGCGGGGAGGCTGCGCGCGTACACGCCGGTGGACGTGGACGCGGTGACCCTCGTGGCGGCGGCGCGGCGGCTGGCCGGGCGCTTCCCCGAGCTCACCGTGCAGGCGGTGTGCGCCGACTTCGAGCGCCATCTGGCGCTGCTGCCGCGCACCGGCCGCCGGATGGTGGCCTTCCTGGGCGGCACGATCGGCAACCTGGAGCCGGCCGCGCGGGCGGTGTTCCTGAAGGAGCTGCGGGCCACGCTGCGGCCGGGGGACACGTTCCTGCTCGGGGCCGACCTGGTGAAGGACACCGGGCGGCTGGTGGCGGCTTATGACGACTCGGCCGGGGTCACCGCCGCCTTCAACCGCAACGTGCTGCGGGTGATCAACCGAGACCTCGCGGCCGACTTCGACCCGGAGGCGTTCGAGCACGTGGCCCTGTACGACGAGCGCCAGGAGTGGATCGAGATGCGGCTGCGGGCCACCAGGGACATGCGGGTGCGGGTCGGCGCGCTCGGCCTGGACGTCTCGTTCGAGGAAGGGGAGGAGATGCGGACGGAGATCAGCGCGAAGTTCCGGCCCGAGGGGCTGCGGGAGGAGCTGGCGGCGGCCGGGTTCGGGGTGCGCCGCCGCTTCACGGACCCCGAGGGCGACTTCACCCTGGTCCTGGCCGCTCCGTGACCCCCGCACCCGCCGGAGCCCGGGCGGGTGAGCCTGGCGGGAACGGCGAGGGCCGGGCCGGCGCGGGCGCCGGGAACGGCCGGCACCGGGGCGCCTGGGGGAGCGGGCCGATCGCCGGGCAGGGACGGATCGCCCACGCCTGGCGGGCCGCGCGCAGGACGGCGCCTCCTGGGCACCTCGACGCGGCCGGCTGCAACGTGCCCAGCGACCGGGTGCTGGACGCGGTCGTGACGCACCTGCGCCTGGAGCGGGAGCGCGGCGGCTACCGGGCGGTCCCCGGGCTCGGCGCGCCTCGATCGGCCCTGGCGGCCCTGGCCGACGCCGGCCCGGCGGACGTGGCGTTCCTGGAGAGCGGCACGGCGGCGATGGCGGCGCTGCTCGGCGGGTGGCGGCTGACGGGGCGCCGGGCCGGCCGCGCCCCCCGTGTCGGGTTCCCGCGCACCGAGTACGGCAGCACGCTGATGCTGCTGCGCCGGCTGGCCGCCAGGTACGGCTGGGAGCCGGCCGTGCTGCCCGTGGACGGCGACGGGCGCATGGCCCTGGAGGACCTGGAGGCCGGCCTGGCCGCGGGCCTGGATCTGGTGATCGTCTCGCACATCGCCTCCCACCGCGGCACCGTCCAGCCGGCGCGGGAGATCGGCGAGCTGTGCCGCGCGGCCGGCGTCCCGTACGTGCTGGACGTCTGCCAGTCGCTCGGGCACGTGGACGTGCGAGGGGCCGGCGCGACCGCCTACGTGGGCACCTCGCGCAAGTGGCTGGCCGGGCCGCGCGGAGCCGGGTTCCTGATCGTGCCCGGCCTCACCCCCGCCATGGACGCCGCGGCCCCCGCGCTCGGCGGGCACCTCTGGGACGAGGCCGCGCCGGAGGGCGTCGCGCCGCTGCCGGGCGCGGCCCGCTACGAGAGCGCGGAGGCGGCGATCGGGGCCAGGATCGGGCTCGGCACGGCGGTGCTGGAGCACCACGCGCTCGGCCCGGCCGCGGTGTACGAGCACCTGGCCGCACTCGGCCGCACGGCACGCCACGTGCTCGACGGGGCCGGCGGCTGGCGGGTGGCCGAGCCGCTCGACGAGCCGTCCGCACTCGTCACGCTCAGGCCGCCGCCCGGTGACACGGCCGAGCGCGCCGCCGCGCGGGCCGGCACGGCATCCCTGCTGGTCAGCGTGGTGCCGACCGCGCGGGCCCCGCTGGACCTGCGCGAGCCCGTGCTGCGCGTCTCCCCGCCGCCGGGCACGCCGGCGGAGACCCTCCAGGCCCTGGCCCGCGTCCTCGTCTCTTCCTGACCTCGGCGAGCCCGACCTTGGATGTATGCAATATTGTCATCAATCGCTCGCGGGGGAAATCCTCCTCCGGCGTGCCGCCCCGATCCGGGTGGCCGGAGTGACGGCGCGACCAGGGTGACATCCCAGCGTACGAGCACGCCTCCGGCAATTCTCCAGCCCGGAAAGCCTCCTTGCGCGGCCGGCTCCGGCGCGTCCGCAGGCGGCGGGACGGGCGCGCACCGGACGTAGATGGCGGTTGTGACGCGGCGATAGTAGGCGATATTGTCAACGATATCGTTGCTCAACCCGTTGACGATCTCCCGACCAGGCCTGGGCGAGATCGCCGGCGACCGCGTGCACGGACGGGCGACGTCTCCGCCGCCGAAAGGAGGCGAAGCGCCGACGTTGATCTCCACACCCCCTGACCGACGCCCTGGAGAAGCACTGTGATCAAAGCTCGCGCGGCCCTGGCCGCCGCCTCCCTTCTGCTGCTCGCCGCCTGCGGCGGCGGGCAGACCCCCTCCGCCGGCCCCGGGACCTCCTCCTCGGCCGGCTCCCCGGCCGGCGCCACCACGGTGAAGGTCAGCGTGATCCCCATCATCGACGTGGCGCCGATCTACCTCGGCAACCAGCAGGGGTTCTTCGCCGAGGAGGCGCTGAAGCTCGAACTCGTCTCCGCCCAGGGCGGCGCCGCGATCGTCCCCGCCGTCGTCAGCGGCCAGGTGGAGTTCGGGTTCAGCAACTTCACCTCGCTGATCGTCGCCAAGTCCAAGGGGCTCCCGCTCAAGGTCGTCGCGCCCGGCGCGGGCTCGACGGGCGCCCAGGGCAAGGACTTCGGCGGGGTGGTGGTCAAGGCGGACAGCCCGCTGAAGTCCGCCGCCGACCTGGCCGGCAAGCGCGTCGCGGTCAACACCCTGAACAACATCAACGACACCACCGTACGAGCCTCGATCCGGGCCGCCGGCGGGGACGCCAAGAACGTCAGCTTCACCGAGCTGGCCTTCCCCGACATGCTCGCCGCCCTCGACCAGGGCAACGTGGACGCGGCCCAGGTCGTCGAGCCGTTTCTGGCCACGGCCAAGAAGAACGGCGACCGCGTGATCGCCTCGAACTACGTGGACACCGCCCCCGACCTGACCATCGCCGGCTACTTCACCTCCCAGCAGACCGCCACCGCCAAGCCCGACCTGGTCAAGCGCTTCACGTCCGCGATGCGGAAATCCCTGAAGTACGCCACGGACAACCCGGACGCGGTACGCAAGGTCCTGCTCACGTACACCAAGATCGACCCGGCGCTGACCGGCTCGCTCACGCTGCCGAAGTATCCGGCGGAGATCACCAGCCAGTCGCTCGAGACGCTGTCGAAGCTCGCCGTGCAGGACGGCTTGATCCAGACCGCCCCCGACCTCAGCGGGCTCCTTCCGTGACGGCGGTGGTGACGGCGGGCACGCCCGGCCGGGGCCGGCGTGGACGCCGTCACCGCACGCCGCCCGCCTGGCTCCTGGGCGGGATCGGCCTGGCCGGGCTGGTCGCGGTGGTGGAGGCGGCGCCCAGGACCGGGCTGGTGGACGAGCGCTACCTGCCGCCGTTCAGCGCCATGGTGGCGGCCCTGGCGGAGCAGGGCGCCACGGCGGAGTTCTGGCAGTCGCTGCTGGAGACGCTGCGCGGCTGGGCCGCCGGCCTGACGATCGCGATGGCCGCGGGCGTGGTGCTGGGCATCCTGATCGGCGCTGTCCCGCTGGTGCGGGCGGCGCTGAACTCGACGATCGAGTTCCTGCGCCCGATCCCCTCGGTGGCGCTCATCCCGCTGGCCGTGCTGCTGTTCGGCACCGACATGCGCTCGACGCTCCTGCTGGTGGTGTACGCCGCCTTCTGGCAGGTGCTCGTACAGGTGCTCTACGGCGTCCAGGACGTGGACCCGGTGGCCAGGGAGACCGCCCGCTCCTACCGGTTCCGGCCGCTGACCCAGGTGCGCACGGTGATCTGGCCGACCGCGCTGCCGTACGTGATGACCGGCTTCCGCCTGAGCGCCGCGGTGGCGCTGATCCTGGAGATCACCGGCGAGCTGATCATCGGCTCGCCCGGGCTCGGCAAGCAGATCGCGGTGGCGCAGACCTCCGGCGCGGTGGCGTCGATGTACGCCCTGGTCATCGTGGTCGGCCTGATCGGCGTGGCGGTCAACGTGGCCGCACGGGCCATCGAGCGCCGGGCACTGCGCTGGCATCCCTCGATCCGCAGGGAGGCGGCGTCGTGAGCGCGGCCCGCAGGATCCTGCTGCTGCTGGCCGTACCGGTGCTGCTGGTCGCGGCCTGGTGGACGGCGACGGCGGACAGCACGAACTTCTTCTGGCCGCCGCTGAGCCAGATCGCAGGCACGTTCGGCGAGACCTGGTTCACCGGCCGGTTCGCCGACGACGTGCTGCCCAGCCTGGCCAGGCTGCTGGCCGGCTACCTGGTGGCGGTGGCGCTGGGCGTGGGTCTCGGCACCGCCATCGGCTCGTCGCCCGCGCTGCGCGGCCTGCTGGAGCCGGTCCTGGAGTTCTTCCGCGCCATCCCGCCGCCGGTGCTGGTGCCGATCCTCATGCTGTTCGCCGGCATCGGGAACGGGATGAAGGTCCTGGTGATCGTCTCGGGCTGCGTCTGGCCGGTGCTGCTGAACACGGTCGAGGGCGTCCGCGCGCTGGACGAGGTCCTGCGCGACACCGCCCGCAGCTACCGGATGCGCCGCCGCTCGCGGCTGATCCACCTGGTGCTGCGGGGAGCCAGCCCGCAGATCGCCGCCGGCGCGCGGCAGGCGCTGTCCATCGGGATCATCCTGATGGTGATCAGCGAGATGTTCGCCGCGAGCAACGGCGTGGGCTTCACCATCATCCAGTTCCAGCGCAGCTTCGCCATCCCGCAGATGTGGACCGGGATCATCCTGCTCGGGCTCATCGGCATCGCCCTGTCGATGATCTTCCGGTGGGCGGAGGCCCGGCTCCTGCGCTGGTACACCGGTCTGCGCATGTCACAGCGAGAGGGCTGAGATGACCACCACACCAGTCGGCGCCGCCGCGCGCCCGGAGAGCACCACCACGATGCTGGACGTCCGCGCGCTGAAGAAGGTCTACGAGGGCAGGGGCCGCAGCGTCGAGGCGGTCCGCGACCTGACCTTCACCGTCGGGTCCGGCGAGCTGGTCTGCATCGTCGGCCCGTCCGGCGCGGGCAAGACCACCCTGCTCAGATGCATCGCCGGGCTGCTGGACAGCACCTCGGGCGAGGTGGTGCTCGAAGGCGAGCGGGTCACCGGCCCGCCGCGCGGCATGGCCGTGGTCTTCCAGGAGTACGGCCGCAGCCTGTTCCCCTGGATGACCGTGCGCCAGAACGTCGAGCTGCCGCTGAAGGAGAAGAAGGTCCCCAAGGCCGGGCGAAGGCGGCTCGTCGAGGACGCGCTGGAGGCGGTCGGCCTGTCCGACGTGCACGGCGCCCACCCCTGGCAGCTGTCGGGAGGCATGCAGCAACGCGTGGCCATCGCCCGCGCGGTCGCCTACGAGCCGCACCTCCTGCTCATGGACGAGCCCTTCGCCGCCGTGGACGCCCAGACCCGCGCCGATCTCGAAGACCTCGTCCGCTCCCTGTGGCGGCGCCTCGGCGTCACCGTCCTGTTCGTCACCCACGACATCGACGAGTCCGTCTACCTCGGCGAGCGGGTCGTCGTCCTGTCCAACTCGCCGACGGTCGTGCTCGAAGACGTCGTCATCGACCTGCCGGACGAGCGCGACCAGCTCACCACCCGCTCGCTGCCCCGCTTCGCCGAGCTCCGGGCCCACGTCTACGAGCTCGTCCAGCGGGCCAAGAGCGGTCAACGCCCGGCCCCTCAGTCAGCCTGATCCGAAAGGCGGTCGTCCCTTGCGCGATCTCTCAGGCAACGTGCGCGATCTCCCAGGCAACGTGCGCGATCTCTTGGGCAGGACGAAACGGTGCCTCACCGTCGCGGCCCTGGCACTGGCCCTGACGCTGGCCCTGGCGCCCGCCGTGAGCGCGGGCGGCACGGCCGGCGCCCAACCGGCGGAGCCGGCGTTCACGGCGGCGGGCCTGGCCAATCTGCCCGCGCTGCCGCCGGTGCTGGACTGCGCCGGCCTGACCGGCCTCGACCTGGGCGGCGTCACCGACGCGCCGGTCACGATCCGGTCGGCGGCCGTCGTCACCACGGGCGCGCCCGCCCCCTACTGCGACGTCAGGGGGACCATCGCCCCCGCCGACATCATCGTCCTGCGCCTGCCCGTCAACGGCTGGACGCAGCGCTACGTGCAGACCGGCTGCGGCGGCCTGTGCGGCAGCGCCAACATCGGCTACCCGCAGGCGGCCACCTGCCCGCCGATCGCGGACGGCACGGTCGCCAGCGCGACGACCGACATGGGCCACCAGGGCCAGAACGACGGCTCGTGGGCGGCGGGCAACCCGCAGGCGCAGATCGACTTCGCCTACCGCGGCGTGCACGTCACGGCCGAGGTCGCCAAGGCGATCATCACCAGGTTCTACGGCCGCCCGCCGGCCTACTCCTACTTCAACGGCTGCTCCGACGGCGGCCGGGAGGCGCTGATGGAGGCCCAGCGCTTCCCCGGCGACTTCGACGGCATCGCGGCCGGCGCCCCGGCGAACAACATGGTCGTCCAGAACACCTTCCACCACGCGTGGAACGTCCTGGCCAACCGCGACCGGAACGGCGACTCCATCCTGCTCGCCGGCCGGCTCCCGCTGATCCACGATGCCGTCCTGGCCGCCTGCGACGGGCTGGACGGCCTGCGGGACGGCGTGCTCGGCGACCCGCGGCGCTGCGGCTTCGACCCCGGCACGCTGGTGTGCGCGGCCGGCCAGGATCCCGCGACGTGCCTGTCGCCGGCCGAGGCCGCCGTGGTCCGCCGGCTGCACGACGGCGCGGTCGACGGGCGCGGCCGGCGGCTGGAGCCGGCGGTCGCCCACGAATGGGGCTCCGAGCTCGACTGGACGCTGTTCGTGCCGGCGGCGCAGGGCCAGCGGGTGGGCAGCGAGAGCTTCGTGCTGAGCTTCGCCCGCTACCTGGCCTACCCGAACGTGGTGAACCCGGACTGGCAGCTCGCCGACCTGAAGTTCACGGCCGAGTCGTTCTGGAACACGATGCAGTCCGCCTCCTACCTGTCCGCCATGGACCCGGACCTCGGCCGCTTCCAGCGCGGCGGCGGGAAACTGCTGCTCTGGCACGGCTGGAACGACCAGCACATCGCGCCGCGGAGCACGCTCGCCTACCACGACGCCCTGCGCAGGACGATGGGCGCGAAGGCCGTGGACAGCTTCACCCGGCTCTACCTCTTCCCCGGCGTCGCGCACTGCGGCGGGGGCGAGGGGCCGAACACCTTCGACATCCTCACCCCGGTGATGGCGTGGGCGGAGAGCGGCCGGCCGCCCGGGAAGATCATCGCGTCGAACGTCACCGGCGGCGCCGTGACGCGTACCCGGCCGGTCTACCCCTACCCCGCGGTCGCCCGCTACGACGGCACCGGCAGCGCCGACGACGCGGCGAACTTCGTCGCCGCCACGCCGCGCCAGGAGCCGCGCGCCGACTACCGCTGGCTCGGCGAGCGGCTGTACTCCCACGGCTACCAGACGTGGTGCACGGCAGAGGGCACGGAGCTCCGCTGCCGGCCGTCCGAGACCTGGCTCACCCGCCGCGGGACGACCCGCGACTGAGCCCGGATCCCAGCGCGGGATCCGCGCTCCCGAGCACGGCGTGGCCGGGAGCGGCACCGGGTCCGAGGCGATCTCGGACCCGGTGACCCACCGCCCCGGGAGAACCGCTCGGTCAGGCCGGCGTGGTGGGGCGAGGCCGGGTCCGCCGGCAGCGAGCAGGGGAGGACCGTCCGCCTCCGCGGCCGTCATGAAGCCGGAGCCGGTGCCCCCAGCCCGCTGAGGACGGCCGCGAACTTCCCCCGTCCCGCTGTCGCCGGTCTCGTGGACGAAGAACCCCTCGTCGCCGGCTGCGTACGGGGCGAGCCTGGCGGGCATCGAGGGGTGCGCGGCGTCGAAGCGCCGGCTTGTCCTGCGCAACGTGCAGGTCCGGCCCCGCGCCAGCCGAACCCTGACCCGGCGACGGCGTGTTGCATGCGGTCGGGGCTGAGGTGGGGGCTGTGTCGAGGTCGCGCGTCAGGACAGGTGGCAGGTGGCGCTGGGGACGAACATGTTGGCCGGCAGCTCACCCTCCGCCCGCGCGTAGTCCGGATATTTCCAGCGGCACAGCGCCGACGGGTCGAGCTTCGTGTCGGACCCCGCGCACCGCAGGTCGGCCCAGCCTCCGTACGAGTAGGAGGTGTAGCCCTGCGTCTTGCAGTATTCGGTGACGTCGTTCCAGGTGAGCGTGCCCGTCGAGGGCGGGAGCTTCGGCGGGGCGGTGGTCTCCTTGCTGGAAGACGGCTTCGGCGTCGACTTGGCGGTCGGTTTCGGCGACGGCCGGGCCGTCGTGGGCGCGACCGTGTGCTTGCCGTCCGGCGTCGGATCCGGCTCGCGCGTGGCCGTCGTACGCGTGCGGGGTGCCTTGGTCGGTGCCGCGGCGGCAGGGCTGCGGGCGAGGTCGGCCTCCTCGCCCATCATCGCGCTGAGGGACGCCTCCGGGTGCGGCGTACGGCTGCCCGTCGTCATCGGGGTCGCGGCGGGTGGGGACACCGAAGGGCTCAGGGCCGGGCCGGCCGCCTGCTGCTGGGCCGTGGCGGGCCCCAGGGCGTAGAAGCAGGCGGCGGTGACGACGAGGGCCGCGGCTCCCGCGGCCACGGCGAGCGTACGCCGGCGACCGGCCGTCCCCGCCGGGACGCTCTGCCAGGCGGGCACGGGCAGCGCGCGGAGGCGTTCGACCACCTGGGCCGCGGTGGGCCGCCGGGACGGGTCCTTGGCCAGGCACTCCTGCAGCAGGCGGCGGAAGCGCACCTCCAGCCCGCTCACGTCGGGCTCGCTCTGCAGGACCGCGTGCAGGGTCGAGGGGATGGCTTCGCCGCCGAAGGCCCGGTTGCCGGTGGCCGCGTAGTACATGGTCGCGGCCCAGGCGAACAGGTCGGCGGGCGGCCCCACCTCACCGTCCGCGATCTGCTCCGGCGCCATGTAGGCGGGGCTGCCGATCGGCTGGCTGCTGACGAGCGACTGGCTCAGGTCAAGCGCCTTGGCGATGCCGAAGTCGATCACCACCGGCCCGTCGGGGCCGAGCAGCACGTTGCCCGGCTTGAAGTCCCTGTGCACCACCCCGGCCGCGTGGATCGAGGCCAGCGCCGTCGCGGTGTTGATCGCCAGCCGCTGCAGCGCCGCCGCGCCGCGCGGGCCGTTCTCCCGTACCGAATCCTGCAGGGAGGGCCCGTCCACGAGCTCGCTCACGATGTACGGTCTGGCCTCGGCGAAGCCGGTGTCGAGCATCTGCGCCGTGCAGAACGGCGCGACCCGCTTGGCCGTCTCCACCTCGCGCAGGAACCGCGCGCGGGCCTGGCCGTCGGTGATCAGGTGGGGATGCAGGAGCTTGATCGCGACGAGGACGCCGTCGGGGCCCCGGCCCGCGTACACCGTGCCCTGCCCGCCCGATCCGAGCCGCCCTTCGAGGCGGTAGGGGCCGGTCGTGGCGGGATCGCCCGGGACCAGGCTCGCTAGCTCGGGCACCGCGCCTCCTCGGCGGCGGCGCACCCGGTGGCGCTCAGAGCGCTGCCCTCAGGTACGCGATCGGCCGGCCGGGCGGGAGCTGGGCGCCCGGCCCTTCGGCGGCCGCGGTGAGCATCAGCACGAAGACGTCCTCCGGGGGTGTCTGCTCAGGGAGCCGGATGCCCGACGGCCCGGCCATGCCGACCCGGATCCCGGCGTCGGCCGCGTCACGGAGGGCGAGGCCGGCCGTGCGCCCGCCGGTCTCCATGAGGCACGCCTTCCCTTAGTTACTGGGCCTAACTTAGAGGCATGATCAGCTCGGCGCAAGGCCGGGCGGGCGCAGCTCCGGCGTTTTCCCCGGCCAAGCTGGGGAAGTCCCCGCGTGGCACCACATTGTGATCATTTTGGAAAGGTGAACATCGATGCTGCTCCCCCAGACGGCCGGTGATGAGCGCGTCCAGCGGCTGCGCCGCCGGCTGGAGCGTCTGATCGGCGTCGCCGCGACCGAGGGCAACACCCTGTCGGTGCTGCGGAACGGCGATGAGATCTTCCCCGCCATGCTGGCCGCGATCCGCCAGGCCCGCCACACGGTCGACATGATGACGTTCGTCTACTGGCGCGGTCAGATCGCGCACGACTTCGCCACCGCGCTGGCCGAGAAGGCCGCGGAGGGCGTACGGGTGCGGCTGCTGCTGGACGGGTTCGGCGGGCGGCTGATCGAGCAGAACCTGCTGGACGCGATGGACCGCGCAGGCGTTCACATCGCCTGGTTCCGCAAGCCGTTGTGGCTGTCGCCGTTCAAGCAGAACCATCGCTGCCACCGCAAGGTGCTCGTCGTCGACGCGGAGACCGCCTTCACCGGCGGCGTCGGCATCGCCGAGGAATGGTGCGGCAACGCCAGCGGTCCCGGCGAATGGCGCGACACCCACGTGCAGCTCACCGGCCCCGCCGTGGACGGCCTGGCCGCCGCCTTCGCGCAGAACTGGGCCGAGTGCCACGACGGCGCCCTGTTCGACGACCACGACCAGTTCCCCGAGCACCCGCAGGACGGCACCTCGGTCGTACAGGTGGTGCGCGGCTCGGCCAGCGTCGGCTGGCAGGACATGCAGACGTTGCTGCGCGTGGTGATCGCCTCCGCCCAGGAGCGGCTGCGCCTGGCCACCGCCTACTTCGCGCCGGACCGCTACTTCATCGACCTGCTGTGCCAGGCGGCCGGGCGCGGCGTCGAGATCGACATCCTGCTGCCCGGCCCGCACACCGACAAGCGCGTGTGCCAGCTCGCCGGCCAGCGCTTCTACCAGGACCTCACCGCCTGCGGGGTGCGGCTGTGGCACTACCAGCCGACCATGATGCACGCCAAGGTCCTCACCATGGACGGCATCGCCAGCCTGGTCGGCTCCACCAACATCAACCGCCGCTCGCTCGACCACGACGAGGAGGTCATGCTCGCCGTGCTGGACGCCGGCCTCACCGAGCAGCTCGACGCGCACTTCGACGAAGATCTGGAGCAGAGCGTGCCCATCGACCCCGCCCGCTGGCGGCGCCGCCCGACCCTGCAGCGCGTCCAGGAGGCCGCCGTCGTCCCGATCAGGCGCTTCCTGTGACCGGCTGACACGCCCGCGGGGTGACCTAGGCTCTCTCGGGTGAACAGCCTGAAGATCCGGCCGAGGAGCCGTGCCGACCTGGACGCATGCGTCGAAGCTCTCGCCCAGGTCCAGGCGGCCGACCGCTATCCCGTGGACTGGCCGGACGATCCGGCCGGCTGGCTGACGCCGGGCGACGGGCTCAGGGCCTGGATCGCGGTCGAGGCGGGGGCCGTGCTCGGGCACGTGGCGCTCACCCCTGACATGGAGGTCACCCGCCTGTTCGTCGTCCCCGCCGCCCGTGGCCGCGGCCTGGCCGCCCTGCTGCTCGACGCCGTACGCGCCGCCGTGCCCGTCCCGCTCAAGCTGGAGGTCTCCTCCGAGGGCCTGGCCGCCATCGCGTTCTACGAGAGGTCCGGCTGGCGCCGGGTCGGCAGCAGCCGCGCCGGCTGGCTCAACGCGGCGGGCGAGCCCGCCCTGGTCCACCACTACGTGAGCCCGCCCGGCCGGCGGTCTCCCACGATGTCGTGAGCTCCGCCCGACCACGACGGACTCGCGGGAAGACGATCCGGGCATCCGGCGAAGAGTGAGTGATCGTCACCATCACTCATGAAGGCAGGCCGATGACGGAGACAACAACGTGATCGCCGACGCGGGCGAACAGGTCACCGACGCCGAGCTCGTCGCCCGGTACCGGCGCGACCCCGACCTGTTCACCACCGTGCACGACCGCTACTACCGCGACATCTACCTGTACGCGGCCGGCCGGCTGGACACGCAGATCGCCGAGGACATCACGGCCGAGACGTTCCTGCTGGCCTTCGACCGGCGCGACCGGTTCGACCCGGAGCGCGGGGGACTGCGGCCCTGGCTGTTCGGCATCGCCACCAACCTGATCGCCAGGCACCGGCGCAAGGAGAGCCGCCATTACCGGGCACTGGCCCGGCTCGGTCCCGAGCCCGCCGCAGAAGGCCACGAGAACCGGGTCGTCGCCTCCGTCGCCGCTCAGCGCATGCAGCCGCACCTGGCCAAGGGGCTCGCCGCGCTGTCCGGCGGGGAGCGCGACGCTCTCCTGCTGGTGGCCCTGGGCCAGCTCAGCTACGACGAAGTGGCCCAAGCGCTCGGCATCGCCGCCGGCACGGTGGGCTCCAGGCTCAGCCGAGCGCGCGCGAAGATCCACGCTCTCATCGACCAGGAGACCGCAAATGGATGATCTGACCGCACTCGCCACCCTCCTGGCCAAGCCCGAGCCGCCCGCCGAAGCGATCACGCGCAGCAGAGGCCGGCTCCAGGACCGGATGCGAGGCCGGGCGCGGCGCCGGACCGGGTGGCGGGTGCCCGCGTTCACCCTGGCCACCGCCGCCGCGGCGGTCGTGGCCCTGCTGGTCACGGGCGTGATCGCGCCGGCCGCCGCACCGGTCTCAGGCAGGGAGGTCCTGCTCATGGCCGCTGCCAGCGCGGAACGCACGCCCCAAGGTGCCGGAACCTACTGGCACGTCGAACGTGAGATGCAGGACGTGGGGCGCCAGGAGAGCTGGACCACGCGCGACGGGCGGCGCTGGTCCAAGGGCGCTCCGGGTGACCCTCCCGGCGTCGTCGTACCTGACCGGGCCTCGCTCGTACTCAAGGGAGCCGAGGTGAGCTTCGAGGACCTCGAAAGGCTGCCGGCGGAGCCCGAGGCGTTGAAGGCGTGGCTCACCCGGCTCAAGGGGCGTGACAGTGCCATGACCGTATCGGAGCAGCGCGGCGACCCTCTCTTCTCGCTTCTCTCGCTGATCTCGGAGCTGCCGGCGCCGCCGGAGGTCCGGGCCGCGGCGTTCCAGGCACTCGCCACGAATCCGGCAGTGAAGAGCATGGGTGCGGTCGAAGGCGGGCAGGAGCTGCGGTTTCCCTCTTCTGACACCACGTGGGAGATCAAGCTGGTCGTCGATCCCGAGACGGGGCAGGTGACGCGTACCAACTATCTCGCCGGCATCGACGGGAGCGCGTCGTTGAGCACGAGATTCATCAAGGTGACCACCGGCTGGACGGACCAGCCTCCCCGCTAGGGGGCAGCGGCCGGGCCGGCCGGTTCGGCGGAATCGCCATGGGGGCTGGAAATGGGGAGGATAGGCCCCATGACCTTCTCTGATGACCATTCTGTTGATCGTGTGCGCCCGCTCGGCGGCACCGGGCTCTCGGTCAGCTCGATAAGCCTGGGCACCTCGTTTCTGGGCAACCCGCCGCAGCCGGACGGCTCGCCCGCGCCGGAGTCGGCGGAGCTGGCGCGGACGCTGCTCGCGGGCCCGTACGCGGTGATCGACACGTCCAACAACTACGCGGGAGGCCGCAGCGAGACCGCGCTCGGGCGGGCGATCGCGGAACACGGGCTGCCCGCCGGGCGCAGCGTCGTCACCAAGGCTGACGCCGACCCGGAGACGGGCCGTTTCGACCGGGATCGCGTCTGGCGCTCCTTCGAGGAGAGCACGGCGCGGCTTGGGCTGGAGACGTTGCCGCTGCTGCACCTGCACGATCCGTACACGGTGACGGTGGAGGAGGCGCTGGCGCCGGGCGGGGCCGTGCAGGGCCTGGTCGAGCTGCGCGAGCAGGGGCTGGTCGGCGCGATCGGCGTGGCCGCCGGCGAGATCGGGCTCATGACCCGGTACGTGACCAGCGGCGCCTTCGACGTGCTGCTCACGCACAACCGCTACACCCTGGTCGACCGGCGCGCCGAGGCGCTGATGGCCGAGGCGGCGCGGCGCGGCATGGGCGTCTTCAACGCGGCCCCGTTCGGCGGCGGCCTGCTGGCCGGGCGCGGCACCCGCTACGCCTACCGGGAGGCCTCGCCGGAGCTGCTGGCCTGGACCGAGCGCGCCCGCGAGCTGTGCCGTACGTGGTCGATCGACCTGTCGGCGGCGGCCCTGCACTTCTCGATGCGCTGCCCGCTGATCCACTCCACGGTGGTCGGCGTGAGCCGGCCCGAGCGGATCGAGCAGCTGGAGAAGCTGCGCCTGACCACGATCCCCGACGACTTCTGGCCCGAGCTGGACGCACTGGGCACGCCGCCCTCCACCGTCGACGACTGACCCCGGCCCGGGAGGCGCGGGACGCCTCCCGGACCGGGCCCTGCGGCTACAGCCAGGTGCGCAGGTCGTCGATGTCGAGCAGGGGCAGGCCCCAGCGCAGCGCGGCGATCTCCAGATCGGCGGCGGTGGCCATGGTGCCGTCCTGGTTCATGATCTCGCAGCACACCCCGACCGGAGGCAGCCCCGCCGCCTCGCACATCGCGACGGTGGCCTCGGTGTGGCCCCGGCGCTCGGCCAGGCGGCCGGGCCTGGCGGCGATCGGGATGACGTGGCCGGGCGCGGTGAAGTCGCCCGGCCGCGCGTCCGGGTGAGCCAGGCGGCGGACCGTGGCGGCCCGCTCCGCCGCGCTGACGCCCGTGCCGGTGCCCGCCGCCAGGTCCACCGGGGTGTGGAAGGCGGTGCCGTGGCGGTCGCCCGCGCCGTGCAGCGCCTCGATCTCCAGCCGCTCCAGCACCTCGGGCGCGCAGGGCACGCACGGGTAGCCGTAGGCCTGGGTGAGCAGGAAGACGAAGTCCTCGGGGCGCAGCCGGGAGCCGGCGAAGATGACGTCCCCCTCGGCCTCGCGGTCGGGGTCCCAGATCAGCACCGCGCCGCCGGCCGCGATCTGCGCGATCACCTTCTGCACCCCCTGGGCCCCGCTGACGTGGCCGGCCCAGGGGAGCGCGGCGACGAGGTCGCGCACGACGGCGCCCGCGCCGGCCGGCGAGCGCCTGGTGATCCGCGTGACCAGGTCGGACTCCAGGTTGACGCGGTCGCCGACGGCCAGGTCGCCGATCGTGGTGGAGCTCAGGGTGAGCGGGATCAGCGCCACGGAGAACCTGTCGCGGGCCACCTCGGCGACGGTGACGCTGACGCCGTTGACCGCGATCTGCCCCTTCGGCACCACGAGCCGGACGTATCGGTCCGGGATCTTGATCCAGACCCGCCGGGCGGGGTGCTCGTCGTCGACCCGGACGACCTTGCCCACGGCGTCCACGTCGCCCTGGACCAGGTGGCCGGAGAGCGCGTCGCCGACCGCGAGCGGGGTCTCGACGTTGACCGGCGTGCCGGGCTCGATCCGGTCGAACGTCGTGCGGCGCCTGGTCTCGGGCGACAGGTCCGCCGCCACGACCCCGTCCTCGCCGGCCGGGCGTACGGCCAGGGCGACGCCGTTGACGCAGATCGTCGGGTGCCGGCCGGCCTTGGCGGCCCGGATGAGAACGCGCCGGTCGTCGGCGTGCTCGATCACGCCGATCTCGTCGATGTGTCCCGTGAACATGATGCGACCACCTCTCAGCAACATGACTGTCAGGGGCCGGGCGGCCCGAGAGGTGGCGGGGTGTCACCGCGTGGCCCCGGAGTCGCACCGGATCGTCCCGCCCGCACGGCGGGACCGGCGGGCTGTCACCGCCGCACCCTGGAATCGCACCAGTACTTCAATTTAACAGGACGGCAAGGGACGGCAAAGCCCCCGGTCCGGCGGCATGCGTTGACAGCCTAACCAACCAAGCGCATGCTTCGTGTCGCGAGGAGCGCCGGGCTCCCGCCGACTCGGAGGAAGGATCGATCGATGGGACCTGCCGAGGTCATTCCAGCGCGCCCAGCCGCCGCGGGCCCGAGCCGCCGTTCCCTGCTCCTCGCGGGCGGGATCATCGTGACCGGCGCGGCGCTGGGCCAGGACCCCGCGTACGCCGACGCCGACTACGACGTCGTGGTCGTCGGCTCGGGGGCCGCGGGCATGACCGCCGCCCTGACCGCGGCCAAGCGCGGCCTGCGCACGGTGGTGCTGGAGAAGGCGCCGACGTTCGGCGGCTCGGCCGCCCGGTCCGGGGCGGGGATCTGGATCCCGTGCAACGAGGTGATCCTCGCCGCCGGCGTGCCCGACACCCCGGCCAAGGCCGCCGCGTACCTCTCGCGGGTCGTCGGCGACACGGTGCCCGCCGCGCGGCAGCAGGCGTTCCTGGCCGCGGGCCCGGCGATGATCTCGTTCGTGCTGCGCAACAGCCCGCTGCGCTTCCGCTTCATGGAGGGCTACTCGGACTACTATCCGGAGCTCCCCGGCGGGATGCCGAACGGGCGCTCCATCGAGCCCGACCAGTTCGACGGGAACCTGCTCGGCGCGGAGCTGGCCCGGCTCAACGGCCCGTACATCCCCACCCCGGCCGGCATGGTGGTCTTCAGCGCCGACTACAAGTGGCTGACGCTCAGCGCGGTCAACCCGAAGGGGCTGGAGGTCAGCGCCGCCTGCCTGCTGCGCGGCACGGAGGCCGCGCTGCGCGGGGAGAAGCCGCTCACCATGGGGCAGTCCCTGGCCGCCGGGCTGCGCGCGGGGCTGCTCGCGGCCGGCGTGCCGGTGTGGCTGAACACCCCGCTGCTGGACCTGCACGTCGAGTCGGGCCGGGTAACCGGCGTGGTCACCTCGGCGGGGCTGGTCAGGGCCAGGCGCGGGGTGATCGTGGGCTCGGGCGGGTTCGAGCACAGCGCGGCCATGCGCGCGGAGTTCCAGCGCCAGCCCATCGGGACGAGCTGGACCGTCGGCGCGAAGGAGAACACCGGCGACGGCATCGAGGCCGGCGAGCGGGCCGGGGCCGCGCTGGACCTGATGGACGACGCCTGGTGGGGGCCGTCGATCCCGCTGCCGGGACAGCCGTACTTCTGCCTGGCCGAGCGGACCCTGCCCGGCTGCGTCCTGGTCAACGGCAACGGCGTGCGCTTCGTCAACGAGGGGGCGCCCTACAGCGACGTGGTCCACGTCATGTACGACCGCAACACCCCGGCCGCGCCGCACATCCCGGCGTGGCTGATCGTGGACCAGAACTACCGCAACCGGTACCTGTTCAAGGACGTCGCCCCGCTGCTGCCGCTGCCCGCCTCCTGGTACGACAGCGGCGCCGTGCACCGTGCCCCGACGATCGAGCAGCTGGCCGGGAAGATCGGGGTGCCCGCGGCGGCCCTGCGCGCCACGATCACCCGCTTCAACGGGTTCGCGCTGACCGGCAGGGACGCCGACTTCCACCGGGGGGACAGCGCCTACGACCGCTACTACGCAGACCCGTACGTCAAGCCCAACCCGTGCCTGGCGCCGCTCTGGCTGCCGCCCTTCTACGCCTTCAAGATCGTCCCAGGCGACCTGGGCACCAAGGGCGGCATGCGTACCGACGCCCGCGCCCGGGTGCTGCGGGCGGACGGCTCCGTCATCCCCGGCCTGTACGCGGCGGGCAACGCCAGCGGCGCCGTCATGGGCCACAGCTACGCGGGCTCCGGCTCGACCATCGGCCCGGCCATGACCTTCGGGTACGTGGCCGCCAACGATCTCGCCGACGGCGCCTGACGCTCTCCTTCCATTCGTCGACAAGATTTGACCGCTCACCGTAAACCGATGAAAGGTTTGCAATACTGCATACCGTATGTGGTACCCGTGATCCGTGGCAGACAGCACGAAGCTCGCGAGTTCCACAGGTTTCCTCAGCCGTTCCCGTACCGTGGCGCCCTCCACGTGGAGCCGGTGGCTGGTGCCACCGGCGGCGCTCTCCGTGCACCTGGCGATCGGCCAGGCGTACGCGTGGAGCGTCTTCAAACCCCCGCTGGAGTCCTCGCTCCAGCTGTCCGGCACCCAGAGCGCACTCCCGTTCCAGCTCGGCATCGTCATGCTCGGCCTGTCGGCGGCCTTCGGCGGCACGCTGGTGGAGCGCAACGGGCCGCGCTGGGCCATGTTCGTGTCGATGGCCTGCTTCTCCTCCGGGTTCCTGCTGTCCGCGCTGGGGGTGGCCACCCGGCAGTACTGGCTGGTCGTGCTCGGCTACGGGTTCGTGGGCGGGATCGGGCTCGGCATCGGCTACATCTCGCCGGTGTCCACCCTGATCAAGTGGTTCCCCGACCGGCCGGGTATGGCGACCGGCATCGCGATCATGGGGTTCGGCGGCGGTGCGCTCATCGCCTCGCCGTGGTCGGCGCAGATGCTGAGCTCGTTCGGCACGAGCACGACCGGGATCGCGACGACGTTCCTCGTGCACGGCGTGGTCTACGCGCTCTTCATGTCCATGGGAGTGCTGCTGGTGCGGGTCCCGCCGGACGGCTGGCGGCCCCGCGGCTGGCAGCCGCCGCAGATCGCGGCCCGCGCGCTGATCACCACGGCCGACGTCTCGGCCCGCAACGCGATCCGCACCCCGCAGTTCTACTGCCTGTGGATCGTGCTGTGCTGCAACGTCACGGCCGGCATCGGGATCCTGGAGAAGGCCGCCCCGATGATCACCGACTTCTTCTCCGGCACCGCGACGCCCGTCGCCGTCGGGGCCGCGGCGGGCTTCGTCGCGCTCCTGTCGCTGGCGAACATGGCCGGGCGCTTCGTCTGGTCCTCCACCTCGGACGTCATCGGGCGCAAGAACATGTACCGCGTCTACCTGGGCGCCGGCGCGCTGCTCTACCTCGTGATCGCGCTGGCCGGAGCCTCGTCGCGGCCGCTGTTCATCGTGTGCGCGCTGGGGATCCTGTCCTTCTACGGCGGCGGCTTCGCGACGGTCCCCGCGTACCTGAAGGATCTTTTCGGGACGTACCAGGTGGGTGCGATCCACGGGCGGCTGCTCACCGCGTGGTCCACCGCCGGCGTGCTCGGCCCGCTGATCGTCAACGCGATCGCCGACGCGCAGAAGGCCGCGGGGCGGTCCGGGCCCGCCCTCTACACCACGTCGCTCTACATCATGATCGGGCTGCTCGCGGTGGGCTTCCTGGCCAACGAGCTGATCCGGCCGGTGCACGACCGGCACCACGAGCGGCCCGTGCCGCCGGTGGCGGAGAAGGGACAGGTGCGATGACCTCCACCACGGACACGGACACGGGTCAGGGCGCGGCCGGGGAGCGGCCGCGGACCGGGCTGATGGTGCTGGCGTGGGCCTGGGTCGGGCTCCCCTTCGCGTACGGCGTCTACGAGCTGCTGCTCAAGCTCACCCAGCTGTTCGCGGGCTGACCGGCCTTCCACCGGCCGGGCCCGGATCGCGTCCGCCACGGGCTATGGTGGGCCGGACAGGGAGGGGAGGGACCGTGCGGACAAGGCTGCCTGCCGCGCTGCTCTTCCTGCTGTCCTGGCTCCTGCCCGTCACCGGCCACGCCCAGCTCGTCCAGCCGGCCGCCACGGCCCAGGTCGCCACCTGGTCGGCGGGGCAGCCGCCGGAGGCGCGGCAGCTCCCGTACCAGCCCGCCACCGCACGCGTGTGGGCCGGGCAGCACGGTGCGGCGGGCGCGGGCGGGGCCGCGCTGCTCGCGGCCGGTCCGCCGCGCTTCGAGCACACGTGGGCCGCCGTCGTCGCCCCCGCGGGCACGCACGCCCCCGGCGACCGCCGGCCGGCGGCGACACCCGCGCGGGCGCCTCCCTCCACAGGGTTCTGAGATCCCTTTTCCGCACATCTGAGCCTGTGGAGGCTTCATGTCCCGTGCGCCGGTTTGGCGTGCGGTGACGGCGCTCGCCGTCATCGCGATCTCCATCACCCTGGCCCTCGTCACCGCGCCGCGGCTGGGCCTGGACTTAAGAGGTGGCACCCAGCTCGTCTTCGAGACGAGGGACTCGGCCACCGTCAAGGCCGACTCGGCCGCCACCGACCGCGCGCTGAACGTGCTCCGCCAGCGGGCGGACGCGCTCGGCGTGGTCGATCCCACCCTGGTCCGCTCGGGCGAGCGGCGGATCATCGTCGAGCTGCCTGGCGTGCTCGACCCGCGGCAGGCGGCCGACGTCATCGGCCGGACCGCGCAGCTCGCGTTCCACCCGGTGCTCGGCGCGGCCGAGGCCGGCGACAAGACGGCGGTGCCCGACGAGAACGGCGGGCTGCTGAAGCTCGGTCCCGTGGCCATCAGCGGCGACGGGATCAGCGACGCGACCGAGCAGAGCGACCCCCAGCGCGGGCCCGGCTGGTGGGTGAACATCGGCTTCCGCCAGGCCGACGCCTGGCAGCGGCTGACCGGCACGGCGGCCTGCGCTCCCGACGGCGACCCGAAGCGCAGGATCGCCATCGTGCTCGACAAGGAGGTCATCTCCTCGCCGCCGCTCGACCCCTCGGTCCCCTGCGGGAGCGGCATCCCGGGCGCGAGCGGCGACATCACCGGGTCGTTCACGTACGAGGAGGCCCGCGACCTGGCCGTGCTGATCAAGGGCGGCGCGCTGCCTGTCCCGCTCGACCTCGTCGAGCAGCGGACGGTCGGCCCGACGCTCGGCGCGGCGGCCATCGACGCCAGCGCCAAGGCGGCGCTGGCCGGGCTGGCGCTGACGGCCGTGTTCATCGTCGCCGTCTACCGCCTGTCCGGCCTGCTGTCGGTGATCGCCCTGCTGTGTTACGGCGTCATCTCCTACGCGGCGCTGGTGGCGATGGGGGCGACGTTCACCCTGCCGGGGCTGGCCGGGTTCGTGCTGGCGATCGGCATGGCCATCGACGCCAACGTGCTGGTCTTCGAACGGGCCAGAGAGGAGTACGTCCAGGCGCCGGGGCGCGGGCTGAAGGCGGCGCTCGGCCGCGGGTTCAGCAACGCGTGGAGCGCGATCGCCGACTCCAACGTCACCACCCTGATCGCCGCCGGCCTGCTGTTCTGGCTGGCCTCCGGCCCCGTCAAGGGCTTCGGCGTGACCCTGGCGATCGGCGTGCTGGCCTCGCTGGTCTCGGCCATGCTCATCACCCGCGTGCTCTCCGAGACCGTCATCGGCAAGGTCGGCCCGCGCGTGTCCGGCCTCGGCTCGGCCGGGACCGTACGCACCTGGCTGACCCGCAGGAACCCGCAGCTCATGCGGGCTCGCAAGCTGTGGCTGGCGGTCGCGGGCGGGCTCGTGGCGGTGGCCTGCGCCGGGCTGCTCGCGCACGGGCTGAACTTCGGCGTCGAGTTCACCGGCGGGCGGCTCGTGGAGTTCGCCACGAGCCGGCCGATCCCGGCCGACGCCGCCGGTCAGGCGGTCACCCGCGCCGGGTTCCCCACGGCCGTGGTGCAGTCGACCGGCGACGGCGTCACCGTGCGCGCCGCGCGGCTCGGGCTCGACGAGGTGGCCAGGATCGAGCAGGCGCTCGAACAGCAGGGCGGCGAGGTGACCAAGCGGCGCGAGGAGTTCGTCGGCCCCAGCCTGGGCGAGGAGCTGCGCCGCAACGCCCTGATCGCGCTCGGCGTGGCCGTGGCGATGCAGCTGGTCTACCTGGCGGTCCGGTTCCGGTGGACGTTCGGCGCGGCGGCGGTGCTGGCGCTGGTGGTGGACGTGATGGTGGTGATGGGAGTGTTCGCGTGGCTGGGCAAGCCGGTGGACGGCATCTTCCTGGCCGCCATGTTGACCATCGTCGGGTACTCGGTCAACGACAAGGTCGTGGTGTTCGACCGGGTGCGCGAGCTGTGGGCGGCCCGCCGTACCGAGCCGTTCGCCGCGGCGGTGAACGGCGCGATCCTGCAGACCATGCCGCGCACCGTCAACACGGGTCTGGGGGCGCTGTTCATCCTGGCCGCGCTGACGGCCTTCGGCGGCGACTCGCTGCGCGACTTCGCGACGGCGCTGGTGATCGGGATCGTGACGGGGACGCTGTCGTCGGCGTTCGTGGCCGGGCCCGCGGCGATCGGCCTGGCCCGGCTGGACCGGCAGCCGCCACCCGAGCCGGCCAAGCGGCGCGCCCGCCGGGCCCGCGAGGGGTCGGGGGCCGTGATCTGAGCGGGCGACCGGCCGGTTAAGCGCTCGCGATCGGACACCCGGGCCGGCCGGTTCAGCGCTTGTGGCCGAGCCGACCGGTGGGGAGGTACGGGCGTCGCTCGTACCGCGCGTGGCCGCCCGGGGTGGGGTCACACCTCGATGCCCGCCTCCTTGGCGGCGCGGTCGATGGCCGACAGCTCGTCGTCGGTGAAGTCCAGGCGGTCCACGGCCGCCACGTTCGCCTCCAGCTGCTCGGGGCTGGAGGCGCCGACCAGGACCGAGGTGATGCGGGGGTCGCGCAGCGCCCAGGCGAGGGAGAGCTGGGCCACCGACTGGCCACGGGCCTGGGCCAGCTCGGCGAGCGAGCGGACCAAGGCCAGGACCTGCGGGGTGACGCGGTCCGCGGTCAGGAAGCGGCCCTCGGCGGCACGCGAGTCCGCGGGGATGCCGTCCAGGTAGCGGTCGGTCAGCAGGCCCTGGGCGAGCGGCGAGTAGACCACGCAGCCGACGCCCTCCTGCTCCAGGACGCCTAGCAGCGAGGCTTCGATGCCCCGGTTGAGCAGGGAGTAGGAGGGCTGGTGGACCAGCAGCGGGGTGCCGAGGCCGCGCAGCAGGCGGGCGGCCTCGGCGGTGCGCTCGGGGGAGAAGTTGGAGACGCCCGCGTACAGGGCCTTGCCTGTGCGCACCATGTGGTCGAGCGTGGCGACCTGCTCTTCCAGCGGCGTGGCGTCGTCGTCGCGGTGCAGGTAGAAGACGTCCACGTAGTCGAGGCCGAGCCGGGCGAGCGAGCGGTCGAGGGTGGCGAGCAGGTGCTTGCGCGAGTTGCCCTTGCCGTAGGGGCCGTCCCACATGGGGTTGCTGCCCTTGGTGGTGACCACGACCTCGTCGCGCAGCGAGCGCGGGAAGAGCTGTCCGAACGCGGACTCGGCCGCGCCGATCGGCGGGCCGTAGCGGTCGGCGATGTCGAAGTGGGTGATGCCGAGGTCGAATGCCTTGTGCAGGATGGCGCGCTGGCCGTCGAGCGGCTTGCCCGCGCCGAAGTTGTGCCACAGGCCGAGCGACACGGCGGGGAGTAGGAGGCCGCTGCGGCCACATCTCCTGTACGGCTGGCGTTCGTAGTCCAAGGATGACCTTCCAGAGCTCAACTGTGATCGTTATGAAACGTTTTAGGGTCCTAGTTAAGCATCTCCGCCACTGACCGATTCTTTACTGATGTGTACAAAATGGGGTAGCGTCCCGTCCATGGGCAGGCCACGCGAGTTCAGCGACCAGCGGGTGATCGACGCGGCGATGGCAGTGTTCTGGGAGAAGGGGTACGAAGCGACCACCACCCAGGACCTGTGCGCCAGGACCGGGCTCGGGCGGGGCAGCCTCTACAACGCCTTCGGCAGCAAACACCTCCTGTACGAGGAGGCGCTCCGGCGCTACGCCGAGACCCTCGCCGAGGCTCAGGTGGCGATGCTGGCCGAGCCGGGGTCGGTGCGCGACCGGCTCAGGGACCTCATGCTGGGCGTGATCGACGCAGACCTGGACGATCCCGGCCGGCGCGGCTGCCTGGCGCTGAACGCGGCCACCGAGGCGAGCGGGCGCACCGAGTCCGTCGCCGGGCTGGTGCGGCGGCAGTTCGCGGATCTGGAGCAGGCGCTCACCCGGCTGGTGGCGGTCGGGCAGAGCACGGGCGAGCTGCCGTCCGGGCGCCCGCCGTTGCAGGTGGCGCGCACGTTCCAGAGCGCGTACTACGGGTTGCGGGTGCTCGCCAAGGTCACCGATGACCGCAGGGCGCTGCTGGACGTCGTCGAGGGAGCCGTCGCGGCCCTCTGACCGTTGCCATGGGGCCCTCCGGGCTTTTTCGCGCCCAGTTTTTGTACTGAACAGTAAAGAATGGATGGTTCCATGAAACCGGTGGCCAGCGTGCCTTCGCTGACGTTGTGCGTGTTCGGCATCACCACGGGCGAGTTCGTCATCGCCGGCATCCTGCCGGACATCGCCGCCGACCTGACCGTCTCGATCCCGGCCGCCGGGCTGCTGGTGACGGCGTACGCGATCGGGATGATCGTCGGCGGCCCGGTGCTGACGGCGCTCACCGCCCGCTTCCCGCGCAAGCCGCTCATCCTGGTCCTGCTCGGCATCACGATCGCCGGGAACCTCGCCTCCGCGCTGGCCCCCGCCTACGGCGTGCTCTTCGCGGCGCGCGTCGTGACCGCGCTGGTGACCTCCACGTTCTTCGCCAACGCGATCGTCATCGCGGTGTCCGCCGCCGCGCCGGGCAAGCAGGCCTCGACCGTCTCCCGGCTGGTCTTCGGCATGAACCTGTCGATGATCCTCGGCGCGCCGATCGGCACGTACATCGGCGGCGGTTACGGGTGGCGCTCCACGTTCCTGGCCATCGCCGCGTGCTGCGTGCTCGGCTTCCTGCTGGTGCTGCGGCTGGTGCCGGACGTGCGCGGCACCGCCGCGCCGGAGCCGCCCGCCGGGTCCTCCGTGGCCGCTGAGCTGCGCGTGTTCCGGTGCGGGGACGTGCGGGTCGCCATCGCGGTCACCGCCGTGGCGAACGCGGGGCTGCTCATGGTGTTCACCTTCTTCGCGCCTCTGGTCACCGAGGTCGCCGGGTTCGCCGGGGAGGCGGTGGCCGGGCTGCTGCTGGTGTACGGACTCGGCGCGGCAGCGGGCAACTTCGTCGGCGGCCGGCTGGCCGACCGGTCGCCGAAGTGGTCACAGCTCGGCCTGCTGGGCGCGCTGGCGGCGGCGCTGGTGCTCATGTGGGCGGTCGGCGGCAGCGCGGCGGCTACGGCGATCATGGTGTTCGTGCTTGGCGCGCTGGGCTTCTCGGTCATCCCCGGCATGCAGGCGCGGGTCCTGTCGGCCGCCGCCGCGGCGCCGACGCTGGCCATGGCGGTCAACGCCTCTGCCTACCAGCTCGCCGCGGCCCTCGCCGCCTGGCTCGGCGGCCGGGTCATCGACGGTGGGCTCGGGCTGCGTGCCGTCTACCTCGTGGGCGCCGCCGTCACCGTCGCGGGCATCCTGGTCAGCGCGTACGCCTGGCACGGCGAGCGTGGCCGCGCGGCCGTCGAGCCGGCGGGGGCGGCGAGGTCATGAGTAGTCCGAGCCGGGACGGACGATCATGAGGACCACGACGATCGCCCAGAGCAGGTTGTAGATCCCGGCGAACATGCCGAGCCTGCGCAGCCGGTCGCCGGGGCCCGGCTCGGCGAGCGCCTCCCGCTGGCGCGGGATGATCTGCAGGGCCAGCAGGCCGCCCGCGGCGATGGTGAGGACCATGGAGATGTTGATCCAGATCTCGCCCATCCGGCCCTGGACCGCGGCCAGCACGATCCCGGCCACGGGGACGACGACGCCGGCGACGGCGTAGCCCCGGCTGATGCGGTGCAGCGCCACGGCCACGGACCGGCTCCGCTCTCCCGCCCCGTCCGCGCTCGCGGTGTCCGGAACGCCGACGGCGACCGGGGCGTAGCGGGGGAACAGGCTCGTCGCGACGGCCGAGCCGCCCACGAACACGATGGCGGCCAGGACGTGAACCGACAGCAACAGACCTTCCACGGACCCTCCTCCGAAACCTTCAGGCGGCCTGAAGCTTAACACGCAAGCTTCAGGCCCCTTGAAGGTGGTCCGGGCGTGCGCCATCCGAACGGCTGCCGGGCCGGGCTCGCGGCCGTCGTCCTACGTGCGATCAGGCGAGGCCGGGGTCATGGGGAAGCGGCTGGGGTCAGGGGGCGCGGCCGGGATCGAAGGCGGCCAGGACGGCCTCGGAGATCTGCCGCTGGATCGGGTCGGCGTCCGGCCCGAACAGGCGCTCGTCCACCGCGGCCACCGCGTCCTTCGCCGCGTCGAGCAGCCGCGCCCCTTCGGGCGTGACCTCGATGGTCGAGGCCGAGCCGGCCCGCGCGGTGCTGTCGCGCACCAGGCCCGCGGCGGCCAGGGCCTTCACCGCCGTGTGGACGCTCTGCACCGTGGTCCCCGACATCCGCGCCAGATCGCTGAACGAGACCCCGGGCACGACGGCGATGTGACCGAGCAGCCCGAGCCGGCTGACCGTGAGCTCAAGGGGCGCCAGAGCGGCGCCCAGCTCGGTCTCGATCCGGCGGGCCAGCGTGAGCACCACGATGGAGGTGCTGGTCACGGGCGGGCTGGGGCGTTCGTCGTCAGTCACGGTCCCAGTCTCCCGCACGCCCGCGAGCCGTCCCGCGCGGATCCCGGGGATGCGTCCGGTGTTACAAGAGAGCTCCAAGTGACGCACAAGCCGGACTGGCGATCATGGTTCCTCCGCATGGAAGAAGAAAGGGACCCCCGATGAGAAGGACAGCGTTGCTGCTGGGCGGCGTGCTGCTCAGCGGCCTGCTGGCCACGCCGCCCGCGCTCGCCGCCCCCGCCGTCAAGACGGCCGTGGCCGCGGTCAAGGCGAGCCCCGCCAGGCAGTCCGGCAGTTGCCCGGCCACGGTCGGGTTCTCCGCCGTGGTGACGGCCAAGGGCAAGGGCACCGTCCGCTACCGCTGGGTACGCGGTGACGGTGGCAAGAGCGCGATCAGGAGCTTCCGCGTCAACGGCACGCGAAGGGCGGTCGTGACGGACCGCCAGACCTTCGACCGCACCACCTCCGGCTGGCAGGCCGTCGAGGTGCTCGGCAAGAAGGGGCTGTCGGCCAAGGCCAGGTTCAGCGTCACGTGCGCCGGGCCGATCGAGGTCTACGACGTGGCCCACCCGCTGCCCGCCGCGCCCGGCAGGCCGCTGGTCGCGGCGGCCGACGTGGACGTCAGCCCGCCGGCCCACAGCGGCGCCTGCCCGGTGACCGTGACGTTCACGGCCACCATCCAGGTCTCCCGTACGCCCGCCAAGGTCGGCTACCAGTGGATCGACGACGTCACGGGGGAGGGGCGGCCGGAGTCGCTGCTGTTCCCGGCCGGCGGGCCGCGCAGCCGCCAGATCTCGCTCCCGCTGACCGTGGGCAGCTCCACCAGCGGCTGGAAGGCCGTGCGCCTGCTCACCCGCGACGGCCACCACTCCGGCCGGGCGGCCTACCAGGTGACCTGCAGCTCCACCCCGCCGACATCCCCGCCGCCCACCTCTCC
>NZ_VCKX01000109.1 GCF_005889725.1 Nonomuraea zeae
GGGCGGAGGCCGAGGATCGGGGGTCCCCCTCTGCCCGCTGCCCTCCGCCCTCCGTGCGCTGTCCGCCATCTGCTGTCGGTCGTGTCCGCTGTCGGTCGTCCTCGGTCCGCGGTTCGTCATCCGCAGTCTGCGGCCAATGTGAACCCGGCAAATCCAGTGCGCCCGCCACCGTTGCACTGGCCGCACCTGAGGCAGGGGAGACCTCCTCCTGCAGTCTCGAGCGATGGACGCGATTGTCAGAACCTCGGCGAGAGGATCGCCGTTCGCTTCTCTCGGAAGAGAGGGCGTCTCCGTCGGTGTCCCAAAGGGCAGTGGCCTGTCGGCGGTCGGCGGTCGCCCCCTGCCCATTGCCCCTCGGGACGCTCAATGAGCACGTCGAGCATTCGGGGTCGACGCCGTAGACAATCCGTGGGTTTGGCGCCGAGCTGCTCGAGTCGTTTCGTGCAGCCGACCTCATGCCGTGGCTACGCCGACCTCATGCCCCGCCGTGCTGGCCGCGCGCCGTGCTGGCCGCGCGTCGAGCCGGCCGCGCGCCGAGCCGGCGGTGCGCGGGGCCAGCGGCGGGCCGCGCCGAACTCTCCGTGCCGACCTCCACGCTGCGCTTTCCGCGTGCTGCGTGAGCGGATGCCGTGTGGCGACAAAGCTGGCGGCGTGCAGGGGAGGGCCGGACATTGGTCTACCTCGCGCCGAGCGGGTGTCGTGCGGCACCCGCTTCGACGGCGTGCAAGAGGCAGCCGGACATAGGTCTACCTTGCGCCGAGCGGGTGTCGTGCGGTGCGAGGTTAGGAGGCGTGCAAGAGGCAGCCGGGCATCGGTCTACCCCGCGCCGAGCCGTTGGCGATGTCGCTGTGGGGCGGACTCGCATCGGCGGTCTCACGCCGACTTCGGTTTGCGTTGCATCGATCACGCGCACAGGCCGTGCCCCCACGTCCGCCGCCTGGCACCGCCCGCTGGTGTCGCGCGATAGACGGCGGACGACCGTGTGGTTGCGTGTGCCTTGCGGCGCGCTCACCCTGCGGTGTGTCTGCCCGGCGCCGCGGGGGATAGGAGGCGGGGCGACTTTGCGTTGCGTTCCCCTGTGTCGGGTTCGCCTGCGGTGCGGTCGGCCGGCGTTCGGGGGTCGCCCGACGCCCGGGGGTATCGGCGGTGGGTGGCCTTGCGGTGTGTCTGGTGTGTGGCCCGGCGAGTGTGCGCCCCCGACTGGCGACGGCGGTGTCTGCCCTAAGTCACGTTCACCTCGCGGTGCGCTGCCCTGTGGGGTGCGTTCGCCTTACGTCGCGTTCACCTCCCGATGCGTTGCCCTGCGATGCGTTCGCCCCGCAGCGGGTCCGCTTCGCTGCTTGGTCTGGTGCTGGGACGTCCCTGTGTTGATCGTGTGTCGCGTCTACTCCGGCGCTCTGTCTGGCTCCGAGCTACCCATGCGCTGTGTCGGTCGCGTGCTTCGATGCGCAGGGGTGCTGGGTCGAGGGGAGGTAACCCCGCGCTTCTCCTGTGCCCGCGCCGTTCATTCGCCGCCCTGGCCCTGACCTCGGCCCGGCCCGTGGCGCCCGCCCGCTCGTGCTGTGCCACCCTCCTGCGCCGCCCGCCGCCCGCCGCCTCGCGCCCTGCCGTGCCGTGGCGGTTATCCCCCGTCAGCCGTGTCCCACGCCGTGCTGCGCCGCGCCGCTCCGTGCTGCGCCGTGGCGTCCGGCCCGCTTGTCCGCCGTGCCATGTCGCGCCGCGGTGTCCGGCCCGCTTGTCCGCCGTTTCATGTCGCCCGGTGCCGTGCACCGTCCGCCAACGCGTAGCGTGCCGCTGGCCCGTGCCGTCTGTCGTCCCGGGCTGCGTCCTCGCATCGGACCTCGTCTCGCGCCGGACTCCGTGTTCCGCACCGGGCCCCTGCCTATCTCGCGTCAATGTCCGCCCGGTGCGCGCTGCGCTGGTTCGCGCTCGCATCGTCTCGCGCGCCCGCATCGACACGCCCCCACGCCGGCGCTGTCTCCGAGTTCGCCTCAGCGCCAGGGCCGTTCCTGCGCTGGGGGTGTCCGAGGAGGTGTTGGTCTTGGGTGGCGGGGGATTGAGGGGTGAGTTGTTTCGGGGCGTGTGGGGCTCATGGCTGGGTTGGTCTCGTGCGGTGTACGTCGTTGGGAGGGCGGGTTTGTCTTGCGGCACCGTCCTCTCCTTCCACCTCCGTCAGCCGATAAACGGTGGGTGGTGTTTCACGTGAAACGTTGGAAGGGGAGCGGGGGAGGCCGGCGACGGGTGGGGTGTTTCACGTGAAACAAGGGGGTGGACGCGTCCGCGCATCTACAGGGCGGCCGCCTTGCGGAGGTCGTCCAGGAAGCCGTCCACGTGTTCCGGCGTCGTGTCGAAGGCGGTCATCCAGCGCACCATCCCAGCCCCCTCGTCCCAGTAGTGGAACAGGTACCGCTGCTGGAGCGCCTCCACCACAGCAGCAGGGAGCGTGACGAAGACGGCGTTGGACTGCACCGGCTGAGCGAGGGACACGCCGTCCACCTCCGCCAGCCCGTGAGCCAGCCGGACGGCCATCTCGTTCGCGTGTCCTGCGTTCCGCCGCCACAAGTCATCCGTCAGGAGCGCCGAGAGCTGGACGGAAATGAAGCGCATCTTCGAGGCGAGCTGAAGAGATTGGCGGCGCAGGAAGGGCACGGCGTCCGTCAGCGTGGGGTCGAGCACCACTACCGCCTCGGCCGCGAGCGCGCCGTTCTTGGTGCCGCCGAAGCTGAACACGTCCACCCCGACGTCCGCCGTGATCGCCCTCAGGTCGCAGTCGAAGTGGGCGGCGGCGTTGGCGAGCCGGGCACCGTCCAGGTGCAGGCGTAGCCCGGCGGCGTGCGCCGTCTCGGCCAGGGCGGAGATCTCGGCAGGGGAGTAGCAGGTGCCGAGCTCCGTCGCCTGCGAGATGGAGACGACCGTCGGCTGGGAGACGTGCGGGTTGCCGATCCCGTCGAGGCGCGAGGTGATGTCCTCGGGGCGGAGCTTGCCGTCCCCGTTCTGCGTGGGCGCCGTCAGCAGCTTCACACCGAGCAGGCGCTCAGCCGCCCCCGCCTCGTGGGTGGCGATGTGGGCGCTGTCGGCACAGATGATCGCGTCGAAGCGGCCGAGCATCAGCGCCAGGCCCACCATGTTGGCCCCGGCGCCGTTCAGCACCGCGAAGCCCTCGGCGCCGGAGCCGAACACTTCCTTGACCTTGTTCTCGAACGCCGCCGTCCACCCGTCGTCTCCGTAGGCGGGCGCGTCGCCCTCGTTGGCCCCGGCGATGGCGGCGAGGATCCCCGGGTGCACGCCGGCGTGGTTGTCACTGGCGAAACTCTTCAGGTACGTCGAATCGATCAGCACACCCGCCAGGCTACTTTCACCGCATCCGGCAGCCGGCCCCAGGGGAGTGGTCAGGAGGACTGGAAGCGGGCGGCGGCGTTCTGGAGGAGTGCACGGCAGAGGTCGCCCAGATCCTGCCCGGCCGCCTCCGCCGCCATCGGCAGCAGCGACGTCTCCGTCATGCCGGGCGCCACGTTGACCTCAAGGAAGTAGGGGACGTCCTCGGCGTCGACGATGAGGTCCGTACGGGAAATGTCGCGCAGCCCCAGAGCCGTGTGCGCCGTCACCGCGGTCTCCGCGCACGCGGCCGCGGCCTGCGCGGACAGGCGGGCAGGAGCGAAGAACTCCGTGTGCCCGGCCGTGTAGCGAGCCGCGTAGTCGTAGACGCCCTCGTCCGGGACGATCTCCACGGCGGGCAACGCCACCGGGCCGTGCCCCAGGTCCACGACGGAGACCGCGACCTCCACGCCCTCCACGTAACGCTCGACCAGCGCCGTGTCCCCGTAGGCGAAGCAGCCGACCATCGCCGCTGGCAGCTCCTCGGCAGTGCGTACGATCGAGGCGCCCAGCGCCGAGCCGCCCCGGGCGGGCTTGACGAACAGGGGGAGCCCGAGATGCTCCACGATGCGTCCCAGCACCACGGTCGCGCCGAGGTCGTGGAACGTCTCCTTCGGCAGGGTGACCGACTCGGGCGTCCGCAGGCCGACGGAGCGGACGACGGCCTTCGCCGTGGGCTTGTCGAAGGCGACCCGGCAGGCGTCCGGATCGGCGCCCACGTACGGCACGTTGAGCAACTCCAGGACCGAACGGATCGCGCCGTCCTCGCCCGCGCCGCCGTGCAGGGTCACGAACACCGCGTCCGGCGGATCGGCGAGGATCGAGGGCACGAGAGAAGCATCGGTGTCGCGAGCCTCCACGTCGATGCCCGCCGCACGCAGCACCTCGCTGACTCGGCGGCCAGAGCGCAGTGACACCTCTCGCTCATAGGAGAGGCCTCCGGCCAGCACGAGCACGTGGCCCAGATCGCTCATCACATCTCCTCCGCTGATCGAACGCTGTCCAACCGTACCGGCGTCGGGGGCGAATGGTGTACGGGAGGTGGTTTCTCCGGCGATCCCCGCTCATCCAGGGCAAGCCTCCGGCCTCCTCGTCGTCCCCCGAGGGCTAGGGCAAGCATCCGGGCCTCCTCGCCGCCCCCTGGGGCTCGGGCAAGCATCCGGGCATCTCCCCGCCCCTGAGGCCCGGGCAAGCACCCTCATGCAACTCGCCGACCTAGCACCCGGGCACCTCGCCGACAAAAGACCTGGACACCCCCGGCCGACAAAAGACCAGGGCCGGCGCCACGTGACGCCGGCCCTGTCGGACGAGCTAGGCCAGGTCCGGCCCCGGCGTGTCCACACCCAGGTGGTCGCGTACGGAGCCCGTCCCGAACGTGTCGCGCAGCTGCATCTCCTGCTCGATCACCCCGGCGAGCCGGCGCACGCCCTCACGGATGCGGTCGGGCTCGGGGTAGCAGTAGGACAGGCGCATGTGCCGAGCCCCGCTGCCGTCGGAGAAGAACCCGGTCCCCGGTACGAACGCCACCCGCTCGGCCACGGCCCGCGGCAGGATCGCCTTCGAGTCGAGCCCCTCGGGCAGGGTCGCCCACACGAAGAAGCCTCCGGCCGGCCGGGTCCACGTGACCTCGGGCGGCATCAGGGCGTCGAGGGCGTCCAGGAGCGCGTCGCGGCGCTCGCGGTAGAGCTCCCTGAACGTCTTGATCTGCTCCCGCCACGGCTGCGTGGTCAGGTATTGGCCCACGGCGAGCTGGGTGAACGAGGAGTGCGACAGGACCGCCGACTCCATGGCCAGCACCAGCTTGTCGCGGATGGCGTGCGGCGCCAACGCCCACCCGACGCGGAAGCCGGGCGCGAGCGTCTTGGAGAACGACCCCAGATAGACCACGCCGTCCGGGTTGTCGGCGCGCAGAGCCCGCATGGGCTCCCCGTCGAACCCGAGCAGCCCGTACGGGTTGTCCTCGATGATCAGCACCCCGGCGCGCTGGCAGATGTCGAGCACCTGCTGGCGGCGGGCCAGGTTGAGGGTGACGCCGCCCGGGTTGTGGAAGGTCGGGATCGTGTAGAGGAACTTGATGGGTGCCCCGGCCGTCTCCAGCGCGTAAATGGTCTGCGCCAGCGACTCGGGCACGATGCCCTGATCGTCCATGGCGATATGGACCACTTTCGCCTGGTAAGCGGCGAACGTACCCAGCGCCCCCACGTAGGAGGGACCTTCGGCCAGGACGACATCACCCGGATCGATGAAGATCCGGGTGATCAGGTCGAGGGCCTGTTGCGAACCGACGGTGACGACCACGTCGTTCGCCCCGGCGTGAATCCCCTCCAGCCGCATGACGTCGCAGATCTGCTCGCGCAGATGCGGATCGCCCTGGCCGGAACCGTACTGCAGCGCGACGGGACCGCGCTTGGTGACGAGGTCGGAGACCAGCTCGCCGACCATGTCGAGGGGAAGAGCCGTGACGTACGGCATGCCGCCGGCGAGCGAGACCACCTCGGGCCTCGACGCGACGGCGAAAAGAGCTCGAATCTCGGAGGCGACCATCCCGGTAGCTCGTGCCGCGTACCGATCGACGTAAGCGTCGATGCGTGACCCTTGGGTCGCGGGTGTCTGACCGTGATTCAGCTCTTCCGTCACGGTCCACCTCCTAGGTGTCATATCGGACCGAAATACCAGATTACGCCAGTCGGACATGTCGTTCGCGACCGGGCTCAACCGTCGTGGTGTCCGCTGGCGACATCTTCACTGAGCTACGATGCCACCTGTGGACGCGGTTTTCGCGCGCTTTTCCGGGTCAACGATAGGGGCCGTAGTTGTCGCGCCGGCTGGTCAACATAACCCTGGACAATCTTGAAGATCTCCCGCGCCGCTGCCGTCGGTGCGTGTTCTGGGAGCTCGATCCCGTCAGCGGAGAGCGCGCGGTGGGATCCGGTGACCCGGGGCTGGAGAAGGAAGCCTGGATCTCCGGCACGCTCCTCGAATGGGGCAGTTGCGGGAAAATCCTCTATGTCGACGGAGTGCCCGCCGGGTTCGTGCTCTACAGCCCGCCGCTCTACACCCCGCGTTCCGTGGCCTTCCCGACCTCGCCGGTCAGCGCCGATGCCGTGCTGCTGATGACGGCCCACATCATTCCGGAGTTCTCCGGTGGCGGGCTGGGGCGGATGCTCATCCAGGGGGTGGCGAAAGACCTCACGCGACGTGGGGTGAAGGCCATTGAAGCTTTCGGGGATCTGAAGTGGGAAGAGCCCAGTTGCGTGGTTCCGGCGGAATACTTGCTTTCTGTTGGTTTTAAGACAGTTCGTCCGCATTTGCGATTCCCGCGATTGCGGCTGGAGTTGAAGACCGCCATCTCCTGGCGTGAGGACGTCGAGGTGGCCCTCGAACGTCTCCTGGGCTCCATGAGTCCGGAACGCGCCCTACGTCCCGTCTAGCGGCCACTGAGCGCCCCGCACGCCAACAGCAGCGCCCACACGCCGGCGGCAGCGCCCGTACACCAACCGCAGCGCCCGCACGTCGGCGGCAGCCTCCGCACATCAACGGCAGCCGCCCCCGCCCGCGCACCACACCCGGACAGCAGAAAGCCCCCCGCGATGCGAGGGGCTTTCGCTGGGCGAAGCGCGCCGGAACCAACAGGCGAACCGCAACGATCCAAGCGCGCCCCGAAGGGCGCACTAGACGATGCGCCCTAAATGATGCCCTCGAGCTCGCGCAGCAGCATGGCCTTCGGCTTGGCGCCGATGATCTGCTTCACGACCTCGCCACCCTTGTAGACGTTCATCGTCGGGATCTGGAGTACGCCGTACTGGCGCGGCACCTCAGGGTTCTCGTCGATGTTGAGCTTGACGATCTCCAGCCGGTCGCCGTGCTCATTCTCGATCTCCTGCAGAATGGGCGCGACCTGGCGGCACGGCCCGCACCACTCTGCCCAGAAATCGACCAGCACGGGCTTGTCGCTCTTGAGGACTTCGGCGTCGAAAGTGGCGTCGGTGACAGCCTTCACGGTGCGCTCCTTACTTCTCGTTGTTGGCCAGCCAGCGCTCGGAGTCGAGCGAGGCGGAGCAGCCGGTGCCGGCCGCGGTGATGGCCTGGCGGTAGGTGTGGTCGACGACGTCACCTGCGGCGAACACGCCGTCGATGTTGGTCGCCGTGCTCGGGGCGGCCACCTTGATGTAGCCGTTCTCGTCGAGGTCGATCTGCCCCTTGACCAGCTCGGTGCGCGGGTCGTGGCCGATGGCCAGGAACAGCGCGTCGGTCGCCAGCTCGCACTCCTCGCCGGTCTTGACGTTGCGCAGCTGCACGGCCTCGACCCTGGCGTCGCCGAGCACGTCGATGACCTCGGAGTCCCAGACGAAGCGGATCTTGTCGTTCGCGAGCGCCCGGTCCTGCATGATCTTGCTGGCCCGCAGCGAGTCGCGGCGGTGCACCACCGTCACCATGCGGCCGAACCGGGTCAGGAACGTGGCCTCCTCCATCGCGGTGTCGCCGCCGCCGACGACCACGATGTCCTTGTTGCGGAAGAAGAAGCCGTCACAGGTCGCGCACCAGGACACGCCGTGTCCGGACAGGCGCTTCTCGTTCTCCAGGCCGAGCTCGCGGTAGCCGGAGCCCATGGCCAGGATGACGGACTTGGCGTAGTAGGTCTCGCTGTGGGTCTTGATGACCTTGGGGTTGGCCTCCAGGTCCACCTCGACCACGTCGTCGGCCACGAGCTCCGCGCCGAACCGCTCAGCCTGCTTGCGCAGGTTGTCCATCAGGTCGGGACCCATGATGCCGTCGGGGAACCCCGGGAAGTTCTCCACGTCGGTGGTGTTCATGAGCGCGCCACCCGCGGTGACGGAGCCCTCGAAGACCAGCGGCTTCAGCTCGGCGCGCGCGGAGTAGACGGCCGCGGTATAGCCAGCTGGGCCGGATCCAATGATGATCACGTTACGAACGTCGCTCAACGCTCCACGCCTTCCTCGTCTGCTGTTGCCATCGGCGTCAACAGATCCTAGGCCGCCGTGATTCCCCGGCCTACCCAACGACGCTCGGACAACGTACAGACAAAACGAAAGAGCCCGCCGAAGCGGGCTCTGACGTCCGTTTTGTTACCAGCGGCCCAGAGTGGGCTTGCGCAGGTTCTTGCAGTTGAACGGGTCGACGATGTCGATGCGCAGCTTCTTGCTGGCCTTGTCCTTCCAGGAAGCGATGACAAGGGCCTCCTGGCCGTTGTACTGGCCCTGGTCGACTGCGTAGGTCGGCAGCTTGGAACGGCTCGCCACCCGGCTCACGCACTTCTCGGCCCGCGAGTTGTCCTCGGAGTCGGCGAGCACTATGCGCGCGAAGCCGAACAGGCCCTCCAGCGGCTGGCGCAGGTCCTGGTCGCTGTAGTTGTGGCCACTGTCGGTCAGCGCGTAGGCCTTGGCCCGCATGTCGGTGGTCTTGGACGAGACCGACGGCTGGGCGACGACGCCTCCGTTGCCGCTGCTGCTGTTCCTGCCATCACCTCCGCCGCCCGCGGCGAGCAGGCCGGTCGAGGCCACGGCGGTGCCCACCACGACGGCGGCCGCGGCGGCAGCCACCGCCGGCATCGCCCACCGGCGCCGCCGCGAGGCGCTGCGCCTGGCCGGGACGATGGTGCCGTCGTCGGAGACCACCCCGAGGCGCACGGGCTCGGGAACGTCCTCGGCGGGCTCGCCGAAGCGGGCCGGCTCGGGAACGTCTGCAAAGGACCGGCCGAAGCTTACGGGCTCCGGCACCTCGACTGGCCGCTCCCACGGGGAGTCCCGCATGAGCTCATCCCAGTCGGGTGTTTCCGCGAGGCCGACACCTCCGCCGCGCCGAGACTCCGCCTCGGCGGCCAGCGCCTTGTCGATGCGTAGTGCGACTCCCATCGGCATGGCCGGTGTCGGAGTCGCCGCGAGCACCTCGCGAACCGCCGCCAGGTCTGCCAGTAGCTCCCCACAGGGGTCGCAGACCGCGAGATGCTCGCGGACCTGGCGCGCCGTGCTGACGTCTAGGAGACCCTCGGCCAACTCGGCCAGGATTTCCAGATCGTAGTGCGTATCACCCGTCACGAAGTTCTGCTCCCTTCGCGGATGAGACGCGATTGAGGTCCGTTCGGTTCCGCAGATGCGAAAGAATCGGGGCAAGTTTCGCGCGCCCCCGCGCGCATCTGCTCTTCACCGTGCCGCTCGGCACCTGGAGCACCTGAGCTGCGTCTTCGACCGAATAGCCCATCATGTCGACGAGGACCAGCGCCGCGCGCTGGTCGTTGGGTAGCAGTTTCAGAGCGGCCGAAACCTCCATGGAGACCTCTCGCTCGACCGTCTGGTCGGGCAGGGGGGTCTCGCGCTCGGCGGCCTCGATGAGCTCGTCATCGGCGACCGGTCTGACGGATTTACGGCGCATCCGGTCGAGACACGCGTTGACCACGATGCGGTGGAGCCAGGTTGTGACGGCCGCCTCGCCGCGAAACGTGGCGGCCTTGCGATATGCGGAGACGAAGGCGTCCTGCACGGCGTCGGCGGCCTCGTCAGGGTCACCGAGCGTACGCAGGGCGACCGCCCACATGCGGTCGCGGTGCCTTTTGACGATTTCACTGAAGGCGTGTGGATCCCCGTTGATGTGCGCGGTCAGCAGCTCGGCGTCTGTGACCGCCGGCCGCTCCGCTGCTGAGGGTGTCTCGGGTGGGGAGTTCACAAGAGAGTTTCCTGATTATGCCGATCCGGGAGAGTGCACCACTACTTCATAGATGGTGCCATGAAACTTGCCTGCATCCGCCGGAACACGTGTAAACCAGATCAAAACGTACTGACCGCTGGCGGCCTCTTCCGGGGCCAGCGTGGTCTTACCTGCGGCGTTCTTCTCGGTGGCCACGGTCTTCAGGGCGCCGAGATCGGGGGAGTCACCCACCTTGAGCTCGACGGTCGCGCCCGGCGCATCGGACAGCGTAGCGACCACGTCGCTGATCTGCATGGTCTTGCCCATGTCGAGCAGCAGGCCGACGCCGTCCTTGAGCCGGCCGAGGTCGGCGCTGGTGTAGGCCTCGGTCTTCCACAGCGTGCTGGGCTTGCCGTCGATGGCCAGTGGGGCGATTTCGGACTTTTCCTCGCCGTCGCCGAGCGGGTCGAAACCCTTGGCCTTGCTCGGCTTGACGGTCTGCGCCGCGGCCGAGGCCGAGGCGGAGGTGCTGGGGCTGGTGCCGGCGGTCTGGGGCGTGGTCGGGCTGCCCAGGCTGCGGCCGATGGTCCAGGCGCCGACGCCGACGGCGGCGATGACGAGCAGGACGACCAGCGTCATCAGCACCCGGTTGACGACGCTGGGGCCACCGCCGTTGGAGACGCGGCGCGGCACCGGCGGCGGCGTCACGGGAGTGGTGCGCTGCGGGCGGTGGGCGATGTCGAGGCCCTCGGTGTGGGAGGCCGAGGCCACCGCCGGGGTCGAGGGGTAGGAGATCGGGATCGGCATCGGCCTGGCCACGTCGGCCAGCGACTCGGCCACCTCGGACGGGCTGGTCAGCGCGCCCTGCCCCCGCCGGGACTCGGGCAGGCAGGCGCGTACGGTGACCGCGTCGAGGTAGCCGGGCACGCCGGCGGTGACCTGGCGGGGCGTGCAGAAATGGCCGTCGCTCATGGGGGCGGCGGGCAGGCCGCCCTCCTCTTCGTCGCCCGGCCAGTGGCCGGTCAGCCCGGCGTACAGCAGCCGGCCGAGCCCTTCGGCGTCGTCGAGCGCGGGCTGGTCGGTGGTCAGCCCGTACATCGCGGCGTCGACGGCCACGCCGAGCACCTTGACGGTGTTGCCGGTGGTCCACACCAGGTGGGCGGGGCGCAGGCACAGGTGGTAGAGCTGCGCCTCGTGAGCGTGCGCGAGCGCCTCGGCGGCCTCGGCGACCAGCCCGGCTGCGCGCTCGGGCTCCAGCGGCCCGGAGGCGAGCAGATCGGTCAGCGACTCGCCGGTGACCCACTCGCTGACGACGTAGGCGTGCTTGTCGTCCTCCGCCGCGTCGAACACCTGGGTCAGGCGCGGGTCGGTCAGCCTGCTCGCGGCGCGGGCGGCCGTGACGACCTCGTGGACGCGCGGGAAGTCCGGCGAGAACGTGTGCACGGCCACGGGCCGCGCGAGGATCTCGTCGATGGCCTTCCACAGGGTGGCGCCGTCGGACTCGCTGACGCGGTCCTCGAGCCGGAAGCGCTCGGCGAGACGGGTGCCGGGTTCGACGGCCGACGTGCTCACTGGCTCTCTCCGCTTGGCCGATCGGGCGTGCTCATGACTCGACTCACCTGCGTGGTGGTGTCCCACGAAGGCACGCTATGCCGGGTGGATCCGCCCACGCCCCTCCTGCTTCCATTCGCGCGTGTCGGGCTCCATGCTAGTGCCGAGCCGATTCCGACCGCGTTCTTTACCGACCTACCCGTCCCGCGACCATCCCAACGATGGAGTTGACCTCCGGGATGCGCATTCTGTGGGCCACGCCGAGGTAGAGCAGCAATCCTAGGCCCCCGCCGGTGGCCAGGACGATCAATGAGTTGACGAATCCGAGGCCGTTGACGACTTCGGTGACGACCCAGACCGCGGCCAGAGCGAGCACGGCGGTGGGCAGGGCAGCGAGATACATCCTGGTCAAAGCCATGCCGATGGTCCATCCGCCGAGCCCTTCGACCCGGCGGCTGGCCAGCCACCAAGCCAGCATTGCGCCGAGCGCGTACGCGACGGCGTACGCGAGAGCCAGCCCCATCACCGCGTAGCGGGGCGGCAGCATGGCGTTGAACAACACCATGAGCACCGCGTTGACCGCCGTCGTGCCCGCGCCGACGAAAACCGGTGTCCGGGTGTCGCCGAAGCTGTAGAAGACCCGCAGCAGGAGCTGGAACACCGCGAACGGCACCAGCGCCAGCCCGTAGACCTGCAACACGTTGCCGATGTAGACGGCGTCCGCGACGCTGTTGGCCCCATGGCCGTAGATGGGCACGGTGATGGCCGGGCCGAGCACCATGAGCAGCAGCGACACCGGCACCATGAGCGAGCAGATGAGCCGCACGCTCGACCCGAACTCGGTGCGTACGTCGTTCAGCCGCCCCTCGCCGACCGCCCGGCTCATCCGCGGCAGCATGGCCGTGATCACCGAGACGCCGATGACGCCGTACGGGAGCTGGAAAAGCTGGAACGCCAGGGTGTACGGGCTGATGCCGTGCCCCTCGACCGCGTCGCCGGCCGCGCTGGCCAGGTTGGTCGTCAGCATGAAGCCGAGCTGGGTGACGATCACGTAGCCGATCGTCCAGACCCCGGCCCGGCCCATCTCGCCCAGCCGGGCGTTGCGCAGGTCGAAGCGCGGCACGAAGGAGAACCCGACCCGCCTGAGCGCGACGATCAGGATCGCGGCCTGGGCCACGATGCCCGCCGTGGTGCCGAGGCCGAGCAGCGCCAGATCGCCGGTGCTGACCGCGCCGATGTCGTCGCCGGCGCCGCTGAACACGGCGTAGGCCACGAACACCGCGATGACGACCAGGTTGTTGACCACCGGCGCCCACATGGGCGCGCCGTAGCGGTCGCGGGTGTTGAGTATCGCCCCCGCCACCGCGCCCACGCCGAAGAAGGCGAGCTGCGGCAGGATGAAGCGGGCCAGCATGACCGCGACCTCATACTTGTTGCTGCCCGGGGTCCAGTCGGTGTAGAGGTCGATGAGCAGCGGCGCCGCGAAGACCGCCAGCACCGCGACGACGATCAGCGCGACCGCGGAGATCGTCAGCAGCCGCTGCTCGTAGGCCCGGCCGCCGTCGTGGTCGTGCTGCTGGGCCCGGACGATCATCGGCACCACGACGCTGCTCAGGACGCCGAGGAGCAGCAGGTCGAGAATGCTGTAGGGGATCGCGTAGGCCGCGTTGTAGGAGTCGCCCAGCGCTTTCGTGCCGATGGCGTAGGCGAGCACCATGGTGCGGGCGAACCCCGTGACCCTGGACACCATCGTCCCCGCCGCCATGATGGCGCTGGCCCGCAGCATGCGGCTCATACGGTCTCATTCTCCCGGTTCTTGGCGGCGCGGGCGACCTTCCGCTCGGACCTGCGCCGCAGGATCCGCGTCACCACGGCGGCGAGCATCACGGTCAGCGCGGCCCCCACGATCACCAGGGCGATCCCGGTGTATCCGGTGGTGCGGATCGTCAGCCGCTGCGGCTTGCCGTAGGGCTGTCCGTCGGCGGTCTTGAGCTGCACGGTCACCGTCGCGTCGCCGCTGTTCTCGGTGGCGTTCATCGGCACCTGCACGGTGCCGCTCTGCTTGCCCCCGATCGGCAGCGGCTCCGTCTGCTCGAAGGTGACCTTGAGCAGCTCGGGGTTGTTCGACTTGACGTCGATGTAGAGGGCGATGGGGGTGCTCCGCGAGTTCTTCACGCTGATGGGCACCACTCCGTTGCTGCCCGCCAGGGTGCGCGGCCGGTCGGGGCCCGCGCCGGTGATCTGGATCTCGTCGGTCCGGTCGTCGACGGCGGAGTCGACCGCCTTGGTCACGGCGCGGCCGACGCGCGTGTTGTTGCGCCAGGCCGACGAGGTCAGCCTGAGCACCGCGGCGTCGAAGCTGGACTGCGTCTTCTCGGCGGTAATCAGCGCGGTGAGCTGCGCCTTGGAGGCGACGCTCTTGACCGGCTCCAGGTATTTGCCGGTCAGCTCGGCCTTGCGGTCCTGCTCGGTGTAGGTCAGGCCGGCGCGGGGGACCGACGCCTTGCTCGGCTTGATCGACTCGAGCGAGGTGAGCGACAGCCACGGCAGCCGGCCCGCGGTCTTGATCAGCGCGTTCACGAGCGTCGGATTGGGGTCCCAGCGCCGGGAAGGGGCGATGACCAGCGACCGGGGCGCGATCTGGCCGGGCTCGGCGGAGATCATCGCGGTCTCGGCGATGAACCGCTGCGTGCTGAGCAGCAGCGACGTAGTGGTCTCCGGCTCGAACAGCCGGCTCAGCTCGGCGTCGGCGACCAGCGCGGTGACGGGCCCGTTGACCGAGTCGAGCGTCGAGGCGGCGTCGGGCGTGAACGCGACGGGCGGCTGCGGCGGCAGGTTGGTGGAGTTGAGCAGGACCGTGCCGACCTTCTCCTTGCTGACGGAGAGCAGGTCGAGCGCGTCCGCGTCGAGCACGCCCGCGGCCGGCCAGTTGACGGTGGCCTTCGCGTTGCTGTTGAGCAACGACCTGGTGAGCTGGCCGCCCAGCTCGATCGCCCGGTCGGTCTGGGTGTCCAGGCCCTGGTGCGCGAGCGCCGCGACGTCGGGGTCGGCGTACGGGACCGCGATCACCGGCGAGGCGGCCAGCGACGTGCGCATGGTCGTCAGCCACTGGGCGGCGGCCGGGTCGGGCTGCCGATCCTGCGTGCCGTCCTTGGTCTTGATCTTGTGCTTGTTGCCCATCGTGGCGAGGTCGTCGAGCAGCGCCGGGTCGAAGAACCAGGTGACGGCCTTGGGCGCGCTCTGCGCGATGCGGGCCAGGTCGGCCAGCCGGCCCTTGCCGGTGATCGACTGGCTCAGCTTGTCGTCCACGAACACGGGCACGCCGCTCTTCGCGTCGACGTCGGTCGCCCGGTGCGGCTGGTCGATGACGGGCAGCGCGATGGCGAGCTTGTTGCGCGGCGGCTTCGGCACGGTGGGCGGCGCGTACGTGAGGTAGGTCCGCTGCGCGACGGTGATCGGCACGTTGTTCTGGGCCACGTCGACGGCCACCGGATAGACGCCGAACGAGCGATAGCCGAGCTGCACAGGCGTCGCGGTGAACTCCCAGCGCTCCTCGCCGCCGGCGGCCAGCGCGGGGATCTCCATCGCCGAGGTGAAGGAGACGCTCGGCGGGAGCGTCACGGGATTCTGGTCGGCCTGGTAGGCGGCCATGCTGGCGCGGTCGGCGAATGCCTGGGACCGGTAGCGCAGGCGTACGCGCAGGGCGGACAGCGGGGCGCCGGTGTCGTTGCGGATCGTGCCGGTGAACTTGATCACATCGGTCGGGGCGTCGGGCACGTCCGGCGTGATCGACGTGATCGTCACGGAAAGGGTCTGCCTGGTCGTGTTCGTGGCAGCCGCGCCCGGCGTCGTCGCCATCACGGGGGCGAGCAACGTTGCGGACAGCACGGCGAGCAGCGCGGCCTTACGGATCACGCGGATGCCTGAGCTGGAGTACGACGACGCACGCCCGCAATGGTACGGGCTCAGTGCCGTCGCGCGACCGCCTCACGTGTTCCTCCCGATCGTGCGCCGCGTAGGTCGAGCATCTTGCCCGGCAGGAGAGTCAGCAGGTCGAGGGCCCCAAGAGTGAGTGCCGTGTGCCGCTCTCCGGTGGTCATGAAGATCGGTTCGGCGTCTGTGATCAGCCGGTCGTCGATGAACGTCGGCAGCGACTCCGGCAGCAGCAGCGGGCAGACCAGCCCGTCGGCGTAGTCGGTCACCGCGTTGACCACGTGGGCCGGCGCCGGGCGTACCTGGCGGAGTCCGAGGCGTCCCCCGACGGCTCCCGGGCGGGGCGGTGCCGCCACGGAGGAGGTGACCGCGATGACGGCCTCGCGGCCGATCCTGGTGGCGACTTCGAGCACTGTGACCAGCAGGCACCTCTCGGGTGCCGCGGAGACCGTCTCGGGCAGCTCTTCCGCGCATGTCATGGGACGCGGAAGGCGTACGATCTCATGATGGACCTGGTGTGCGAGGAGCCAGCGGTGGATCGCGAGGGCGTCCTTCATATAGTCCTCCTTACCGTGCGCGAAGTGCCATGGCCCCCGACGGTCCCTTGACCGACGGTAACCCGGACCTGGTGTGGCTCGGGGGATATGTTCCGGAATCGAAGGACCGACTCAGTTTGTCCGACTCAACTTTGACCGAAAGCCAGCAGCGGGCCATGACCGACCTGTTCCGCAAGATCGCACCGGTGGCCGACGAGCTCGGCCGCCTGTTCGCCGCCCAGGGCCACGAGCTGGCCCTCGTCGGCGGTCCCGTGCGTGACCTCCTGCTCGGCCGCGTCGGCAACGACCTCGACCTGACCACCGACGCCCACCCCGAGCGGGTGCTGGAGATCGTCAGGGGCTGGGCCGACTCCGTGTGGACGATCGGCATCGACTTCGGCACGGTGGGCCTGCGCAAGGGGAGCTGGCTCATCGAGATCACGACGTACCGGAGCGAGTCGTACGACCCGAAGTCACGCAAGCCCGAGGTCATGTACGGCGAGACGCTGGAGGCCGACCTGGAGCGGCGCGACTTCGCGGTCAACGCGATGGCGGTGCGCCTGCCCGGCCACGAGTTCGTCGACCCCTACGGCGGCATGGCCGACCTGCGCGCCAAGGTGCTGCGCACGCCGGGCACCCCCGAGCGGTCGTTCGACGACGACCCGCTGCGGATGCTGCGCGCCGCGCGGTTCGCCTCGCAGCTCGGGTTCAGCGTGGACGCGCAGGCCCTGGCGGCGATGACCGCGATGGCCGAGCGCATCGAGATCGTCTCGGCCGAGCGCATCCGCGACGAGCTGGACAAGCTCATCTGCGGCGCCGACCCGCGCGAGGGGCTGCGGCTGCTGGTGGAGACCGGGCTGGCCGCGCACGTGCTGCCCGAGCTGCCCAAGCTGCGCCTGGAGATCGACGAGCACCACCGGCACAAGGACGTCTACGAGCACACGCTGACCGTCCTCGACCAGGCCATCGCGCAGGAGGAGGACGGCAAGCCGGACCGGATCCTGCGCTGGGCGGCGCTCATGCACGACATCGGCAAGCCCAAGACGCGCCGCCACGAGGCGGGCGGGCGGGTGTCGTTCCACCACCACGAGGTGGTCGGCGCGCAGATGACGAAGAAGCGCATGACCGAGCTGAAGTTCCCCAAGGACGTGGTGGCCGACGTCTCGCAGCTGGTCGAGCTGCACCTGCGCTTCCACGGCTACGGCACGGGGGAGTGGACCGACAGCGCCGTGCGGCGCTACGTCCGCGACGCCGGTCACCTGCTCACCCGGCTGCACAAGCTGACCAGGGCCGACTGCACCACGCGCAACAAGCGCAAGGCCACCGCGCTGTCGCGCACCTACGACCAGCTCGAAGAGCGCATCGCCAGGCTGGCCGAGGAGGAGGAGCTGGCCAAGATCCGGCCCGAGCTCGACGGCAACGAGATCCAGCGGGTGCTGGGCATCGGGCCGGGGCCGGTGGTGGGGCAGGCGTACAAGTTCCTGCTCGACCTCAGGCTGGACAAGGGCGTGCTCGGCAAGGAGGCGGCCACCGAGGCGCTCCTGGAATGGGCTCGCGCCGGCGGCTCAGGCGGCGCGGGCCCGTGACGCCGTCGTGATCATCCGGTACGCGAGCGCCGCCAGGGGATAGCCGACCGTGATGATCACGACCGCCAGGTACGACTTGCCGTTGGCCGGCAGGATCACCGCCGACAGGGCGGCGGCGAGCACGTACATGCCGTTGAAGAGCATGTCGTAGATGGAGAACGCGCGGCCGAGATAGATGTCCTCGACGTCGCGCTGGACGGTGGTGTCGGCGCAGATCTTGACGCTCTGCCCGGCCACGCCCAGCACGAACCCGGCGATCGGCAGGCCCCAGACCTGGAACGGCAGCACCAGCGCGCCCGTCAGCAGCCCGGCCGCGGACAGCGCGATCGGCACCCAGCGCTCGATCGTGAACCGCTCGGTCGCGTAGGGGGTGATGATCACCGCCAGGAAGTAGCCGACGCCGGAGGTGGCCACCACCAGGCTGATCCCGCGCAGCGCGGCCTCGGGGTCGCCGTCGGTGAAGTAGTAGCGGTAGAGGATGATGCCGAGCGCGGTCGCGCTGCCGTAGAAGAAGCGGTGGGCGGCCATCGCGCCCATGGTGGCGGCGGCCGTACGGTGGCGTACCAGGTGCTTGACGCCGTCGCCGAGGCCGACGACGACGTTGCGCATGGCCTGGCGGGCCTGCGGCACGGCGGGGTCGGACCAGGGCCCGAGCAGCCGGCGGTCCATCGTGCGCGCGACCAGCGCGCTCAGCCCGAACACCACGCCCGAGGTGACCAGCAGCAGGGCGACGCCGGTGTCGCTGCCGCCGAACACCTCGCGCAGCAGGAAGCCCACCCCCGCGCCGACGAACGTGATCACGGTCCCCGAGGTCGGCGTGACCGCGTTGGCGGCCATCAGCCGGTCGGCGGGCACCACGTGCGGCAGCGAGGCGCCGAGCGCGGACAGGAAGAACCGGTTGACCCCCAGCACGCAGAGCGCCGCCGCGTAGAACGCGGGATCGGGCACGTCGGCGGCGACCAGCCCGGCGGCGACCAGCAACAGCAGGCCGCGCACGAGCGGCGCGACCACGAGGATCTGCCGCCGCGACCACCGGTCGATGAACACGCCGACGAACGGCCCGAGCACGCTGTAGGGCAGCAGCAGCACGGCCAGCCCGGCGGCCACCTCCAGCGCGGTCGTCTGGTTCTCCGGACTGAAGAAGGCGAATCCGGTGACGCCGAACTGGAAGATGCCGTCGGAGAACTGGGAGATCAGGCGGGTGCTGAACAGCCTGCGGAAATCCCTGCCCCGGAGGACGACGCGTAGATCGGCGACGAAAGACACGCCGCCAGCCTAGCCCCGCGCCCGTCCCCTAAGATGCCTCGGAGGTTGGTGCAGCAGGTGGGCATCGGGTTCCTAACGGGCAACGTGATCTCGTACGCTTCATAGCGTGACGACTGAGGAACACGTTGTGCTGGTCGACGTCGACGGCCGGGCGCTGGGCACCGCTCCCAAGACATCGGTGCACGGCCACGAGACCCCGCTGCACCTGGCGTTCTCCAGCTATGTCTTCGACCGGGAAGGCCGCGTGCTGCTCACCAGGCGGGCGGACCACAAGATCACCTGGCCGGGCGTGTGGACCAACAGCTGCTGCGGCCACCCGTTGCCCGGCGAGCGGCCGGAGTCGGCGGTCCTGCGCCGGCTCTCCTACGAGCTGGGGCTCACGGCCGAGCGGGCCGACCTGATGCTGCCGAGCTTCTCCTACCGCGCCGTGATGGCCAACGGCATCGTGGAGCACGAGCTCTGCCCGGTCTATCGCGTCATGACCGGCATGCCTGCCGCGCCCAACCCCGAAGAGGTGGGGGAGGTGCGGTGGATGCCGTGGAAGGAGTTCGCCGAGGGCGTCCAGAGCGGGCTGCTGGCGATCTCGCCCTGGTGCAGGGAGCAGGTGCCGCTGCTGATGGAGCTCGGCGCCGACCCCATGTCCTGGCCGCCGGCCTCCCCGGAGGAGCTGCCCCAGGCGGCCCGGGTCTGAAAGCGCGAGCGCCGCACCCCGCTCGGGGGATGCGGCGCCGGGTCAGGGGTTCAGGCGCTCAGCGCTCGACCTCGCCCCTGATGAACTTCTCGACGTAGTCCCTGGCCTCGTCGTCGGAGTACTGCTCGGGCGGCGACTTCATGAAGTACGAGGACGCCGACAGGATCGGGCCGCCGATGCCCCGGTCAAGGGCGATCTTGGCGGCGCGGACCGCGTCGATGATGATGCCGGCCGAGTTCGGCGAGTCCCAGACCTCGAGCTTGTACTCCAGGTTGAGCGGGGTGTCGCCGAACGAGCGGCCCTCCAGCCGCACGTAGGCCCACTTGCGGTCGTCGAGCCACGGCACGTGGTCGGACGGCCCGATGTGGACGTCGGCCTTGCCCATCTCGTGCGGGATCTGCGAGGTGACCGACTGCGTCTTCGAGATCTTCTTGGACTGGAGGCGCTTGCGCTCCAGCATGTTCATGAAGTCCATGTTGCCGCCGAAGTTGAGCTGGTACGTGCGCAGCAGCTCCACCCCGCGGTCCTCGAACAGCTTGGCCAGCACGCGGTGCGTGATCGTGGCGCCGACCTGCGACTTGATGTCGTCGCCGACGATCGGCACCCCGGCCTCGGTGAACTTCTCCGCCCACACCGGGTCGGAGGCGATGAAGACCGGCAGCGCGTTGACGAAGGCGACCTTGGCGTCGATCGCGCACTGCGCGTAGAAGCGGTCGGCCTCCTCCGAGCCCACCGGCAGGTAGGACACCAGGACGTCGACCCGGTTGTCACGAAGCACCTGGACCACGTCGACGGGATCCTCGTCGGACTCCTCGATGATCTCCTGGTAGAACTCGCCCAGGCCGTCGAAGGTGTGGCCGCGCTGGACCGTCACCCCCGTGGGCGGCACATCCGTGATCTTGATCGTGTTGTTCTCGCTGGCGACGATCGCCTCGGACAGATCGCGGCCGACCTTCTTGGCATCCACGTCGAACGCCGCGACGACCTCGACGTCGCCGACGTGGTAGTCGCCGAACTTCACGTGCATCAGGCCCGGGACCCGTACGTCCGGGTCGGCGTCCTTGTAATAGTGAACGCCCTGGACCAGCGACGACGCGCAGTTGCCGACACCGACAATGGCCACGCGAACCGAACCCATCGCACTCGCTCCCTTACTCATCAGTTGACGTGGTATCTCTTTCGGGCCCTTCAGAGGCCCGACGCTCTGTTGCGATCAGCTCGTTCAACCAGCGCACCTCGCGCTCGACCGACTCGAGCCCATGGCGCTGCAGCTCAAGCGTGTAACTGTCGAGCCGCTCCCTGGTGCGCGCCAGCGCCGTGCGCACGGCGTCGAGCCGCTCCTCCAACCGGCTGCGGCGTCCCTCGAGGATGCGCAGGCGCACCTCGGCCTCGGTGTGCCTGAAGAACGCGAAGTGCACACCGAAGCTCTCGTCCTCCCAAGCGGAGGGACCGGCCTGCGTCAGCATGTCCTGCAGCCGTTCCTTGCCCTCGGCCGTCAGCTTGTAGACGATCTTCGATCGACCGCCGACGATCGTGGCGGGGGCGGGTTGCTCCTCCGCGATGAGGCCCTGGGTCAGGAGAGCGCGCAGACAGGGGTACAGCGACCCGTAGGAGAACGCACGGAACATCCCCAGCAGGGCGTTGAGTCGTTTGCGCAGCTCATAGCCATGAAGCGGGGTTTCGTGCAGCGACCCGAGCACGGCCAGTTCCAAGACCCTGCCCTGTCCGCTGACCATCGGAACCGCCTCCTCTCGCGTCGATGTATCGAGCCGATACATCCCGAGGATACGTCGGGCCGCTATATGCCTGCAATCTACGAATCTGCCAAGCCGTTGGGATGAATCAGTAAAACGCCGTAGTCTGGCGCTCATGTGGTCACAGCGAAGGGTGGTGGATTACGGCCTCGCGAAAAAGGCGGTGGTCCGCTCTCTACGTTCCGGGCGAGCTTCGCGCGGGGACGTCTGTGACGCACAGCCCTACCTCCTTCGGGCGGCGCGCCACTTAGGCGAGCCGACCGAACGTCTCTGCCCTGTGTGCGAGAGGGAGAACGTCACCCACGTGACCTATGTCTACGGGGATTCCCTCGGACGGCATGCCGGACAGGCAAAGGTCATGTCGGAGCTCGCCGCCATGGCTCATGATTACGATGAGTTCCGGGTGTACGTGGTCGAGGTCTGCCAAGGTTGTTCCTGGAACCACCTGACGGTTTCGTACGTCCTCGGGAACGGACCGCCTGACCTCGTCGGCCAAGCGTGATCAACCGAGGGCGGCGATGAACCTCACGCCCAACCGCCGTTTTGTATCCGACGACGTTGCGAGGACGTGTGAGTAACAGCATGAATGAGGGGACGGCACGGCCTGGAAGGCGTCGCCGGTCCAGCTCATCCCGTTCTGTGCCCCAAGGTTCTCCGCCCCAAACCGACGAAACGGGATGGAGCGCGGAGCCGCCTTCGCGTCGTCCTGAAGCGGCATACGAGCAGACGGGGGCGATGGCGGCGCAGCCGTACGACGAGTCCGCTCCTCGGCGTGCCGAGCAGCCTCCGCCGCGGCGTGCCGACCAGCCCCACCCCGAAGCCCCAGGGCGCGGCCAGCCCTACCCCGGAGCTCCCGTGCCCGGCGGGCAGCCCTATCCGGGCGCTCCCGGGCCCGGCCGGCCCGGTCCCGGTGCTCCTGCGCCCGGCCAGCCCCATCCGGAGCACCCCGGCCGCGGCGACCAGCCGTCGCGGTCCCGCTCCCGTGCCCGCCAGGACACCCGGACGGCGGTGAGCAACCAGGAGACCGTCATCAGCGACGCGCCGCGGCGCTCGCGCCGGAAGACCGGCCAGGGCGGGCCACCCGAGCCCCCCGGCCCGCCGACCAAGAACGGCGGCGGTGGCGGCCGGAGCGGCTGGCGCAGGTTCGTGCCGAGCTGGAAGATCGTCGTGGCCGGCTGCGTCGTGTTCGCGGCCGGCATCTTCGGCATGATCATGGTCGCGTACGCCAACACCGAGGTGCCCACGGTCACCCAGGCCGAGGCGGTCGCCCAGCAGAGCACCATCTACTACCGCGACGGCAAGACCCCGATCGCCAAGCTGGGCATGAAGCGGGACACCGTCGAGTTCGATCAGATGGCCCAGAACATCAAGGACGCCACGATCGCCATCGAGAACAAGACGTTCTACGAGGACTCCGGCATCTCGATCTCCGGCATGGTCCGATCCCTGTGGATGACCGCGACCGGCCAGCAGCTGCAGGGCGCCTCGACGATCACCCAGCAGATGGCCCGTAACTACTACGACGGCCTCAGCCAGGAAGTGTCGATCAAGCGTAAGGTCAGCGAGATCTTCGTCGCGGTCAAGCTCGACGAGACGCTGACCAAGGACGACATCCTGCGGAACTACCTCAACACGGTCAACTTCGGCCGCGCCTACGGGGTCGAGGCCGCCGCGAAGGCCTACTTCGGTGACAAGAAGGCCAGCGCGCTGAAGCTGACGGACGTGCAGGCCGCCTACCTGGCCGCGCGCATCCAGCAGCCGAACTGGGAGCCCGACGCGCCCGCGCTCCAGGCCCGGTTCAAGGATGTCATCAGGAACATGGCCGAGCTCTGGCCGGAGAAGTACGGACAGCTCCCGCAGACCGCGAAGTTCCCCACGACGCGCAAGGCCGGCAACAGCAACGAGATGGGCGGCCTCAAGGGCTACATGGTCACGCAGGTGCTCGACGAGCTGGCCCAGCGCGGTCTCACGCGGGACGAGATCGAGAGCGGCGGCTACGACATCACCTCCACCTTCGACCGGAAGCTCATGATCGCCGCGAAGGACGCGGTGAAGAGCCAGCTCGCGGGCAGGTCCAACGAGTACCACGCCGGTCTGGCCGCGGTGGATCCCAGGCACGGCCGCGTCCTGGCGTTCTACGGCGGCGACGACTACCTCAACGACCCGTGGAACGAGCCCTTCCAGTCCACGAAGCAGGCCGCGTCCGCGTTCAAGCCGTACGTGCTGGCGGCCTGGCTGCAGGCCGGCTACTCGCTGAAGAGCTACGTGCCGGGCAACCAGACGGTCCCGAAGGTGCTCCCCGGCCAGCAGGTGGGCGGCATCAAGAACAGCCACAACGTCGGCGCGGCCGTCGACGTGATCAAGGCGACCGCGCAGTCGGTCAACACCGCGTTCGTCTCCATGGCGTTCAAGCTGCCCGGCCAGCTCGACGAGGTGAAGAACCTCGTCGAGGCGGCCGGGTTCAACCAGAGCCGCATGGAGAAGGACATCGCCGAGCACCACTACCAGTTCGCCATCGGCAGCGCCCTGGTGACGCCGGTAGAGCAGGCGGCGGGCTACTCCATCTTCGCCAACGGCGGCAAGTACATCCGCTACCACGTCGTCCAGGCCGTCAAGCTGAACAACAAGATCGCCTACCCCGAGCTCAAGACGCCCAAGTCGGTCATCGACGCCGGCGTCGCCGCCGACGCCACGGTCGCGATGCAGGAGGTGCTGCGGAGCGGCACCGCGGCGGGCAAGGGCCTGGGCAACCGGCCGGCGGCCGGCAAGACCGGCACGAACAACGACGAGAAGGAAGCCTGGTTCGTCGGCTACACGCCGCAGCTGTCCACCGCGGTCGGCTTCTACCGCGAGCAGTGCCTGACGAAGACGGGCAAGGTCGTCCAGCCGCTCCACTCCAACTGCCCGATCACGCCCAAGGGCAAGCCGAGCACCAAGTACGGCCCCGACAACCCGTACACCACGCCCAAGGAGACGACCCTCGGCTTCGAGGGCGCCGGTCCGCCCACGCTGGCCTGGCAGAAGTTCATGCTGGCCGCGCACGCGAACCTGCCCGTCGAGCAGTTCCCCGACAAGGCCGAGGTCGGCCTGGCCGAGAACATCGTGCCGAGCCCCACGCCCACGCCGACGCCGAGCGCGGACGACAACCCGTTCGACCAGGACAACCCGTTCGACGACGGCACCGGCGACCCGGACTGCCTGATCAACTGCGGTGACGACGGCGACGGCGACGTGACGATCGACGACCCGAACGGCGATCCCGGCTTCCCGCAGACCTCTGACGACTCGGGGGGCGCGGGCGGCAACGTGCCGGAGCCCAGGTCCTCAGGCCGGTGGCCACTGACCGCCAGGCCCGAGGACCAGTGACGACCACGGAGGTGCGCGCGCCGCTGATGGCGCGCGCCGTGCCGTACCTTCCCCTGGGGCTGATCGCGGCCCTGGGGGCCACGCTCGCGTACGTCGTACGGCTGCCGTGCCGCACCGGCGGCTGGAACGACCAGGTCACGACCTACACGAACTTCTGCTACACCGACATCTACCCCCTGTACTTCGACAGGGAGCTGGCCACCCAGAACCCGTACTTCGCCGACGTGCCGTTCGACAAGCAGGTCGAATACCCGGTCGTGCTGGGCGAGGTCATGCAGGTGATCAGCTGGATCTCCCGGTGGCTGGAGCTGGACAGGGTCGCCCAGGCGGTCAGGTTCTACGACCTGACGGTGATCCTGCTCGGCATCAGCCTGGTCATCGGCGTCCTGCTGATGGCCGCGGTGGCCGGGCCGGCCCGGCGGTGGGACGCGCTCTGGTACGCCATCTCGCCCGCCGTGGTGCTGGCCGCCTACATCAACTGGGACCTGGTCGCGGGCGCTTTGTCGATGGGCATGCTGCTGGCCTGGGGGCGGCGCCGCCAGGTGCTGGCCGGGGTGCTGCTGGGGCTGGCGATCGCGACCAAGTTCTATCCGCTGATGTTCGTGGGCGCGCTGTTCCTGCTCACGTTGCGGACCGCGCGATGGCGGCCGTTCCTGGTCACGATGGGCTCGGCGGCGGGCGCGTGGATCGTGGTCAACGCCCCGTTCATGATCTTCGCGTGGGAGGGCTGGCGCAGGTTCTACGTCTTCTCCGAGGAGCGCGGGGTCGACTGGGGCTCGCCGTGGCTGTTCTTCCAGAACAAGGGCTGGCCGATCCTGGGCGAGGGCGACGTGAGCACGCTCGGCATGGTGGCGCTGGCCGTCATGTGCCTGGGCATCGCCGTGCTGACGCTGGCCGCGCCGCGCCGGCCCAGGCTGGCCCAGATCTGCTTCCTGGCGCTGGCCGCGTTCATGATGACGAACAAGGTGTGGTCGCCGCAGTTCGTGCTCTGGCTGGTGCCGTTCGCCGTCCTGGCCAGACCCAACTGGAAGCCGCTGGCGCTGTGGCAGCTCGCCGAGGTGTGGTATTTCGCCGCCATCTGGCTCTACCTGCTGAACCAGCCGCCGCTCAGCCGGCACGACCTGGGCATCGGTGACGACACCTACTTCACCGCCGTCTGGGGACGCGTCATCACCATCGGGATCATGATGGCGTTCGTCGTGCGGGACGTCCTGCGGCCCGACAAGGACGTGGTGCGGCAGGCCGGCATCGACGACCAGGCCGGTGGCGTCTTCGACGACGCCCGCGACCGGTTCACGCTGGCGTCCGTCCTGCGATGATCACCCGCTCGGCCCGGCGGGACGCGCTGCTGCTCTGGTTCGGCTCGCGCGCCGGGCTGCTGGTGTCGACGCTGCTCGGGGTCACGCTCGGCGACTACACCGACAAGTGGCGCAAGTGGGATGCCACGCTGTTCATCACGATCGCCGAGCACGGGTACGACGGCGAGCCCGGCCGGCCGCCCGACCAGGGGCTGCCCGCCTTCTTCCCCGGCCTGCCGATGCTCATGCGGCTGGTGCACCTCGTCATCCCCGACTGGTCGGCGGCCGGGCTGCTGATCTCGCTGGTCGCCGGGGCGGTCGCCATGGTGGCGCTGGCCCGCCTCGCCGAGATCGAGGGGGCCGACGGCTGGGTGGCCGTGCTGGGACTGCTGCTCTTCCCGATGGCGGTGTTCCTGGCGGCGGGCTACAGCGAGTCGCTCTTCCTGGCCTTCGCGATCCCGGCGTGGCTCGCGGCCAGGCAGGGGCGCTGGCCGCAGGCGGTGGCGCTGGCCGCCGGGGCGTCGTGCGTGCGGATCACCGGGCTGTTCCTCGCGGTCGCGCTGGTGGTGGAGTTCGGTACCGGGTTGTTCACCGGGCGGGAGCGGGCGCGGCGGGCCGGATGGCTGGTCGTGCCGTTCGTCCCGCTGATGGCGTACTCGTATTACCACTACGGGCGGACGGGCGACTGGCTGGCGTGGAAGCATGCCCAGGAGGCCGGGTGGGGCCGCGACTTCGAGTGGCCCTGGGAGGCGTGGCAGACGACCTGGCGCTCGGCCATGGGCTCCGACGACTTCGCGGTGGCCTTCCGGATGGAGATCGCCGGGGCGCTGGTGGCCTTCGCCGTGCTGGTGTGGCTGCTCGTGCTGCGCAGGTGGAGCGAGCTGGTCTACACGGGCACGCAGGCGGGGGCCCTGATGACGTCGGCGTACTACCTGTCGATCCCGCGCTCGCTGCTGCTGTGGTTTCCGCTGTGGGTCCTGTTCGCCAAGGTCGCGACGAGGCGGGCGTGGGTGATCGCGCTCTACGGGCTGGTCTCGGGGCCGCTCATGTTCCTGAACGCCGCCCGATATCTGAGCGGCGCCTGGGCGGGCTGATTTCTATACCCGCTTCTTCGTCTCGGTAATCCAGGGAAGTTATCCACAGGCTGTGTGTATTCGCTAGAGGTTTTCCCCAGGCCCTCCACCAGCGCATACGTCTAGCACGCCACCCTCAGAGGCGCGTCCGTCCGGGAAATTTCCTCAGAGGTGCTTCCTGAGGAACGCGATGTCGTCGGCCTGGCCGTCGGCCGGCGTCTCCACCACGACCGGCGCGCCCGCCGCCCGGCAGACCGCGAGGATCAGCTCGGGGTCGATCTTCCCCTGGCCCAGGTTCGCGTGGCGGTCGGCGCCCGAGTCGAAGTCGTCGCGCGAGTCGTTGCAGTGGACGAGGTCGATGCGGCCGGTGATGGCCTTGACCCGCTCGACGAGGTCGACCAGCTCCTCGCCGCCCGCGTGGGCGTGGCAGGTGTCGAGGCAGAACCCCACGTCGAACCCGTCGAGCGCGTCCCAGAGCCGGGCGATGCGCTCCAGCTTGCGGGCCATCGCGTTGCCGCCGCCCGCGGTGTTCTCGATCAGCACGGGGATCGGGCACTCCATGCGCTCGAACACCTTGCGCCAGTTGTCGAAACCGGTCTGCGGATCGTCGCTCTTGTTGACGTGGCCGCCGTGCACGATCAGGCCCTTGGCGCCGAGCCCGGCGGCCGCCTTGAGGTGCTGCTCCAGCAGCTTGCGGCTGGGGATCCTGATGCGGTTGTTGGTGGTCGCCACGTTGATCAGGTAGGGGGCGTGGACGTAGATCTCGACGCCCTCGACCGGCTTGGCCGGCAACACGGGCTTGTCGTAACCCTGTGGATCGCCGAGGAAGAACTGCACCACCTCGGCCCCGACCCGCTCGGCGTGAGCGGCGGGGTCGTCCTGATCGACATGAGCTCCGATGCGCACCATGTCACCGAGCTTATCCGTTTGACCCGACCGGCCTGGGGAAGTCGCCTGCCATCCCAAAGGAGGAGAAACGATATGAGCCGCTGGCGCTTACGAGCGCTGATCGTCTTGATCTACGTCATCGTCGGCATCTACGTTGCCTGGCTCTATGACTACATCACTCCAGGGTTGCTGAAGGACGTCGCGGAGGCGTTGCTCGCCGTCTTCCTCTGGTTCCTGGTCCTGCTCGGTATCGACCTGCACATCGGGTGAGTCACATATCGAACGGCCCCGGGCAGGCGCCGGGGCCGTTTGTCATGGGGTCTTCGTGAGTGCGTCACGGATGAGGTACGTCACGGATGAGGTGCGCCACGGACGAGGTGCGCCACGGACGAGGTGCGCCACGGACGAGGTGCGTCACGGATGGGGGAGGAAACCGCCGTGGGCGATGCCGAGCGCGGCCCCCACGAACGAGCCCACGATCCCGACGACATTGAGCGAACGCTGCGGCGTGGTCGCCGAGACGTACTGGGAATAGAGACCGACACCGAAGCCCAGCGTGCCGATCCAGGACGAGATCATGTGCGCGGACGTCCAGAACGTCGCGACGAACGCCACCACCCCGCAGGCCAGCGTGGCGACGGCCAGGATGTTCTCGGCCGGGTGCGAACGCCCGTCGGTGTTGAGCGTGAGCTTGAACCGCTCCCTCTCGGAGGGTTGAAGCACATGTGGCACAGCCACCACCCCCTAGGTTTCCTACAGGCCTTCCCATCTACTGGCGGCTGGTAACCTGGTCAGGCTGCGTTGTGATGGGTGATCCATCGCCCCGAGATGCCGAAGAGTGGTGTCCGGGTCTAGCGTCAGCGTCCTCCTGTCACGGCAGAGTGTCGTGACCGCAAGAGTCCAGAGGAGGTTGGAGTCCCGCATGCGTCGTTACGAAGTAATGGTCATTCTGGACCCTTCGCTCGATGAGCGCACCGTCGCGCCGTCCCTCGACCAGTTCCTCACCGTGGTCCGCAACGACGGCGGCACCGTGGAGAAGGTCGACGTCTGGGGCCGTCGCCGTCTCGCCTACGACATCGACAAGAAGTCGGAAGGCATCTACGCCGTCATCGACCTGTCCGCGGAGCCCGCGACGGTCAAGGAGCTCGACCGGCAGATGAACCTCAACGAGGGCATCCTGCGCACCAAGGTCCTCCGCCCCGACGTGCACTAAGCAGCTCGTTGCCCGGCTTTTTGTCGGGCGGCGGCCGTACTCTGAGCCGTAACCCAAGCGAAGGCGTGCAGGAAGGCGAGCGCTAGCCATGGCAGCAGGCGACACCGTAATCACCATCGTCGGCAACCTTGTCGAAGACCCGGAGCTGCGATTCACCCCGACGGGGCAAGCCGTGGCTCGATTCCGCATCGCGTCCACTCCGCGGTTCATGGATCGACAGACCAACGAGTGGAAAGATGGCGAAAGCCTCTTCCTGACCTGCAACGTGTGGCGGCAGGCGGCGGAGAACGCCGCTGAGAGCCTCCAGCGCGGCATGCGGGTCATCGTGCAGGGGCGGCTCAAGCAGCGGTCTTACGAGACCAAGGAAGGCGAGAAGCGCACGGTCTACGAGGTCGAGGTCGACGAGGTCGGCCCGTCTCTGCGTAACGCCACGGCCAAGGTCAACCGCACCTCCCGTCAGGGCGGCGGCGGTGGCGGCGGCTTCGGCGGCGGCCCGGCCGACGACCCGTGGGCCTCCGCGTCGCCCGCCCCGCCTCAGGGCGGTGGCTACCAGAGCGGCGGCGGCGGCGGTTTCGGCGGCGGCGGCGCTCAGCAGAGCGGCGGCTTCGGCGGCGGCGGCGGCAACGACTTCAGCGACGAACCGCCTTTCTAACTCCATCTGTCCACAAGCCCGAGTCCATTCCCGCCCACAAGGCGGGGCTCTGAAAGGAGCACCACGATGGCCAAGCCGGCACTGCGCAAGCCCAAGAAGAAGGTTTGCCTGTTCTGCCACGACAAGATCTCCTACGTCGACTACAAGGACACGGCGCTGCTGCGGAAGTTCATCTCCGACCGCGGCAAGATCCGTGCGCGCCGGGTGACGGGCAACTGCACCCAGCACCAGCGTGACGTGGCGACCGCGATCAAGAACGCCCGTGAGGTGGCTCTGCTGCCTTACACGAGCACCGCGCGCTAAGGAGGACTGTCGATATGAAGCTCATCCTCACCAACGAGGTCTCCGGCCTCGGCGCCCCTGGCGACGTCGTCGAGGTCAAGGACGGCTACGGCCGTAACTACCTCATCCCGCGCGGGTTCGCCATGCGCTGGACGCGCGGGGCCGAGAAGCAGATCGAGACGATCAGGAAGTCGCGCGACGCTCGCGAGATCCGTGACCTGGGCACCGCGAAGGAGGTCGCCGGCCAGCTCGGCGCTCTGCGGGTCCGCCTCACGACCCGCGCGGGCGACTCCGGCCGCCTGTTCGGCTCGATCACCACGGGCGACATCGCCGACGCCGTCAAGGCGGCCGGTGGCCCGATCCTCGACCGTCGTCGCATCGAGATCGTCAACCCGATCAAGAGCGTCGGCTCCCACAAGGTCACCGTCAAGCTCCACCCGGAAGTCTCCGCTTCCGTGGATGTCGAGGTTGTCGGCGGCTGATCCATGATTCAGGCCCCTCTCCGTCCGGAGCGGGGCCTTTTTCATGTGGTGCCCCCTTTTCGGGTCGTGCGCGCTTTCAGGTCGTTCGCACACGGGAGTGAACCCCGTGGTGAGCGGCACCCGGGGACGTTATTTCCTATTCGGTCGGCGTAGAATGCGGTTCGTTCTCTCGCACGTTCCCCCTGGAGGCTTGGCCATGGCCCGTCCCTCGATGCTGCTCGCGTTCGGCGCGCTGGCCGTGGCGGTCGTCGCCTGCGCACCCGTAGACGACCCGGCGGCCACCACCGCGGCGCCGACGACGTCCACCGCGTGCGCCAAGGAGCAGCTCAAGCTGGTCAACGCCGGCAAGCTGACCATCGGCACCGACAAGCCGGCCTACGAGCCGTGGTTCAAGGACGACGACCCCAGCAACGGCCAGGGGTTCGAGAGCGCGGTGGCGTTCGCGGTGGCGGGGGAGCTCGGCTTCGACCGCAGCGAGGTGCAGTGGAGCACGGTCAAGTTCGACTCGGCGTTCGCGCCGGGGGCCAAGCAGTTCGACTTCGACGTCAACCAGGTCTCGATCACCCCGAAGAGGGCCGAGGTGGTCGACTTCAGCAAGGGCTACTACACGGTCAAGCAGGCCGTCGTGGCCGTCGAGGGCGGCAAGTTCGCCGGTGCGAAGAGCCTGGCCGAGCTCAAGGACGCGAAGATCGGCGTACAGGTGGGCACGACCTCGTTCGACGCGGTCAAGAACGTCATCCAGCCGGCCGACGACCCCAACGTCTACAACGAGCAGATCGACGCCGTCAACGCGCTGAAGAACGAGCAGGTGGACGCGCTGGTCGTGGACCTGCCGACGGCTTTCTACGTGACGGCCGCGCAGGTGGAGAAGTCGAAGATCGTGGGCCAGTTCAGCTCGACGGGCGGCACGCCTGAGGAGTTCGGGCTGGTCATGGAGAAGAACAGCGGGCTCAAGAGCTGCGTGGACAAGGCCGTGGACGCGCTGAAGTCCAAGGGCGAGCTGGCCAAGATCGAGCAGCAGTGGCTCGGCTCGGCGGCGGGCGCACCCGAGCTGCGATGACCGAGTGGGTCAAGTCCGAGCGGCAGGTCCAGCGGGAGCAGGTACGCAGGTCACGCGCGCGCCGTTCGGCCTCGATCGCGACGGCGTCGACGATCGTCTTCATCGTCCTGGTCGGCTGGGTGATCACGAGCTCGCCCGGCTGGCCGCGGGTGCGGAAGACGTTCTTCGACTGGGAGCACTTCGTCGCGGCGCTGCCTGACGTGCTGAGCGGGTTCCTGATCAACATCAAGATCTTCCTGATCGCGGAGCCGCTGATCCTCGTCGTCGGGCTGCTGGTGGCGCTGGCCAGAGGGATCAGGAAGCCGGCGTTCTTCCCGATCAGGGCGCTGGCCACGCTCTACACCGACATCTTCAGGGGCGTGCCGACGATCCTGGTGATCTACCTCGTCGGGTTCGGGCTGCCCGCGCTCAGGCTGCAGGGCATCCCGACCGACCTGGCGACGCTGGGCATCATCGCCCTGACCCTCTCCTACGGCGCGTACGTGGCCGAGGTGTTCAGATCCGGCATCGAGTCCATCCACCCCAGCCAGGTCGCGGCGGCCCGCTCGCTGGGCCTGAGCCACGGCAAGGCCATCCGGTTCGTGGTGCTGCCGCAGGCCACCCGCCGGGTCGTGCCGCCGCTGCTCAACGACTTCATCTCGCTGCAGAAGGACACGGCGCTGGTCGCCACCATCGGGCCGCTGGAGGCGCTCAGGCAGGCGCAGATCCATGCGGCCAGCACCTTCAACTTCACGTCCTACCTCGTCGCGGCGCTGCTGTTCATCCTGCTCACGATCCCCATGGCCCGGTTCACCGACCATCTGGCCGCCCGCACGCGCAGGAGGCAGGGCGCATGAGCATCTTGACGATCGACGGGGTGTGGAAGAACTTCCGCGGTCACAGCGTGCTGCGCGGCATCGACCTGGAGGTGCACCCGCACGAGGTGGTGAGCCTGATCGGGGCCTCCGGCTCGGGCAAGTCCACGCTCCTGCGCTGCGTGAACCTGCTGGAGACGGTGGACGACGGCACGATCCGCCTCGACGGCGAGGACATCACCGACCCCCGCGTGAACGTGGACGACGTGCGCAAGCGACTGGGCATCGCGTTCCAGGCGTTCAACCTGTTCCCGCACATGACCGTGCTGGACAACATCACGCTGGCGCCCCGCCGGGTGCACAAGGTGGCGAAGAAGCAGGCGGAGGAGCAGGCGCACGACCTGCTGGTCAGGTTCGGGCTGGCGGACAAGGCACGTGCCTACCCCGACCAGCTCTCCGGCGGGCAGCAGCAGCGGGTGGCCATCATCAGGGCGCTGGCCACCCAGCCCAGGCTGATGCTGCTCGACGAGGTCACCTCGGCGCTCGACCCCGAGCTGGTCGTGGAGGTGCTGGAGATCATCAGGGAGCTCAAGGAGTCGGGTATGACGATGATCCTCACGACCCATGAGATGGGCTTCTGCCGCGAGATCTCGGACACGGTGTGCTTCCTCGACGGCGGGGTGCTCCTCGAAAAGGGTCCGGCCGAGAAGATCTTCACCGAGCCCGAGCACGCCAGGACCCGCGAGTTCCTGCGCAGCGTCCTCGAGTCGGGTCGCTTCTGACGGACGCTCAAGAGGCGGGGCCGCTCCAGCGCCGGTGCCGCCCGCGAGACGCCTCGACCGGGTGCCGGGGCTGGGCCAGCAGGCTGTGGCGGCGGCCGTACACGAGGTAGACCGCCAGGCCGAAACCCATCCACAGGACGAACCACGCCCAGGTCAGCACCCGCAGGTTGACCATCAGCCAGAGCGTGGCCACCAGCGAGAGCGCCGGCAGCAGCGGCGAGAGCGGCACCCGGAAGCCCCGCTCCAGGTGCGGCATGCGCCGGCGCATCACGATCACCCCGGCCGCCACGAACAGGAACGCGAACAGCGTCCCGATCACCACGAGCTCCTGCATCATGAGCACCGGGACGAGCTCGGCCAGCACGACCGCGATGAGCCCGATCACGAGCGTCACCCGCGAGGGCGTGTGGTAGCGCCGGCTGACGGAGGCCAGGCCGCGGGGGATCAGCCCGTCGCGGGCCATGGAGAACAGCACCCGCGTCTGCCCGACGATCAGCACCAGGATCACGGTCGTCAGCCCCAGCACCGCGCCGACGTCGATGACGTGCACCATCCAGTCCACGCCGATCTCACGGAACGCGCTGGACAGCGGGGCGTCCATCGAGATCTTCGTGTAGGGGATCATGCCCACCATCACCACGGCCACCGCGAGGTAGATGATCGTGGCGATCACCAGGCTGCGGATCATGCCCTTGGGCACGGCCCTGGGCGCGTTCACGGTCTCCTCGGCGGAGGTGGCGACGATGTCGAACCCGATGTACGCGAACGCGATGGCCGAGGCGGCGGCGAAGATCCCGAACCAGCCGAACGCCTGGCTCTGCCCCACGAAGATCTCCAGCACCGTCGCGGGCGGCGTCGGCAGCGTCTTGGGCGGGACGTAGAACTCGCCGAAATTCGCCACGTCCACATGGGCCAGCCCGACGACGATGACCGCGCCGATGGCCAGCAGCTTGGCCGCCACCATGATCCACAGCGCCCGCAGCCCGATCCGCGCGCCCAGCGCCACGATGCCGGTGAGCAGCACCAGGATCACGAACACGAGGAGGTCCTCGACCAGCCGCTCGCGCGGCAGGGTGACGCCGAAGTCGGAGATCGCCCTGACCGTGATCGCGCCCCACGCCCTGGCCACCACCGCGGCGGCGAACTGCAACTCCAGGATCAGGGCCCAGCCGATGATCCAGGCCCAGACCTCGCCGAAGATGACGTAGGTGAAGGTGTAGGCGCTGCCCGAGGTCGGCATCGTGGAGGACAGCTCGGCGTAGCACAGGCAGGCGAGCAGGCAGGCGATGCCCGCGATCATGAAAGACAGGATCACGCCGGGCCCGGCCGTGCCGGCCGCCTGCTGACCGGCGATGCCGAAGATGCCCGCGCCGATCATCACGCCGAGCCCGAGCACCACCAGATCGGCCGGACGGTAGAGCTCGGCCAGGCTGTGCCGGGCGCCGGTTCGTAACCCGGTCGCCTCGGACGGCGGCAGTCGCCGCAGGATCGTGGACAAGGAACACCCCGCTCAGGGAACTCGCCCACAATGTCTCACCCCTTGGACAACAGCAAGCACGGGACGGTCACAGTGAGCGGGGGCGCCCCCTACGCCCCGGTAACCAGCCAGGCGGTGCCGGCGGACCGTCGTACGAGGGTGATCAGGCGCGCGAGCATCCACACCCCCAGCGCGCACCAGAGGGCCACCACGCCGAAACCGGCGGCCAGCAGCGCGGCGGGCAGGTACGCCAGCGTCGTCCACACCCCCGCCCACGCCAGATAGCGCTGGTCACCCGCTCCGATCAGCACACCGTCGAGCACGAAGACGACCCCGCACACCGGCTGGAACAGCGCCACCGGCCACAGCACCGCCAGCAGCAGCTCCGCGACCTGCGGATCGGCGTCGAACAGCCCCGGCAGCACCGGCCTGGCCGCGATCACGAGCAGGCCGAGCACGGCGCCCGACCAGACGCCCCACTGCACCATGCGCCTGGTGGCGGCCTTGGTGGCCGCGACGTCCCCGGCGCCGAGCGAGCGCCCCGTGATGGCCTGCCCGGCGATCGCGATGGCGTCGAGCGCGAAGGCGAGGAGCGTCCACACCTGCGTCGCGATCGCGTACGCCGCCAGCTCCGCCTCGCCCATCCTGGTGGCGATCACGGTGGCCACGAGGAGCACCACCCGCAGGCACACCGTACGGACGAGCAGCGCGAACCCGGCCGTGCCCGCCTGCCTGACCCCGGCCAGGCTGGGCGTGAGCGGCGCGCCCAGGCGCAGCGCGCCCCTGGCCACCACGACCAGGTAGACGGCCGCTCCCAGCGTCTGAGCCAGCACGGTGCCCCACGCGGAGCCCGCGATGCCCCAGCCCAGCCCGAGCACGAACCAGGCGTTCAGCGCCGCGTTCAGCGCGAACGAGCCCACCGCGACCGCCAGCGGGGTGAGCGTGTCCCGCAGCCCGCGCAGCACCCCCGTGCCCGCCAGCACGACCAGCATCCCCGGCGCGCCGAGCAGGCTGATCCGCAGGTACGTGACCGCCTGCGCGCTCTGCTCCGGCCCCGCACCGAACAGCTCCACCATGGCCGGCGCGAGCGGCCAGCCCACGACGATCAGCGTCGCCCCGATGGCCAGCGCCAGCCAGATCCCGTCCACCCCGCTGCGCATGGCCCGCGCGTGGTTGCCCGCCCCCGACTGGCGTGCCACCGACGCCGTCGTGCCGTAGGCGAGGAAGACGCACAGGTTCACCAACGTGGTCAGGACCGCGCCCGCCACCCCCAGCGAGCCCACAGCCGTGGTGCCCAGCCCGTGGCCGACGATGGCATAGTCGGCGAGCAGGAAGAGCGGCTCGGCGACCAGCGCGCCGAACGCCGGCACGGCCAGGCGCAGAATCTCCCGGTCTCGGGGGGTAATGAGCATCTGTCCATTATGGACCTTACCCGGCGTGTCGGCCCAACTTTCTTCCCTCCACAGCCGGTGGACAGTGTTCGCCCAGGTCAGCGAGCTGCTGGTGGATGACCTTGTGAGTTATCCCCAGGCTCGTCCACAGACGTTTCACACCCTGAGCGCGCTCGTGCACAGCTTGACCACAGCTTTATCCACAGGCCGCGTTGCCGACTGACCTCGACTCCGCGAAACTGTCAGACCGGTCGACTACAAGTGGGGGTGGTGCGACCGCCTGCAAGGTTGTTCGAGGGGGCGCGGTGAGCAGTGACGAAGAGGCCGGCGGAGGCCCTGGTTTCGAGCGCACCCCGCCCAGCAACATCGAGGCGGAGCAGTCGGTGCTCGGCGGCATGCTGCTGTCGAAGGACGCCATCGCCGACGTCGTGGAGATCCTGCGTTCCGACGACTTCTACCGCCCGGCGCACCAGATGGTCTACGACGTCGTCACCGACCTCTACGGCCGCGGCGAGCCGGCCGACGCGGTCACCGTCTTCGACGAGCTGCAGAAGCGCGGCGAGATGGCCAGGGTGGGCGGCGCCGCCTATCTCCACACGCTCACCGCCGTCGTCCCCACGGCGGCCAACGCCGGCTACTACGCCAAGATCGTCCGCGAGCAGGCGATCCTGCGCCGCCTCATCGAGGCCGGCACCCGCATCGTCTCCTTCGGCTACGGCGGCCAGAACGAAGAGGTCGACGACCTCGTCGACCGCGCCCAGGCGGAGATCTACAAGGTCACCGAACGGCGCACCACGGAAGACTACGCGCCGCTGGCCGACATCATGCCCGGCGCGCTCGACGAGCTGGAGGCGATCGGCAGCCGTGGCGGCCAGATGGTCGGCGTCCCGACCGGCTTCCAGGACCTCGACTCGCTCACCAACGGCCTGCACCCGGGGCAGATGATCGTCGTGGCCGCGCGCCCCGCCATCGGCAAGGCCCTCGCGCTCGACACCCCCCTGCCC
>NZ_VCKX01000010.1 GCF_005889725.1 Nonomuraea zeae
AGCTCCACCCGACCGACGACCCGGCCTTGGCACCCGCCACCGAAGCCGCCTAAGATCCACCCACGGCACCTACCTCGTCGAGCTATTTACACCGCTCCGAGGACGCGACCGCCGCCCGGGCACACCGACTCATGGAGACAGGCCGGCACCTCGGCAAAATCGTGCTGATCAACGACTGAGCCACAAGACGGCAACCGCCGAACGGAGGCCGGCGTATCGCGTCAGGCGTTCGGCCTCATCTCGTGGGTGCGACTCGCCACACGGTGTTGCCCGCGTCATCGGCGACCAGCAACCCTCCCGCCTTGTCGGCGATGACCCCCACGGGGCGTCCGTAGGTGGTGCTGTCGCCGGAGCCGGGCCTGAATCCGGTGAGGAAGTCCCGCGGCTTCCCGCTGGGCATGCCGTCGGCGAACGGCACGTGGACGACCTTGTACCCCACGGGTTCGCCACGGTTCCACGACCCGTGCTCGCCGATGAACGCGCCGCCGCGGTACGGCTCGGGAAACGACGTGGCGAACGCCAGCCCCAAGGGTGCCGTATGCGCTCCCAGCGAGTAGTCAGGGCGCAGCGCCTTGGCCACCAGGTCGGGGCGAGCGGGCCTGACGCGGTCGTCGACCTTTGTGCCCCAGTAGCTCCATGGCCAGCCGTAGAAGTCGCCGTCGCGAACCCTCGTCAGGTAGTCGGGCGAGGTGTCGTCGCCGAGGGCGTCGCGCTCGTTGACGACGGCCCAGAGTGTCCCGGTGGCGGGCTCGACGGCAAGGCCGTTGGGGTTTCTGAGGCCGGATGCGAGGAGGCGCTCGCCGCTGCCGTCCGGGTTGACCTCGAGCACGGCCGCGCGTCTGTGCTCGACCCCCAGGCCGTGCTCACCGGCGTTGCTGGCCGATCCGACCGTGACGTAGAGCTTGGACCCGTCGGGGGCGGCGAGCAGGTTGCGGGTCCAATGGTTGTTGTACCCGCCTGCCGGCAGATCGAGGATCTTCTGCCCTTCCGCGGTGATGCGGGTTTCGCCGAGCGTATGAGGAAAGCGCCACACCCCGTCGGTGCCGGCGACGTAGAACATGACGCCGGTGCCATCGGGGGCGGCTGGTTCGACCGCGTGCGGGGGCGCCGGTTTCAGCAGGGCCATGCCGAAGGGTTGGTGCAGGTTGTCCAGGAACGTCCCGCGGAAGTCGGCGACGCCGTCGCCGTCGGTGTCGCGGAGCAGGGTGATCCGGTTCGCGCTCTGCCCGGTGGTGGAGCCGTCGTTGCGACGCAGCCAGTTGAGGAACCCCATCACCGGCGAATCCGGATTTTTCGGCAAAGTAGCGGACTCGGCCACGAGCACGTCGCCGTTCGGAAGCTGGTAGAGCCAGCGCGGATGCTCCAGCCCGCCCTCGAATCTCGTCACGGAGAAGCCCCGAGGCGCGGTGGGCGCTTTGCCGGGCGGCCATCCCACGACGTCGGGCGGGTTGACCTTGGGGATCGGGAACGTGTCGGGATCTCCGAGTCTGGGCCGGCTCCCCAGGTGCGCCTCCGTCTGCGCCCGGCCGCCCCGGTTGACGGCCACGAAGGCTGCGGCCGTGGCCGCCGTGGCGAGCAGGAGCAGCACCAGAAGGGCGCGCCCGGCGATCCGGATGACGGGCCGCCTCCAGGCGTTGGCCATCTCTCACCCCTCGCTCTCGGGGGTGCTGAGCGGGAGACCGGCAGCCCGAGGGGCTTCCGGGGGTGGTACGGGAGCGACGAAGTCGCCGGGACGTGCGGGAATGCTGCGAATTTCCACGGCCATCACCTTTCGGGATTCGATGACCCCCACGGTGCTTGGCGGGCGGGAGCAGCACATCCGCCTTCGGGCTCGGCCTACCGGCCACTTGGCGGAGCCCGGCAGGCCAGTTGATGGCCTGCCGCAGCCGGCGCTACCCGGACGTCATCCGGCGGCGCAGGAGTGCCGGCCGCGATCAGCCCAGGTCGCCGCCGGTGCAGCGGGCCGGCGAGTGGCTGGGGGCGGCATGGCGTACGAGCCAGCCGGCCGATCGCTCGGCCAGCCGCCACTGCGCGTCGTGGTCGAGCTCGGGAAACATGTGCCCCGCACCGGGAATCTCCTCGACCCGAACGTCCCCGCCGGCCGCCCGGAGCGCCTGCGCGAGCCGGTGGCTCTGCCTGCGGGGGACGGCGGTGTCCAGGTCGCCGTGCAGCAGCAGGAACGGAGGAGCGCCGGGCCGCACGGCGTGCACCGGGCTCGCCGCTCGTGCCAGGTCGGGGCGCTCCGCGGCGGTCGCGCCGAGCAGCAGCGCCTCCCTGGAGCCCGGCCCGCGGTCGGGCTCTCCCCCGGCGTCCTCGATGTCGTCCGGCATGTGGAGCAGGTCGGTGGGCGGGTACCAGCAGACGACCGCGGACACCATGGCCGGCTCGGTCAGCGCGTGGAGGGCGGCCAGGTGCCCTCCGGCCGAGACTCCCCAGCTCACCATGGTGTCCGTGGCGATCCCGTGGTCGCCGCGGTGCTCGGCGAGGTAGCGCGCCGCGCTGGTCAGGTCCGCCAGCGGGGCGGGGAACCGCGCCTCGCCGCTGAGCCGGTACTCGATGCTGGCCACGGCGAGGCCGAGCCCGGCGACGCGCTCGAAGAACGACGGGGTGGCGAAGGGCGGCTGGGTGCGGCGGCCGGCTCGCCAGCCACCCCCGTGCAGGTACAGGCACAGGGCGGCGGGAGCCGGCGGCACGTAGAGGTCCAGGGCGAGCGGGCGGAAGCCGGGTGGCTGCGCGTAGACGATCTCCCGGAGGACGGCCACCCCGGTCACGACGCGCGGGCCTCGATCAGGGGCTCCTTGTGGAAGCGGCCGCCCTGCATGATCGCCGAGATGTTCCGCTGATCCTGGAGGATCGTGACGTCCTGTGCCGGGTTCCCCCGCACCATGAGGACGTCGGCCAGGTAGCCGGGGGCCAGCAGGCCCAGCTCGTCGCCCATGCCCATGACCTGGCCGCCGTACTGCGTGGCGGCGCGCAGGGCCTCCAGCGGGGTGTAGCCGAGCAGCTCGACGAAGAGCTGCAGGTCGCGGGCGTTTCGGCCGATGGGGTTGTTGGGGAATCCGTAGTCGCCGCCGGGCAGGGCGCGGATGCCGCGGGCGCGGATCTCCGGGTAGATGGCGGCCATGCCCTCCAGAGCGGCGACCGAGCCGATCTTCTCCGCCACGCCGCGGTCGATGCCGAACTCCGCGCCCTCGTGGACGTTGGCGTAGATGATGCCCGGGGCCGGCGAGACGAAGACCTCGTCCTTGACCGATTCCAGCAGGTCGAGGGCTTCCTCGTCCGCGTAGGTGCAGTGGTAGATCGAGCGGAAGCCGGCACGTACCGCGATCTTCACCGATTCGGCGGACTGCGCGTGACAGTTGAGCCACACCCCGCACTCGCGGGCCGCCTCGCCGGCGGCGGTGGCCTCCTCCTGGCTGTACTGGGTGAGCTGGGAGCCACCGGGGATGAAGACGTCGTCGTTGCTGAGCAGGAACTTGACGCTGTCGAATCCCATGGCGGCCTGCTCGCGGACGAACGCGCGGCAGGCGTCGGGGCCCTGCCAGCCGGGCTCGACGTGGCCGTCCGGCCGCACGGGGTGGTTGTCGCGCTCCATGCTGGCCGCGCGCAGGCGCGGGCCCGGCACCGCCCCCGCGGCGATCTTGTCTCGCAGGATCACCTCGGTCGGCATGGGCAGGATGGAGCCCGCCGAATAGGCCGCGGTGAAGCCGGCGTCCAGCAGGATCGCCGCGTTGCGCTCGGCCCTGGCCAGCTCGGCCTCCAGGCCCTCGATCCGGCCGAAGAAGCTGACGTCCAGCGGCGGGTTGAAGCCCGGGTCGATGTGGCCGACCGCGGAGGGGAAGGTGAGGTGCGCATGGGACTCGATGAGGCCGGGCATGACCGTGCAGCCGCGGGCGTCGATCACCCGGTCCTCGCCGTGCTCTTCCTGCCAGCGGCCGCGGACCTCCACCACGCGGTCGCCCTCGACGACCACTTCACCCGGTTCGGGGGACGAGCCCGTTCCGTCGAAGACCAGGCCGTTGGTGAAGACGATTCGCTTCATGGTGCACGCTCCCGGCGCGGGATTCTCACGTAATGAGAATGGGTTTTGTTAAGCACTCCCGAGAAAGAGTGGCCGTGGACCCCGCCGGCTGTCAATGCCTGCAGGTGCCGGTGACCAGGTGCCGCTCGACCTGCGGGCAGAGCCCCGCCGTCACACCTGGGAGCAGCCGAGCAGCAGGGAGATCTCCTGGCCCGTACGCGCCGCCTGCGGGCGCAGCTCCCTGATGAGCCGCTGCGCCGACCAGTCGCGCGCCTGCACCGCGACGTTCAGGCCCGCGATCACCTGGCCCGAGGCGTCGCGCACCGGAATGGCGATCGAGCGCAGCCCGAAGGCGAGCTCCTCGTCCTGGACGGCACAGCAGTCCCTGCGGATGGCGGCGAGCTCGTCCCGGAGCTCGTCTAGGGACAGCTTGGCGTTGGGACCGTGCGGCGGCAGGAAGGATCCGGCGGTGACGCGGGTCTCCAGCTCGTCGTCGCTCAGATGGGCCAGCAGCAGCTTGCCGATCGAGGTGAACACCGCCGGAAGCGTCGAGCCGACCTGGATGTTCGCGGTCACCAGGTCGGAGTTCCGGATCCGGATCAGGTAGAGCACCTGGTCCCCCGTCAGCACGCACAGGTTGACGGTCTCCCCCGTGGCCTCGGCCAGCGCCTTGAGCTCCGGGGTCGCGAGCTCGACGAGGTCCATGCTGCGCAGCGCGGCGCTGCCCAGCGTGAGCACGCGGACCCCGGGCCGGTAGTCGCCGTTCGGCAGATGGACGAGATAGCCCTCCGCGGTCAGCGTCATGACCATCCGGTAGACCGTCGGGAGCGGGACGCCGCTGGCGGCGGCCATGTCGCTGACGCGCCAGGCCGGGTGCTGCTCGGTGAACAGCGCCAGCAGCCTGAGGCCCTTGGCCAGCGCCTCGATGCGGTATTCGGGCCGGGGAGCGGACTCGGTCGGCGAGGCGGTCTGGGCCGGCCTCCGTCTGGCGGGCATGCCACGCGCCTCGCTCTCTCACGCCCTGAGAAACCCATGTTCGAGGCGCGAGACTATCACGAGCCTCGCCGGCCGGCCGCTCTCACCGCGGATCCTCCGCGCCCTCCAGCCAGGCCAGAGCGTCCTCGGCCCAGGCGATCTCCGCCCGGGCGCGGGCGATGTTGCCCTGCATGGCCAGCACCTTGAGCCCGGTGATGAGCCCGTGCTCGCTGCGCGGCCGGCCGGCCAGCCGCTTGACCAGCCGGGGGAAGACCCCGCGGCGCATCTCGCGCAGTTGCCGGAGGTAGACGGCCAGCAGGTCCTCGTAGTGGCGGCGATGCGTGCTCAGGTGTTCGCGGATCACCTCCACCGGGGCGGTGTCGAGGAACATCAGCTTGACCCGTTCGGCGTCGCGGACGGGCGGGTATTCCACCGGCTGCGCCAGCCACTCCCGCAGCTCGGCGGCCCCCTGCTCGGTGAGCTGGTAGGTCCGCTTCGGCTTGCCCGGGTTGTCGTCGGTCATGGTGCTGGTCACGAGCCCCTGGCTCTCCAGCCGCCGCAGCTCCGGATAGATCTGGGTGTGCGAGGCGTGCCAGAACCACCCCAGCGACTCGCCGAACTCGCGCGCGAGATCGTAGCCGGAGGTCGGCTCGGTGCTGAGGAACCCCAGCAGGGCGTACTTCAGAGACATCTGACCGTCTTTCGCGCTCCGGGACCGCAGATCCTGGTCCTATGTCAATCTTCACATAGGTTCGACGCTCCGTTGCCCTGGTGAATCCGGGCAGGCAAGAGTAGAGATTGACATAGCGGGACATGGACATCCGCGCTGGCGCATGGCTAGCATCCGTCAGGATGAAATCAACTTTCGCTGGATGAACTTGGAGGCCGGTCATGGATTGGCTCGGTCTGAGCGGGCGCAAGGCGCTCGTCATGGGTGCGGGCGGCCTCGGCGCCGCCTGCGCCAAGGGCCTCGCGCAGGCGGGGGCGTCCGTGACCGTCGCGGACGTGGACGCGGCCAGGCTGAAGGAGCTGCAGGCCGATCCGCACCTCGGCGGCGCCGGCATCGGCGTCATCCGCGCCGACCTGGCCGGCGCCGCGGCGTGCGAGGCGGCGGTGACGAGCGCCGCCGCCGAGCTCGGCGGGCTCGACGTGCTCGTGCACGCCGTCGGGGTCAACGACCGGCGGCCCGTGGTCGACACCCCCGACGAGGTGTGGGACCGCATCGTCACCCTGAACCTGTCCACCGCCTTCTGGGCCGGGCGGGCCGCCGGCCGGCTGATGCGGGAGGCCGGCCGGGGCAGCATGGTCTTCTTCTCCTCGGTCTCCTCGCAGCTCGCGCATCCGCACCACGGCCCCTACGCGGCCAGCAAGGGCGGCCTGGACCAGCTGGTCAAGGTGATGGCCAGGGAGTGGGCGGCCGACCGGGTGACCGTCAACGCGGTGGCGCCCGGCTACACCGAGACCGAGCTGACCCGCGACTACCTGGCCAGACCCGGGATGCGGGAGGAGATGACCAGGCTGGTCCCCGCGGGACGTCTGGGGACGCCGGAGGACGTGGTGGGCGCGGTCCTGTTCCTCCTGTCGCGGCGGGCCTGCTTCATCACCGGCCAGGTGCTGTACGTCGACGGCGGCAGGACGCTCGTATGACCGCGCCGCCGCCCGGACGGCCGCGGAAGCAGAGGCAGGCGAGGTCCACCGCGCGCCACGGCTCGGTCCACAAGGAGAGGGAACATGAAGCTGATCACCTTTGACGACGGCCGCGTAGGGCGGCTGGAGCTGGAAGAACGCATTGTCATCCCGTTGCGGCTGCCCTCCACCAGGGCGTACTTCGAAAGCGGCGGCCACGCCCCGGAGACCGGCGAGCGCCTGCGCCTGGACGACGTGCGGCTGCGCGCCCCGATCGTGCCGAAGAAGTTCTTCCACACCTCGGGCAACTTCCGCGAGCACGAGGACGAGTCGAAGAGCGTGGACTGGTCGCACCCGATCCACAAGGGCATCGTGTTCTTCCAGAACGTGGACGCCATCGTGGGCCCGGACGAGCCGGTCATCTACCCCGAGCACCTGACCAGCGAGCTGGACTACGAGCTGGAGATCGCGGTGGTGATCGGCAAGCCCGGCAAGTTCTTCGGCGTGGACGACGCCCCCGGCCACATCGCCGGCTACGTGGTCTACAACGACATCACCGCCCGCGACATCCAGCGCAGGGAGATGGCCTCCGGCGTGTTCTCCTTCTGCAAGGCGATCGACACCTTCAACCCGCTCGGACCGTACATCGTCACCGCGGACGAGATCCCGGACGCGCAGAACCTCGACATGGAGCTGCGGGTCAACGGCCGGGTCCGGCAGAAGTCCAACACCAGCCGCATGTCGGTGTCCATCCCGCACCTGGTGGCCTACCACTCGCCGCAGGGCTACAGCGCGGGCGACCTGATCTCCACGGGCACCATCCAGGGCGTGGCCGGTTTCAGCGGCGATCCCAGCCTCTACCTCAAGCCGGGCGACGTGATCGAGGCCGAGGTCGAGCGGCTCGGCGTGCTGCGCACCCCCGTCGTGAGCTGGGAGCAGGGGCATGGCACCCCGGTGCCGGAGAAGGTGGACTGGTGAGGGCCGGCGTCCTGGACGGCCGGGCCGTTCTGATCCGCGGCGAGCTGGCCGCGGACGTGGCCGTCCGCGGGTTGCCCGGCGAGCCGATGGCGCTGCTCGAACGGTGGCCGGAGCTACGGGAGCTGGCGGCCGGCCTGCCGGACGACGCCTTCGACCTGCCGCTCGGCCAGGCCGCCTGGCAGGCGCCGGTGCCGAGGCCGCGGCAGGTGTTCGCCGTCGCGCTGAACTACCCGCCACACGCCGCCGAGGCCGGCTTCGACCCGCCGGAGCATCCGCTGGTGTTCACCAAGTTCCCGGCCTGCCTGACCGGACCGCGCTCGATCGTCACGCTGCCCGAGGGCAAGGTGGACTGGGAGGCGGAGCTGGTCGCGGTGATCGGGCGCCACGCCCACCGCGTCAGCGAGGAGCGCGCGTGGGAGCACGTGGCCGCGCTCACCGCCGGCCAGGACCTCTCCGAGCGAGTCACCCAGAGCAGGGGCGCGCCCGCCCAGTTCAGCCTGGGCAAGTCCTTCCCCGGTTTCGGACCCACCGGCCCGCTCCTGGTCACGCCGGACGAGCTGGCCGACCCGGACGACCTGGAGATCACCTGCCTGCTCAACGGCGAGGTGGTCCAACACGACCGCACCAAGTCGATGATCTTCCCGGTGCCGGAGCTGGTGGCCAGGATCTCGGCCGTGGTGCCGCTGCTGCCGGGCGACCTGATCTTCACCGGCACCCCGGCCGGCGTCGGCAACCGCCGTACGCCGCCCCGCTACCTGAGCGCCGGCGACGAGCTCGTCACCCGCATCGAGGGCATCGGCGAGCTGCGCCAGACCTTCCAATGACGACAGGAGAACGTCGCGTGTCAGAGCAGTCCATCCCCCGGCGCTTCGCCGGCAAGAGCGTGCTGGTGACCGGCGCGGGCACCGGTTACGGGGCCGAGATCGCCGTCCGCGCCGCCCAGGAGGGCGCCCGGGTCGCCGTGCACTACAACACCTCGGCCGCCGGAGCCGGACGTACCGTCGCCCGGATCGAGGAGCTGGGGGGCGAGGCGGTCACCGTCCAGGCCGACATCAGCCGCCACGACGACATCCGCCGGATGGCCGAGGAGGTCTTCGCCCGCTTCGGTGGCCTGGACGTGCTGGTCAACAACGTCGGTGACGTGGCGCCGGAGCAGATGTCCTGGCGCGACCTCACCGAGGAGTCGATCGACCGGGTGCTCGCGGTCGACGTGAAGGGCACCATGCTGTGCACGCACGAGCTCGGCTCACGCATGCTGGAGCAGGGCCACGGTGCGATCATCAACATCGGCTCCACGGTCATCGTGCGCGGCAGCCCCCGCGCTCCGCAGTACGCCGCCGCCAAGTACGGCATCCTCGGCATCACCAAGTCCTACGCCGCGGCCTTCGCCCCCACGGTGCGGGTCAACACCTTCGCGCCCGGGTTCATCGAGACCGAGGCCACGCTGAGCCGGCACGACTGGCAGAGCGGCCGTCGCGAGGAGCTGATCTCCCGCACCCCGATGAGACGCGTCCCCGGGCCGGCCGAGCTGGCCGGAACCGCGCTGTTCCTGGCCACGGACGACGCCGCCCACATGACCGGCGTCTATCTCAACGCCGACGGCGGCTACAACATGATCGGCGCCTGAGAGGACCGCGCGTTCAGCCGTTCCCGGGGCCGGCGGCGCGCGGGTGCCAGGCGTGCGTATCGGCGGCATGGCCGAGCGGGAAGACCGGGTCCGCGGTGCCGCCCGGCAGGTCCTCCGGATGGGCCTCGACGGCGGCCATGGATCGGGGCAGCTCGAACGGCAGCCGCCCCTCCGGGCGCGCGTGCCCGAACACGACGTCGAGCACGGCGTCATCGCCGGCCCCGAAGTCGGCGACCAGCGCGGCGGCGCATCCGGCGAGCTCCGGGATGACGGCGGGGCGATCGAGGAAGACGTCGATCACGGTCGGCACGGTGGCGGCCAGCGCGCACAGGTGCTCACGCTGCCGGTCGGGCAGGTCGAGCCGGCCCTGGTGGAAGAACGCCTCCGGCAGCCCCTTCCTGGGCTCGTACGGAGCAGCGATGCGCACCAGCGCGGCGTCGGCGTCCTCCGGCCGGCCCACCACGGTCGCGTGCCCGGCGGCGAGGCCGGGGTCGATCCCCTCGACGTAGAGCCGGATCCCGGAGGCGAGCGGCAGCAGGCCGGAGTCGTTGCTCAGCAGCGTCATCGCCCGCCGCTGCGCCGCCGCGCCGGCCGCTGCGAAATCCGCCCGGCCCACGGTGGCCACCGCGCGTTCCTCGTCCACGTACGGGTCATCGAACAGGCCCAGCCGGAACAGCACGGTCAGCACGCGCCGTACCGACTCGTCGATCCGCGCCTCGCTGACCCGGCCGGCGGCGAGCAGGTCGGTGATCACCTCGGGGCACCACTCCCCGCCGAGCTGGTCCACGCCGGCGTCCAGCAGGAGCAGCGCGCGCCCGGCCCGGTCGAGGTGCTCCACGCCCCACGCACGGGCCGGCCACAGGCTGCCGTCGGGCAGCACGGCGGCTGTGAGCAGGCCGAAATCGGTGCACACGACGCCGTCATAGCCCTCGTCGCGGCGCAGCAGCCCGGCCACCACCTCCCGGTCGAAGGCGAACCCGACCTCGCCGAGCCCCGGCACCCCCACCGGCCGGCCGTAGTACGGCATCACGGCGGCGGCCCCGGCGCGCAGCGACGGGCGGAACTGCTCGCGGTGCAGCTCGAACAGCCCGGCCGGATAGACCTGGTCCTTGCCGCGGGCGAAGTGCGCGTCCTCGCCGCCGGCCTGCGGGCCCGCGCCGGGCCAGTGCTTGACCATGCCGGCGACGGAGCCGGGGCCGAGCCGCGCCCCCTGCAGTCCCTCGACGTAGGCGCCGGCCAGGCGGCCCACCACGTCCGGGTCGGCGCCGAACGTGCCGGCGGCGCGGCACCAGCGCGGCTCGCTGGCCAGGTCGGCCATGGGGTGGATCGCCAGCCGGATGCCCACCGCGGCGTACTCCGCGCGGATGACCCGCGCGAACTCGCGCACCAGCTCCTCATCGCCGATCGCGCCGAAACCGAGCGGTTCCGGCCAGCGCGAGCAGCCGCCGGAGGGGACCGAGGTCAGCGGGTTCTCGTTCGCGGAGTGGCGCGGATCCGAGGAGACCAGCACCGGGATGCCCAGCCGGCTGCCCGCGGCCAGGTCCTGCAGCCGGTTGTGCCAGCGGGCCAGGGGCCCGGCGGCGACCGGCGCCATCAGGGCCAGGCAGCGCAGGTGCAGGTCACGTACGGCGTGGGTGGTCGGAGCGGTGGGCAGCGGGCCCGCGGATTCCTCGGCCAGGCCGCCGTCGGGCCGGGCCGCGACGGGCGCGTGGCACATCAGCCCGGCCTTCTCCGCCGGCGTCATCCGGCTGATCAGGTCGCTCACCCGCTGCTCGATCGGTCGGGTCGGGTCTTCGTACGGGGCCATCACGCCGTCGCCGTCGAGGTCCCGGAAGGCGACGCCGTCTTGGATGGGCCGTGGTTCAATGCGTGACACAGGCATGAGCATGACGGCGGGCGACGCCGGTCACCTATCGCCATGCCATTCATTGGCAGGACCGCCGGGAGGACGACGCGGCCGGCTCAGAGCTGGGAGTCGGGAGCGCCGCTTGAACGGCGCGCGCCCAGTTCGCGGGAGATGCTCCGCGCGGCGGTCTGGACCGCCAGTCCCAGCAGCCGAGGCTGCGCGACCCGCTTCGGCACCAGGACCCCCAGGACGCCCACCGCCGTCTCGTCCTGGCCGAAGACCGGCGCGGCGATCGAGACGATGGTCTCGGACTCGTCCTCACGGCGGAACACCGCCAGCCGCTTCAGCCGCACGTCGGCCAGGGTGCGGCGCAGAGTGTCGGCGGGGATGAGCCGGTTGCCCGGCTCGCTGTAGACCGGCTTGGCCAGCAGCTCCTCCTGCACCTCCTGGGGCGCGAAGGCCAGCAGGACCAGCCCGACCCCGGTCGAGTGCAGGGGAAGCCGGCCGCCGGTCCGGTATTCCACCGACGCCGCCTGGCGCGCGGACAGCCGCTCCACGAGCATCGCCTGCATCCCGTCGCGGACGGCGAGCTGCACGTGCTGACGGGTGACTTCGGCCAGGTCGTGCATGAAAGGCAGGGCGACCTCGCGGAGCCCGTGCCCGCGCGGCGCCAGCGTGGCGACCTCCAGCAGCCGGAGGCCGACGCAGTATCGGCCCGCGCCGTCCCGTTCGAGCGCGCCCCAGCTCACCAGGCGAGCCGCCAGGCGCAGGGCGGAGCTCAGCGGGATCGCGCTGCGGCGGCTCAGCTCGGCCAGCGTCAGTACGCGGTGATCGGCGTCGAACGCCGCGAGCAGGGACAGGGCGCGGTCCACGACGGGCTCGCCGTGCGGGGGCCGGCGTCCGCGCGCCGGTGCGGAAGCCGTTCCGGTCGCCCGCACATCGGGTTGGCCGGATTGTGATGACCCGGGCCTTTCATTGATTGGCATCTCGGCTTAACGGTACAGCGCCACGGCGTCATCCTTCCGGGCAAGCCAGGCGCGGGACGGTCGACGGCCTCCGACAAGCCCTCACACCATCGCCGCCGATGGCTGACCGCTCGGCGAAAGGTGTCCACGATGAGTACTTCTGACCTGCAGGGCGAGAGCGTGCCGGACCCGGCGGGCATCGGCTCGGCCGACCGCGACACTCCGCCGGACGGCTGGCCCAACCCGCGCCAGGGCTTCCTGTTCTTCCTCGGCCTCGCCGCGATCGGCGCCGCGATGGCCAACCTCGTGCCCGCCGTCCTGACGCTGTCGATCAAGGCGACCGTGATCGCGCCGGATGACGCCGCCACCGTGGTCTCCATCGTCACCAGCATCAGCGCCCTGTGCTCGCTCCTCGTGTTCCCCGTGTTCGGCAGGCTCAGCGACCGCACCATCGGCCGGTTCGGCCGGCGGCGGCCGTACCTGCTGCTGGGCGCCGTGCTGTTCGCGGCCGGCGCGCTCACCATGCTGGCGGGTGACACCACGCTGGTGCTGACGGCCGCGGGCATCGTCACGGCGGTGGGGTTCAGCTCGGCCACTGTCGCGCTCACGGCGGTCGTCGCCGACCAGTTCGCGCCGGACCGGCGGGGACCGGCCTCGGCCGTCATCGGGCTGAGCCTGCCGGTCGGCGCGGTCGTGGGCCTGTTCATCGCGCAGTCGGTCGCGCCGAATCTGGCGGCGATGATCCTGCTCCCCGCGGGAGTCGCGGCTCTCGGCTGCGCCCTGTTCGCCGTCATGCTGAAGGACAAGGAGCTGTCGCCGGCCGAACGTCCGCCTTTCGGCTGGGGTGAGGTGCTCGGCACCTTCTGGGTGAACCCCGCGCGCAGCCCCAACTTCGGCTGGGCCTGGCTGAGCCGCTTCCTGGTCTTCCTCGGCGTGGCGGCGATCCAGGCGTACCAGGTCTTCTACCTGATGAACGCCCTGGGCTTCGCGCCGGCGGAGGTCGCGGGGGCCGTCTTCCTGTCGACGCTGGTCCTCACCGCCGCCGCCCTTGTCTTCGCCCCCATCGCCGGCAAGATCTCCGACCGGATCAGGCGTCGCAAGCCGTTCGTCATCGCATCGGCGCTGATCTTCGGGGTCGGCCTCCTGCTTGCCGCCTTCGCGACCTCCTTCCCCTTCTTCCTGTTCGCGATCGGCGTCGTCGGGCTCGGCCAAGGGGTCTACTTCGCGGTCGACATCGCGCTCGTGACGGAGATCCTGCCCGACCCGGCCAACCCGGCGAAGGACCTCGGGATCATGAACCTCGCCAGCAGCCTGCCGGCCTCGATCCTGCCGGCGATGGCTCCCGCGATCCTCTCGATCGGCGCCTCGGCGGCGGCCCCGCAGAACTTCTCGGCGCTGTTCCTGTTCGGAGCGCTCGCGGGCCTGCTGGGCGCGGCCCTGATCCTGCCCATTCGAAACGTCAGGTAGCGTTCCCCGCCGCGACGGCTCAGCCGCGGCCCAGGCCGCGGCCGTCGACGGTGATCGAGCGCGCCAGGCGGTCCAGGTGCGCGCGCACCGCACCGGCCAGGTCGAGCGTGCCGCCGCTGATGACCCACTGCAGTTGCAGGCCGTCGCTGGCGGCGATGTACTCACGCGCCACCGACGCGAAGTCGACGTCCTCGCGGAAGTGGCCGGAGCGGGCGCCGTCGCGCAGCCGCCGGGTGATCTCCGCGACGGCCTGCTCGTAGCGCTCGGCGAACAGGGCCTGCGCCGGGCCGGCCCGGTCGACCGCTTCCGCGGAGATCAGCACGAACAGCTCGATGAGCCCCGGCTGGGCCAGATGCCGCTCGGTGGTCTCGACCATCGCGTGCAGGACGTCCAGGCCGGTGGCCTCGGCGGGCAGCCCGGCCCACCAGGTGGCGTCCCCGGCCAGACGGTGCTCGGCGACGGCCAGCAGCAGGTGCTTCTTGCTGGGGAAATGGTGCAGCAGCCCGCCTTCGCTGAGCCCGGCGTCGGCGGCGATCTGCGCCATCGAAGTGGAGTGATAGCCGCCCGCCTCGGCGAACCGTCGCGCGGCCAGCTCGACGATCTTGGCGCGGCGCGCCGTCCCGACCGCGTAGCCGCCGCGCCGGGAGGTCTTCATGGCTCCCGAGCCTACCGGTCCGCGGCAGGTGAAGGCATGGATCGCCGAATGAAAACCGAGTAATCTCGGTTTTCGCGCTTCGGCAGGCAGCGCACCCCCGCGAGGCAGAAAGTCCCTCATGACCGCACCCACCCACCTTCGCGTCGAGCACCTCGACGAGCCGCTCGGCATCGGCACGCCGCGCCCACGCCTGTCGTGGTGGCTGCCGGCCGGCAGCTCACGCCAGCTCGCGTACCGCATCCAGGCGGACGGGTGGGACTCCGGCGCCGTCGGCTCGGCGGCCAGCGTGCTGGTCCCCTACGAAGGGCCGCTCCCCCGGTCGGGGCAGCGCGTGACCTGGCGGGTGAAGGTATGGACGGACACCGGGGAGAGCGGCTGGTCCCGGCCGTCCTGGTGGGAGCCCGGCCTGCTGGAGCCGGACGACTGGACCGCGGCCTGGATCAGCCCGGCCGATCCGCGGGCGGCCGCACCCGGTGAGCGTCCCGCCTACCTCCTGCGTACCGAATTCGCCCTGGACAAGCCGGTGGTCAGGGCCCGCGCGCACGCCACCGCGCGCGGCCTGTACGAGCTCCACTGCAACGGCAGCCGGGTGAGCGACCTCGAGTTGCTGCCCGGGTTCACCTCGTACCGGACGCGGCTGCAGGTGCAGACGTTCGACGTCACACCGCTGCTGCGGCAGGGGCCCGGCGTGCTCGGCGCGGTGCTGTCCGACGGCTGGTACCGCGGACGGCACGGCTTCCTGCGGCTGCCCGATCAGTGGGGCGAGGAGGTCGCCCTGCTCGTTCAGCTCGTCGTCGACCATCCCGGCGGCAGCAGGACGGTGATCGGGACGGGCCCGGACTGGCGGTGGGCCACCGGCGCGATCGTGTCCGCCGACCTCATGGACGGCCAGCGCGTCGATCTGCGCGAGGACCTGCCCGGCTGGTCACGGCCCGGACCGTGCGGCGGTGTCTGGAGCGACGTGGCGCTCGCCGAGCCGGAGCAGGCCCGGCTGGTCGCCTCCCCCGGCCCGCCCGTGCGGGCGGTGGAGACCCTGCGCCCGGTCGCCGTGACCACGGTGCGTCCCGGCGTCCAGGTGATCGACCTGGGACAGAACATCAACGGCCGGCTACGCCTGACCGGCCTCGGCCCGGCGGGCACGACGCTGACCCTGACCCACGGGGAGGCGCTCACCCCTGACGGCGACGTGACCACCGAGAACCTGCGCGCCTTCGACTTCGCCACCCGCGCGCCGCTCCCGGCCGGCCAGACGGACCGGGTGACGGCGGCGGGCCTGGACGGGGAGACCTTCGAGCCCCGGCACACCACCCACGGCTTCCGCTACGCGCGGGTGGAAGGCCACCCGGACGGCCTGGCGCCCGGCGACGTGGCCGGCGTCGTCGTCCACACCGACCTGCGGCGCACCGGCTGGTTCCGGTGCGCCGACGAGCGCCTGAACCAGCTGCACGAGGCGGCGGTGTGGAGCTTCCGCGGGAACGCGTGCGACATCCCGACCGACTGCCCGCAGCGGGAACGGGCCGGATGGACCGGCGACTACCAGCTGTTCGCGCCGGCCGCCGCGTTCGTCTTCGACGTCGCGGGCTTCACCTGGAAGTGGCTGCGCGACGTGGCGGCCGAACAGTGGCCGGACGGCCGCGTCCCGAACTACTCCCCCGGCCAGCCGCCCTTCCTCCTCAGCCCGGCCGAGGCCGGCATGACCGGCTCGGCGGGCTGGGGTGACGCGATGGTGAACGTCCCGTGGGAGATGTGGCGCGCGTACGGCGATCGCGACCTCCTCGCCGAGTTCTACCCGGCGATGCTGCGCTGGGTGGACTTCGGCGCCACCCGCGCGCGTGAGCACGGCCACCCCGGCCGGGCGCCCGGGCCCCACGACCGCTACCTGTGGGACACCGGCTTCCACTGGGGCGAATGGCTCCAGCCGGACGGCCCGCAGCATCCGGAGCCCGACCGCGACCACAGCGTGGTCGCCACCGCCTACCTGCACCGTTCCGCCCGCCTGGTGGCCGGCATCGCCCGGCTGCTCGGCCACCAGGGCGACGCCGCCCGCATGGACGAGCTGGCCGCGGGGACGCTGATGGCCTGGCGGCACGCGTTCGTCCGCCCGGACGGTGGCCTGGCCGTGGACGACCAGGCCACCCACGTGCGGTCGCTCGCGTTCGACCTGGTCCCGCCCGCGCACCGGGCCCTGGCGGCAGCGCGCCTGGCCGAGCTCGTCCGCCGGGCCGGCACCCATCTGACGACCGGCTTCCTGGCCACCCCTCATCTGCTGCCGGTACTGGCCGACAACGGTCATTTGGACGTGGCGTACGAGCTGCTGCTGCGCGACACCGCCCCGTCCTGGCTGCACATGATCGAGCAGGGGGCGACCACGATCTGGGAACACTGGGAGGCCGTCGGCGGTGACGGCACGGTGCGGGGCTCGCTCAACCACTACAGCAAGGGCGCCGTGATCTCCTTCCTGCACACCCACGTGGCCGGAATCCGCCCGCTGGAGCCGGGTTACCGCCACTTCGCCGTCGCGCCCCGGCCGGGCGGCGGCCTGAGCTGGGCGGAGGCCGAGCTGCACAGCCCGTACGGGCGGATCCTGTCGTCCTGGCGCGTCACCGGGGACGAGCTGGAGCTGCGGATCGAGGTGCCGCCCGGCACGACGGCGGACGTGCGCCTGCCCGGGGCGGAAGGGCACGCGACCACCGCCCCCGGCACCCATACCTACCGCACGAGGCTCTGACCTGCGACGCGAGCGCGTCGGGTCCCTGCCCGGGCCCCGGCATCAGCAGATCGCCACTCGGCCTCTTCAGGGCACGGACGGTGCGCAGACCGGCTCGTACGGCTCGCCCGGCACGTAGAGGTTCCACTCCTCGCGCGTGATCGTCCGCTGGGCCAGGACGCACACGCCGGCCTCCAGGTCGGAGGGCAGGTTCACGTCCCACAGCCGGATGGTGGCGTCATACCCGGTGCTGACGAGGGTGCGGCCGTCCGGGGTGAAGGCGACCCCGGAGACGCCCTGGTCATGCCCGGTCAGCGGACGGCCGAGTTGCCGCCGGGTGGCGACGTCCCACAGCCGGATCGTGCTGTCGCGGCCGGCGCTCGCGAGCAGCCGCCCATCGGGACTGAAGGCCGCCATCCATACCGTGTGGGTGTGCCCCACCAGCGGCTGGTCCTTCTGCCGGCCGGTGCGCACGTCCCACAGCCTGACCGTGCGGTCGCTGCTCGCACTGGCCAGAACCGAACCGTCCCGGTTGAACGCGACGTAGGTGACGGCGTCGATGTGGCCGCGCATCGGGGAGGCCCTCTCCAGGCGCGTACGCCGATCCCACTGCCGGACGGTCCCGTCGTCCATGCCCACCGCGAGGGTGGTGCCGTCGGGGGCGAAGGCCAGTGCGGAACCGCGGACACCTGTCACCGGCGGGCCGATCTGCCGGCGGGTCCGCACATCCCAGAACCGCAAGGTGGCGTCCGCACCGGTGCTGGCGAGCATCGTCCCGTCCGGGCTGAACGCGAGCCCGCGCACCCAGCTCTGACCGTCGTCCTCGGTGTGGCCGCGCAGCGGCGGCCCGAACTGCCGCTGGGTGGCGACCGTCCACAGGTCGATCACTCCGTCGGACGCGCCGGTGGCCAGCAGCTTGCCATCGGGGCTGACGGCCACCGGGCCTCCGTCGCCGATCCTGCCGGGCGCGATGGGCTGTCCGAGCGGGCTCACAACGGGCTGTCCGCGACGGTCGCGCCCGGCCAGCGTCCACAGCCGTACGCCGTTGCCGCTGGAGGTGGCGAGCGTGCGGCCGTCAGGGCCGATGGCGGTGCCGTAGATGGCGCCGGTGCCGGGCCGGGTGACGGGCCGGCCGGTTTGCCGGCCGCGGACGAGGCTCCAGACGCGGACGGTCCCGTCGACGGCGGCGCTGGCCAGCGTCGTCCCATCCGGGGAGAAGGCCACGTCCAACGGCGTGCCGGTGTGGCCGACGAGGGGAGCCCCGATCTGCCGGCGAGTGACGAGGTCGTACAGGACGATCGTGCCCGCGCCGCCGTCGGTGGCCATCGTGCCGCCATCGGGGCTGACGGCCAGCGCGGTGCCGGAGCCCTGAAGGGGGGCGCCGAGCCGGCGATGGGTGGTCGTGTCCCACCAGCGCACGGTTCCGTCGCTGTCCCCGCTCAGCAGCTTCGTGCCGTCAGGGGTGTAGGCCACCTTCCAGGCCGCGATGTTGCCCTTGCGGGTGGCCGGGCGGGGCATGATCTCGCGGCGCCGGGCCACGTCCCAGAACAGCACGGCCCCGGTCGTGCCGGCGGTGGCCAGCACGCGCCCGTCCGGGCTGAAGGTCACGTCTTCTGCCTGATCGGCAGTGATCTGGGCGACGCGCCGCCGGGTGGCGACCTGCCACAGATAAAGGACGCCGTCGTCTCCCGCGCCGGCCAGCGTCTCGCCATCGGGGCTGAGCGCCACAGCGTTGAAGCGCACGGTCTCCCCGTCGAGGACGCCTGCGACGGTGAGCGGGTCGCCGGCCGGGCGGCGGGCGGCGATGTCCCACACGTGTATCGCGCCCCCGTCGGAGTCCTCCGTGCCGCTCGCGCCGAACAGGAGCCTGCCATCCCGGCTGAAGGCCACTCCCCGCGCGCGTTCATCCGGCGCGAGCGTGAAGCGTGCGATCGGACGGCCCGTGGCGATGTTCCAGAGCCGTACGGTGCCGTCGCGTCCAGCCGAGGCCAAGGTCGTGCCGTCGGGGCTGAACGCTACTTCCTCGACATCGGCGACATGCCCGGCGAACACCGCGCGAGCCGGGTTGAGCAGCGCGGCGGTCATGGCCGCACGCGCCTCCGGCGTGTCGTCCATCCTCCATGCGGCGGCCGCCAGCAGCCGCGACAACGCGGGATCGGATTCGCTCACGTCCACGCTGCGCCCGGCGAGCTCGCGCGAGCGCGCGGCGTTCTCCTGCGCGCTCGCCTTCGATGCGCGGTCCACCGCGATCCCGGCCCCCGCCAGAGCCGCCACCAGCAGGATCGCCAGCGCGACGATGACGGCGCGGCGGGTGCGCGCGACCCGCGTGGACACCCGGACGCCGGCCTCCAGGAACTCGCGGTGCACGCCGGTCAGCACGGGGTGGCGTAACGGATCGGCGTCCCATCGGGGAAACGCCTCCTGCAGCTCCGACAGGCGGCTGCCCCGGTAGAGGAACGCCGGATCTCGGCTCTTGTCCTGCCAGTCCGCGGCGCTGTTCAGGAACTGCCGGAAGACGATGTGGTCCCTGCGCCCGTCGGCGAGCCAGCCGCTCAGCTTGGGCCAGGCGTGCAGCATCGCGTCGTGGGCGATCTCGATGGTGCCGCCGGCGCCCTGAGCGCCGCCGTCGCCGCCGAGGACGAGCAGCCGCCGGTCGGCGAACGCCCCCAGCACCGCCTCGACATCCGCGCTTCGCTCCGCCGGATAGCCGCCGAGCAACTCCCCCCGCGCCACCCGGAGCCGCACCGGCCGTCCGTCGGGCCCGATGTCGGCCAGATTCAGGAAGACCGCACGGGTGAGGCGCTGCTGCTCGGCGGTCAGGGCGTCGTACACCTCGTCCGCGGCCGACTCCACCGCGTGGGCGACGCCGCCCATCAGGCCGTACGCGCGGCTCGTCAGCGTGCGGCCTTCCCTCCTCTCCCAGGTGAGCAGCATCGCCTGCGACAGCAACGGCAGCACGCCGGTGCCGTAGCCGCCTTCGTCGGCGTGTGAGCGCAGGTCGCTCAGAACGCTTTCGACCAGGCCGGGTTCGAGCTCCAGGCCGGCGGCCGCGGCGGGTCCGGTGACGGCACGGCGTAGATCGGATTCGGTCATCGGGCCGAGCACGAACTGCCCGTCCTCCAGCGCCTCGCCCAGAACGGGGTGCGCGGCGCAGGTGGCCGCGAAGTCGCCACGCACGGCCAGCACGACCAGCGCCGGCGCGGCCGCGGCAGCGACGAGCGCGGTGCAGAAAGCCTCCCGCTCCTTGCTTCCGACCAGCTGGAAGACCTCCTCGAACTGGTCGACTACCAGCACGAGCCGGCCGGCTTCACGCCGCCGGCGCCGTTCGGCGTCGGCGAGCACGGCGTGCTGCACGGTCAGATGGGCGTCCTGCGGATTGGCCTCCAGCGAGCGGCGCACCGCACTCGGTTCGAGCCCGCCCAGGGCACTCAGCCGTACTGCCAAGGCGTCGAGTGGACGCGAGGTCGGCGTCATCACCACCTGCGGCCAGTGCTCGCAATCCGGCGCGCCCGGCAGCAGGCCACGGGCCAGCGCCGGCAGCAGCCCCGCGCGCAGCAGCGAGGACTTGCCTGCCCCGGACGCACCCGTCACCATGGCCAGCCCCGATGCGGGCAGCCGCTCGGTGAGCTTGCCGAGCAGCCTGGCCGTGGCCCGCTCGCGGCCGTAGAAGATCGGGGAATGGTTGCGCTCGAACGGCCACAGCCCCCGGTACGGCGCCTCGTCCGGCCACCTGGGGCCGCCGTCGTCCGCTTGCTGCGCGGCGGCCGCACGCCGGTTGACGGCGGAGATCTCTTCGCGTACGAGGGTCAGCTGCACCGACTGCCGGAGGGCCAGATCCCGGTCGTGCTGCTGCTCGGCGGCCTGACGGTGCAGCATCTCCTGCAGTTGGGTGGCCTTGCCCGACAGATCGGCGAGCAGCTGGCGGAACTCGGCGAAGCTCCCGCTCAGCTCGGCGAAGACGGTCGTGAGATGGGCCTGCAGCCGCTGATCTCCGTCGATGACCGCCGCCTCAAGAGCGGCTCCCGCCGCATCGATCTCGTGCAGCACCCCGGCGATCGCCCGCCGCAGGTCCAGCGCGTCGGCGCCATCTGCCTCCAGCGATCGCAGGAGCTGGGCGCCGATCTCGCCTTCGACTTCCTCTTCCGACAGGGGGCGGCCGGCGGCCCGCTGCCGCACCGCGTCCATCGACTTGATGATCACATCGGCCAGCACGTTGCCGCCCACACCGCCGAGCACTTGGGCCCCGGCCGTGACCAGGCCATCGGCGCCGGCGAAGGCGAGCGGCACCAGGGCGCCGGCGCACAACGTCGCGATGACCGCCTGCGGAGACCGCTTCAGCAGACCGCTCCCGCTCCGCCGCACCACCAGGGCGATCCGCGCCCGCGCCGCCTGAGCCTGGGAATCGCCGGGCTCGTCGTCGGCGCCCGATCCCATGCACAACCCCCCGTCGGTCCGCGAAGGCACCCGCCCGTGTGTGTTATCGCGACCGAGCCGGGCCCCGCTACAACGACCGTGGCCGGCTCACCCCGCGAGCGGCCCGGATCGCCCGCCTAGGACGCGGTCGGGCAGAACTCGGCGGAGAGCGCGTCGGTGAAGACGCTCAGGGGTGCCCAGTCGCCATTGACCTGGGTGGTGAGGCGGTGTTTGCCGTCGCGGGTGCCCATGGAGTAGCTCCAGGAGCCGTAGGTGGCGCCGGCGTTGCCCCAGACGGTGGTCCCGCAGGGCAGCTCCTGTTCGAAGATGCCCAGGCCGTAGCGGGTGCCGGGGATCCAGTTCGCTCCCTCGGTGGAGACGGTGGTGAGCATCTCGCGCAGTTGCGCGGGCGGCAGGACGCGCCCGCCGAACAGGGCGGCGAAGAACCGGTTGAGGTCGGTGGCGGTGGAGATGACGCCGCCGGCGGACCAGGCGAAGGACTGGTTCATCTGGGTGGCGTCGTAGATCGTGGGCTGGGGGTCGCGGGAGAACAGGGTGGAGTAGTGGACCGGGTGCGGGCCGCGGATCTTGGCGGCGGTGCCGGGCAGGTAGGTGCCGGTCAGGCGCAGGGGTCGGATGACGGTGCGGTCCAGCTCCTGCTCGAACGTCCTGCCCGTCGCCTTCTCGACGATCATCGCGGCGAGGATGTAGTTCGTGTTGGAGTACTTGAAGCGCTGCCCCGGCTCGCCGGTGGGCGGGTGGGCCAGGGCGATCTTCACCAGCTGTTGCGGGGTGTAGGTGTCGTAGCGGTGCTTGAACCACTCGGCGCCGACGCCCGTGGCGAAGAACTCCTCGTCGTCGGAGTATGCGTAGATGCCGCTGGTCTGGTTGAGCAGCTGCCTGATGGTGATCTTTTCGGGCTGGTAGGCGCTGTCGTCGAAGAGGCCGGGGAGGTACTTGTCCAGGGTGTCGTCCAGGCTCAGCTTGCCGGCGGCGGCGAGCTTGAGCACCACGGTGGCGGTGAAGGCCTTGGATGCGCTGCCGATGCGGAATCGCTCGTTCTGCCGGCGCTCGCGTCCGGTTTTGGTGCTGGACACGCCCGCCGAGCCGAACCAGGAGCGGCGGCCGTCGCGGACGTGGGCGACCATGCCGGGGGCGAGTTTGGCGGCCACCGCCTGGTCGAGCACCTGCTGCACCTTGGGATGTCCGGGAGCGGAGGATGCGGCTGCGGGCAGGGCTGTGGTGGCCAGGGTCGCGGCGGCGAGTAGTGCCGTAACGACGGACTGTGATCTGAGCAAGTCAGCTCCTCCATTGAGGGGTGGGCCGGAAAGGTCCTGCCGGGCGCGCCCGCCTGTTCAGCGTTTGCAATGCACGAAAAGCTAGCTTGCATTCACAAAACTATCAATTTAAATATGGGTTCTGACCGGGAATTCCTTGGGTAATTGCAATGGATGTGAGGGTGAATGCAAGTGAGGAAACTTGCAATGAGATGGACCCGAACGCAAACGGCACCCGCGCCGGCGAGCTGGCGCTCGCGATCAGGGTCCCAGTAGCACGGAAGAAATTTCCAGCGAAGTGGCGTCTGACCTGTGGTAACGGCAGAGTCGATCTCCGTGGCGGGTTGATGATCACTGCCGCTGCGTTCGTTCCGGTTGTCCGGTACGGCACGTGGAGTGGTGCGTTGTCCGAGAAGATGCTCGTTCCCGGAGATCAGCGCGGATGAGCTGATCCGGTCTTTCACGCCGACGGCGGCTGACGTGGCGTTCGTCGATCCGGGCAAGGGGCGGGGCCCGGTTGATCGGCTGGGCATGCTGGTCCAGCTCTGTACACTGCCGTGGCTCGGGTTCGTGCCCGACGATGTGGGCTCGGCACCGCCGCCGGCTGTGGCCCGGGTCGCGGAGCGGCGGGGCCTGATCGCAAGTATCTGGAGTGGCAGACCGCCCCGGCGGGCAGCCAGGCGATGAAGGAGCTGGAGCAGTTCCTGCTGGACCGGGCGATGGAGCACGACTCGCCGACGCTGCTGTTCAACCTGGCGCGCGAGTACCTGATGGCGGCCAAGATGGTCGGCACGGCCCGCAAGGGCGCCTCCGATCTGACCTCGCAGCTGGTGGGGCACCACCTCGAAGATCGCGAGTGTCGATCTTGCCGTTACTTGCTGGTTGTGCCGGTGACCAGCGGCAGCGAGATCGACGTGTCGGCCAGGTCGACGGTGACCTTGGCCCCGGTGCCGGGTTCGACGTTGCTGCTCTCGTCGAGGTTGAGGTCGTCGTTGGTTCCGGTCAGTATCAGGCCCAGCCGGTGCCCGGCCTTGAACTCGTAATCCAGCGGCAGCATCTTCCAGGTGATCTGGTAGGCCTTGCCAGGCGTCAGCGGCGCCTGGCGGCTCAGCGACTCATGGTTCTGCGCGTCCAGGATTCCCCGGGTGACCACGTGGAAGTCGGAAGTCGCCAGGTTGTCGCCGGCCTTGAGGTAGCAGCCGTCGTCACCGTCCGTGCTCTGGCCGACGCAGTCTTCACCGCCGATGAACTTCAGGCCTTCCGCGGACGTCGCGCTGCGTTCGCGGTAGTTGATGCGGGCGTCGGTGCCGTAGTCGACGAGCACGACACCCAGGTTGGCGGTCGGCTCGTTCAGGGTGACCCGCAGGCTCACCGACGGCGTCCCGGACAGCCGCATCGCCTTCTTCAACGGCGGGGTCAGGAAGGCCAGCCGGTTGGGGTCGGCGGTGTCGGGGTTGCCGGCCATCGCGATCTCAGTCTGGGCGGTGTCGAGGTAGCTGCCGGTCCCGGTCGAGGGCTTGCGGCCCAGGGAGCCGTCCTGCTGCGGCCGCAGGGTCGTCGTCCGCGCCGCGGGTGCGGGCCAGTCGGCCTGGGTGATCCAGCGGTCCGGACCGAGCTGCACATCGACGCGCGGCCGGCGCGTGATGTCGTTGGAGACGCCCATGAGTTCGTGGTCGAACCACTGGTGCAGGGTGTCGACCCACACCTCGCGGCGGGCCCAGAACGGGTCGAGGTGCCCGTACTGCGTCACCCACGCCTTGCGCTGCAGGTCGCGAGGCAGTTGGGTCCACCAGGTGGAGAACTGGTCGGCCATCACGTTCCGGTCCTGCATCCCCATCACCGAGAAGACGCTGGCGCGCACGTTGCGCGCCTTCGAAACCGGCCCGGTCCGGTAGTCGAGCTCCCGCCAATAGGCGTTGTCGTTGCCGGTGGCGTCGTCAGAGCCCTCGCTCATGCGCCGGCGCACTGCCGCGCACTTCTCGTCCGGATCCTCGTCAATCCGTGCGGCCATCCAGGCCTGCCCGTCCTTGATGTCGGTGAGGGTGCCGTTCGCGCGCCACATGTCGTACCAGCTGCTCGGCCCCGCGATCGGCACGATCGTCTCCAGCCCTCGCACCCCGGTGCCGGCGACTGCCATGGCGAGGGCACCCTCATAGGAGTGCCCGATCATCCCGGTACGGCCTGTGGTCCAGGACGCCTTGACCGGAGCGCCCTTGGCGTCGTAGGCGGTCGCCCGGCCGTTGAGCCAGTCGACGACCGCCTTGCCGCCCAGCACGTCGGACGGACCGCCGCTCGTCGGACAGCCGTCCGACAACCGGGTGCCGATCATGTCCACGGACACGAACGCGTACCCGCGCGGCACGAAGTAGTTGTCGTAGAACATCGGAAACTTCGTCAGGTTCCCGTCCGCGCCATACTTCTTCTTTTCGACCTCGAAGCCGACACCCGGTTCACCGAAGTACGGGCTCTGATGCATGATCACCGGAACCTTGAGCCCGGGACCTGACTCCTTCGGCCGGATGATGTCCACCCGGACCAGATCCTTCTTTCCGTCGCCGTCACTGTCGACCGTCGACTGCACCCGAACGTGCTCACGGATGGCGTCGGCGTAGGAGAAAGCGGGCTGCGTGAGCCCGCCGGAGACTTTGATCTTCGGCTTCGCCGTCGCGGACGCGGCGGGAGCAGCGGCGACCACGAACGGAATCGCAAGTGCGACTACGGCGAGGAGGCTTCGCCGTTTAAAACTGGACATGTGCCCTCCTTAGGGCTGGTAACTGCTGTCGATGAAGCGCCGCAGCACGGGGGTCCGGCGAGAACCTCGGGACAAGCCCGTCAAGCGGCGTCGAGGACTTCGGTGATCTTGCGGGCCATGTCCGCCGGGGTGAGGCTGGGCCGGCTCTGGTGGGTGCGGGCGGCCGCTTCGACGGCGACGCTCATGACCCGGCGGCTGACCAGGAAGAAGCCGCTGACATGGACCCGAAAGCCAACGGCTGCGCCGTGGGCCGCCAGAGTGCCCTGGCTCAGAAGGCCGGAGTGGGGCCCGACCTACGCGGTGGAGGCCAAGGATGCGATTTCAGAGTTCAGTCAAGGGGAGTCTGGTCCGCGATGTCGATGCCGGCCGAGCGCAGACGCGTCTCGATCAACGCGGTCAGCCGGGTCCAGGCCGGCTTCTGCTCTTGTCCGTGGTGAGTGAGCAGGCTGTACCGGCTCGCACTGTCGGTGCGGGCCTGGAGTCCGGCCGGGATGGGCAGCAGCGCGGGATGGGCGAGGAAGTGGTCGGCGATGGCCGTGGCGAGTTCGTCGATGCGGGGGTCGTCCGGCTCCCACTCGGCGGCGCGCCACATGCGCTTGATCAAGGACCCGTACCGGGGGTCGTCGAGGGCGCGCTCGATCCGGGAGAGGTAGTCGTCGAAGCCCTCCGGCACCAGGGCTTTGATCAGCACCAGGCCCTCCCTGGCCGTCGCCACGTCGTCCGGGGTCAAGCCGAGATCGGCGGCCCTGTCCAGGAGGGCTAGAGCGCGATCGGGCAGCAGGGCCCGGTCGCCGGTGGCGAGCCGGCGCAGCGTGTCACGCCGCGCGATCAGATCGTCGATCCGGTCGGTGAGGCGCCGTTCGACGTCAACGAGTGCGTCGGCGAACCGGCCAGGATCGGCGTCGAGCATCGCCCCGATCTCGGCCAGCGGTACGCCGGCGGCGGCCAGCGTCCGGATCTGGACCAGCCGCAGCAGGTCGGCCGATCCGTAGCGCCGGTAGCCGGAGCTGTCGCGTCGCGGCTCGCCGATCAACCCGTGGCGGTGGTAGTGCCGCACGGCCTTCACCGTGACGCCGGCGAATGCCGCCGCCTGGCCGATCGTGACGCCGTCCGTCATCGGCTCAGCCGGCCCCGTGCCCGTGCCGTGCCGGCGAGCTCGCGAACCGCGTCCGCGACCGCGCGGAAGTCCTTGCGCACGATCTTGCTGTGGTTGCTGGCAACCTTCGCACTCACCTTGATGTTCGGGTTGCGGGCGAGCACCGGGTCGAGGGTGGCGCGCGCGCTTTCCATTTCATCATGCCCGCCCCCGAGGTTGGCGCCCGTGGCGACGACATACCGGACCGGGACGGTCACACCGTCCAGGATCGGGCCGAGAGCGGCGCTGATCTCGATGAGCTCGATGTTGCTCTGGGCATGCTGCTCGGCGGACATCTTCGCGGCCATGCCCAGCCTGGAGAGCAATGGCAGCAGCCAGCGCATCCGGAGCCAGAACTGCCGGACCCGTTCCGGGGGAGCGTCAGGATAGTCGTGCGGGTAGGCGCCGTCCACGGGCACCACCCCCAGGGCGCGGTCCGGATTCCGGCCGGCCCAGTGCACCGCGACCGCCGCGCCGTAGGACCAGCCGACCACAATCGCCCGGTCCACACCCCTGGCCGCAAGGACGCTGCCGACGTCACGGACATGCGTCTCGAACGAAGCGGCCGCGGCCGAACGCCTCGATCGGCCGCGGGCCCGCATGTCATAGGTGATGTGCCGGTACTCGCCCCCGAGATCGGCGATGACCTGCCGCCAGTACGCCTGACTGGCGAACTGGCCATTGAGGTAGATCACGCAAGGGCCGGGCCCACCGGTGTCGGTCACGGCCAGCGCGGTGTCGTCGACCGGCACCATGCCGGTCCAGGCGGAGTTGAAGTTGCTCACCCGTTCAGCGTGCACCCTGACCTAAGGTCAAGGTCAAACCGGGGCGCGGGCATCGCGCACATCCGCCGAGGGGGCATGCGACCAAGCGCCTGACGTCGTCTGAACGCAAGGCGGGCAGTATGTCGTTGTGGTCGACGCCCCGCGCGCAGCAGCGCGTCGATCTGGCGGTCGGGGGCGGCTCTGCGATCGGTCCGGCGAGTGTCGACAGACGATGGTTACTCGACACCGAGATGGCCAATCCCGCAACCACACGGTGACGCGGACCCGAGTGGGGCCCAGGACACGGCCCAGGACACTGCCATCGCGTCGCCCTCCCCCACGAACCCGGGTCCGGGGTCGCTGAACTCCCCCGGCACCGCGCAGGATGATCCAACACCGTGATCGAACCGAGACGTCAGCCGGAGGTCTCATTGCTACTGGGACCCCGATCAGCCGCCGGCGCGGATGAGGCCGTGTTCGTAGGCGTACACGACGGCTTGGACGCGGTCACGGAGGCCGAGTTTGGTGAGCATCCGGGCGACGTGGGTCTTGACGGTGGCCTCGCTGACGTACAGCCGGGCCGCGACCTCGGCATTGGACAGGCCGTGCGCGACCAGGTGCAGGACCTCACGCTCGCGTGCGGTCAACGTGGCGAGCTGCGGAGTCGCGGGAAGTGGCGCGGGCGTGCGGGCGAACTCCTCGATCACCCGCCGGGTCACGGCCGGGTCGAGCAGGCCCGCGCCGGAGGAGACGATGCGGATGGCGTGGACGAGGTCTTCGGGGGGCGCGTTCTTGAGCAGGAAGCCGCTCGCCCCGGCCCGCAGCGCTTCGTACACGTAGGCGTCGATGTCGAAGGTGGTCAGGACGATGACGCGGGTCGGCGGTGGGGTGCCGGCGGACAGCCGGGTGGTGGCCTGGATGCCGTCTAGCTTCGGCATGCGGATGTCCATGAGCGTCACGTCGGGGCGGAGCCGCCTGGCCGCGGCCACCGCGGCGGCTCCGTCACCGGCCTCGCCCACCACCTCGATGTCGGGTTCCGCGGCGATGACCAGGCGCAGCCCGGCCCGGATCATCTGCTGGTCGTCGGCGAGGAGCACGCGGATCGTCATGTGGCGGGCCCGTCCAGGGGGAGGACCGCGGTGACGCGGTAGCCGGGCCCGGCGCAGGGGCCGGCCTCCAGCGTCCCGCCGTAGAGCGTGGCCCTCTCCCGCATCCCGATCAGCCCGTGCCCTCCCGCGGGCGCCGCCCGCCCGGCTCGCGGGGGCTCGCCGTCGTTGCTGATGTCGAGGCGTACGCTCTGCTCGCCGTACCGGATGACGCAGTCGATCCGGGTGGCGTCGGCGTGCTTGACGACGTTCGTGATCGCTTCTTGCAGGATCCGGTACGCAGACAGGTCGATGCCCGGCGGCAGCGGTCGCGGAGTCCCCTCAACCCGCAGTTCGGCGCTCAGCCCGCCCGCCCGTACCGGATCGAGCAGGTCGCCGGCGTCGGCCAGCCGTGGCAGCGGCGTGTGCGGGGCGGCCTGGCCGGGCTCGCGCAGCAGGCCGAGCAGCCGGTGCAGCTCGGCCAGCGCCTGGCGGCCGGTCTGCTCGGCCATCAGCAGGGCTTCCCGCTCGGCCTGCTGGTCGGGCCGCAGGATCCGCCGGATCCCGCCGACGTGCAGGGCCATCGCGGTCATGCTGCTGGCCACGACGTCGTGCAACTCGCGTGCGATCCTGGCCCGCTCCCGGTCGACTGCGACCCCGGCCTGCCAGGCGGCCTCCCGCTCGGCCTGCGCGGCCCGCTGTTCGGACAGCTGGGAGCTGAGCTGCCTGATGCGCAGCGCATGCCCGGCCAGCCACACACCGCCTGCGAACACGCCCGCGTACAGCAGATCGGCGGCCGAAGGCCCCTTCTCGATCAGCACCGCGACCTCGGCCAGGCCCACCGCCGCAGCCAGGACCGGCAACGGGTGCCGCGCCTGGTAAGCCGCCGTGCAGAGCGCGATGACCACGGCGAACACCATCGCGAAGCCGGTGTTGGAGTCCACCCCGAGCGCGGCCTGGGCGATCATGCCGGCCAGCACGGTCACCAGCGTCGCCGGCGGAAATCGCCTCCGCCACGCCAGCGCCAGGCCCGCCACGAGCCCGGTGGCGGCCACCGCGGGCCGCGGGCCGCCCACGACGGCCCCGGTCCACACCTCGGCCTGGGCCAGGCCGGCGATGCCCAGCGCCAGCAGCACGTCGCGCCGGGCCGGCGATGCGGCGAGCCCGGCCATGAGTTGACGATAGACCTGGGGGCAACCGCCGTAGTCAGCCTTGAGAGCGACGTTTTCCGGCGGCTGCCTGGTCCCTTCGGACGACCCGGATCGAGTCGTGCTGCCGACGCATTCGAGGGGCGCCCGGCAGGACAGTGGAGGCGCCGGCCGCCATCAGAACGGCCACGACCCAGGAGGGACACCATGTCGGCTTTCTCCGACGCCCGCCGTCCTCGCCGCATCGCGTCAGGGATCGGCCTGCTCGGGTTCGGCACGCTGCTTCTCGCTCAGGACCCCTTCGACCCGACCGGCGACGCCGGTTTCTACGACGCCTCCGTCAGCCATCCGGAGCGGTTGACCGTCTCGGCGCTGATCCTGCTGGCATCGGCGGTGCTCACCGTTCCGGCGATCGGCGGCATCATCCATCAGGCCCGCGACCGCGGCTCGCTCCTCGCCCACCTGGGCGCACTGTTCACCCTGCTCGGCGCGCTGGGGCACATGGGGCTCACCACCGTCTATCTGGTCATGCGGTCACTGGCCGGCGGAGATCCGGCACAGATGCGCGCCTTCGAGGGCAGGCTCAACGCCGACCCGGCACTGGTGGTCTTCTTCGTCCTGCTGACCAGTTTCGGCCTCGGCCTGGCGCTGCTGGCCTGGGCGGCGTGGCGAGCCGGGCTGATCGGCTGGTGGGCCCCGGCGCTGATCACCTTCGTCGCGATCGCCCACAACGCGCTGCCCGACGACCCGCCGATCGTGGTCAAGCTCGGCGCGATCGGCGCGATCGCCGTGGTCTTCGGCCGGCTGGGCATCCGTACCCTCAGGCTGTCCGACGCCGACTGGGACGTCACCGCCACGGTGGGACACCAGCCGGCGCCCACCGGCCGGCACTACGGCAGGGCGTAGACCTGGCCGGTCTGCGAGCCTTCGATCGAGCGGACGTAAGCCTGGGCGACCTCGCTGAGGTCGACCGGCGGGAAGCCGGGGAAGTAGGCCCCGTACTTCTCGAGGTCCTCGGTGAAGATCGTCGGGGAGACGGCGTTGATGCGCTGGGGTGCGATCTCGATGGCGGCCGCCCGTACGAACGCCTCCACCGCGCCGTTGGCCATGGACGCGGCACTGCCGGTGGCGACGGGCTCACGGGCCAGCACCCCGCTGATCAGGGTGAAGGACCCCCGCTCGGAAACGTGCGCGATCCCCTGGCGCACCAGCTCGATCTGGCTGAGCACCTTGCCGTCGAACGCCGCCTGGTAGTCCTGCGGCGTCATCTCCGCGAACGGCTTCCAGGGGACATCGCCGGCGGCGCTGACCACGGCATCGACCGTGTCCGCCTTCGCGTACAGTGCCGTGATTTGCGCGGGGTCGGAGATGTCGTGGCGGAGCTCACCACTACGCCGGCCGGCGGTGAGGACGTCATGGCCACGCCCGAGCAGCGTCTCACGCAAGGCGGTGCCGAGCGTGCCGCCGGCGCCGATGAGCAGAATCTTCATGGCCACGACGTTACGGCGGCCCGCGGCCCGCAGTGAAATGCTCTTCAGGCGGCATTTATGCTCGGCGTTTATGAATGTGGAACTGCGTCATCTCCGGGCCCTGGCGGCGATCGGCGACGAGGGGACGATCACCGGTGCCGCACTCGCTCTCCACATGACCCAGCCCGCGCTTTCCCGCACCTTGGAACAGTTGGAGAGCCGCCTGGGGACCCGGCTGGTGGAGCGCACCACGCGCCGCCTCACGCTCACCGAAGCCGGCCGGCGGCTGTGGGAGCACGCCCACCGCATTCTCGGCCAGGTGGACTCCGCGCTGGCCGAGGCGGCCACCGGGACGCGGCCACGCTCCCTCCGCGCGGCCTTCGCCTGGTCCGCGCTGGGCAGCCACACCGTCCCCCTCCTTCGCGCCTGGCGTGAGCGCCACCCCGACACGCCTGTGCACGTCCGGCGCGTGGACGACCCCGAAGCGGCCGTACGCCGAGGCGAGGCCGACGTGGCATTCCTGCGCGCCGAGCCCACCCCCGACCCCGGCCTCGCGAGCTGCTCCCTCATCAGCGAGCAGCGCGTGGCGGCCGTGCCTGAGGAGCATCACCTCGCCCAGCGCCCGGCCGTGCGCCTGGCCGATCTCGCGGGCCAGCCCGTCGCCGTGTGCTCGACCGCCTCGACCACGCGCGCCGACCTGTGGCCCGACACCCAGCGGCCCCCGACCTTCCAGGTGCCCGGCGTGGACGAATGGCTCACCACCATCGCCACCGGCGAGGCCGTCGGGGTGACCACCGCGGGCATCAGCTACACCCATCCCCACCCAGGCATCCGCTACCTGCCCTTGTCCGATGCCGCCCCGGTGACGGTGTACATGGTGTGGCCGAGCAGCCCCTCGCATCCCGCGACCGAGGCCTTCCGCCGGCTGGTGCAACAGCAACTGGTGTCCTAGCGTCGGCGCGGTGCGGGTCTGCTGTTCCCGGACCGTGCGGCAGCGGCGTACGGCCTCAGGGGCGGGCTTCAGCGGGGTTTGCGGAGGGTGACGGCGAGGGCGGCGGCGGCCAGGAGGGCGGCGGTGCCGTACATCCAGGAGACCTCCCACGTGAGGGTCATGCCGCCGAGGACGGTGCCCAGCCCGATGCCCGCGTAGATCGCGGAGGAGTTCAGGGAGACCAGCAACGCGGCCTCCCCCGGCGCGGCGGAGATGAGACGGTGCTGCTGCGGCGGGGTCTGGCACCAGCTGCTCGCTCCCCACCCCACCATGAGCACGCCGACCGCGACGGGGATCGCCACATCCGACGCCGCGAGCCAGGCCAGTATGCCCATGGTGAGCGCCATCAGCACGTAGCCGATCGCGAGGACCCGGCGCGCGCCCCACCGGTCAGTCGCGTAACCGGACAGCAGGTTGCCCGCGACGGCGCCGGCGCCGTACAGGAAGAGCATCAACCCGATCGCCGAGACGCCGACCCCCTCCAAGGCGGGGACGCTGTAGGCATAGGCCGTGTAGGCGGCCGCCATGCCCAGCACGGTCAACGGCAGCACGCGCACCACGGCCGGATGGCGCAGCACCGCGAGCCGGCTCCGGAGCGGGACCTGAGGGCCCCCTGGCAGCCGAGGCATGATCGCGAAGACTCCGGCGGCCACCACCCCGCTGAGCCCGGCGACCAATCCCAGCGCGCTGCGCCAGCCGAGCCACTGGGCGGCCACGTTGCCCAACGGCACCCCGAGCGCTGTCGCGATCGTCAGCCCGCCGACCACCACGGCCAACGCCCGGGCCCGCGACTCCGGCCGCACGAGGGAGGCGGCCACCGCGCCCGCGTTCGGCGTGTAGGCGGCGGCACCCAATGCGGCCAGCACGCGGGTCGCGATCAGGATCGGCAGGCTGGGCGCCAGCGCCGACCCCACGTTCGCCAGTCCGAGCACGATCAGCGCCCCCACGAGCAGCCGCCGTCGCGGCAGCCGGGCCGTCAACGTCGCCAGCACCGGCGACCCGATGGCGTACGCTGCCGCGAACACGGTCGTCGACTGCCCGGCGGCCGCTTCGGAGACGTGCAACGACGCCGCCATCTCGGGCAGAAATCCGGCCACCACGAAGGCATCGGTCCCTACCGCGAACGTGCCCAGCGCCAGCACCAGCGCCGAGCTCGGCCGGGTCCTAATCGGGACATCCAACATCCCTGTTCTCCTCAAGTGAATGCGGCACCTCGGGGAGGTGCCGCGAGCTTTCTGCTACGGCGGCGCGCGAGACGGAGCGGCGGTCTACCGGACGGACCCGCTAAGAGGCGGACACGCCACCCTTCAGGGGGTGAGGCGGGCGTACCGCTGCCGCATCCGGGCCGCCGCCTCGGCCGGAGCCGTGGCGACCAGGTCAGCCACGGTCTGGCCGGCCAGCTCTCGCCGCCAGGCCAGCTCCGCCCTGCGCATGGCCGTGGCCACCCCGCACGGCCGGGCGAACTCCGGCGCGGGCTCCACCCCGCGCTGCCGGATCTCGGTGCACCGGAACGCCTCGTCCGGCCCCTCCAGCGCGGTCACCACGTCCATCAACGTGATCCGTTCCGGCGACCGGGCCAGCAGGAACCCGCCGTTGACCCCGGGGGCCGAGGTGAGGATGCCGGCTCTGACCAGGGACTGTAGCCGCTTCTTCAGATATGCGGGCGGCAGCTCGAACAGCGTGGCGAACTTCGCCGTGGACACCGGTCGCTCATCGAGCCATGCCAGCGTGAGGCAGCAGTGCAGCCCCCACTCGACTCCCTCACCCATCCGCATGAATCGGGATATTACACGTCCCGATTGGCCGCAGGCCCGGAGGGGCACCACCACGCTGGCGGCAAGCGCCATCCCGGCACAACGTGCACTGCGTCTGAACCGCGCGTGACCGGAAAGGGCGCCCTCCAGCGGGGACGTGGAGGGCGCCCTTTCCGGTCACTGCAGCAGGTCGCGCCAGCGTTCGGCCGACGCCAGGCCGTCCAGGCTGATCCGCTCCAGGAACGCACCGCCCCTGGCCAGGCGGCGCCCCACGGGCGTGTCGAGCCCGATCGCCTCCCCCGCCGCCTTCGCGACCTCCGCCGCCGCGAGCGTCTGCCGCGAGCTGATCACCGTCGATTGGAACCAGGCGTCGTCGTCGACCACGTAGATGTCGCGCCGCCGCTGCGGATCACGCTCGCGCCTGATCAGCCCCTGCTGGGTCAGGTAACCCACCGCCGTGGAGATCGAGGCGGGACTGACGTTCAGCCCGCGCGACAGGTCGGCCGCAGCGAGCCGGCCGTCCTCGCTCAGCCACAGGCCGATGAGCACGCGCGCCATCATTTTCGGCAGGCCCATCCCGATCGCCATCTCGACGGCTTCCTCCTCCACCTCGAAGACCTTGCGGTCCTTGGGGTCGGCCGGACGAGCCGGGGTGCCGCGCCGCGCGCGCCGCGCCGCCGCCTGGTGCGCCCGCTCGGGGCGGTAGTCGCCGGGGCCGCCGTTGCGGCCGACCTCGCGGCTGATCGTCGAGGTCGGCCGGTCCAGGCGCCTGGCGATCTCGGCGTAGGAGCGGCCCTCGGCGAGGCCGGTCGCGATGCGCTGGCGATCCTGCCGGGTCAACCTTCCTTCTGACATCACCCCATCATTGCGTTCGGCACCACACAATGCAACGGTTCATTGCATTCAGCTTCAGCGTCAACGCATCAATTTAACGGCTTTGAACTGCGGATATATGCATCGATTAATTGACAGAATTTCTGAAAGCAACGTAGCTTTCAATCATGATGAACGCGTACTATCGCGACGAGCCGGTCGCGCCGTCCCTCGACCGCGCACCCGCCTGTCCCTTCGATCCCGCCCCTTCGCTCACCGCCCTGCGGGCGGAGCAGCCGATCGCCCGCTTGGCCGCGCCCGAGGGCGCCCCCGGCGTCTGGATGATCACCGGATACGACCTGGTCCGCCAGATCCTCGCCGACCCGCGCTTCAGCTCCCGCTACGAAACCCACTACCACCCCCTGGCGGGCGGGCACCTGCCGCCGGCCCCCGTCGGCGACCTGACCGGCATGGACGCACCCCAGCACACCCGCTTCCGCAAGCTGCTGGCGGGCAAGTTCACCGTCCGCAGGATGAACCTGCTCACCGAGCGGGTCACCGAGATCACCCGCGAGCGGCTCGACGCGATGGAGCGGCAGGGGCCGCCCGCCGACCTCGTCCAGGTCTTCACGCAGCCGGTGCCGGCGCTGATGATCTGCGAGCTGCTCGGCGTGCCGTTCGAGGACCGTGACCAGTTCCAGAGCTCCACCCGGGCCCTGCCGGACGGGACAGCCGAGGCGCAGTACGCCGCCTTCGTCGAGCTCGGCACGTACCTGCGGGAGCTCGCGCTCGCCAAGCGGGCCAAGCCGACCGACGACCTGCTCAGCGACCTGGCCACCGGCGGCGACCTGACCGACGAGGAGCTCGGCGGCGTGGCCGCGTTCCTGCTCGGCGCCGGGCTCGACACCACCGCCAACATGCTCGCGCTCGGCACCTTCGCCCTGCTGCGCGACCCGGCCCAGCTCACCGCCCTGCGCGACGACCCCGATCTGGCCGCCGGCGCCGTGGAGGAGCTGCTGCGTTACCTGTCCGTCGCCGCCACCGGCATGCGCGGCGTGCTGGAGGACGTGGAGCTCGGCGGCAGGCAGCTCAAGGCGGGCGACACGGTCGTCATCGCGATCAACACCGCCAACCGGGACCCGGCCAGGTTCTCCGACCCCGACGTGCTCGATCTGCGCCGCTCGGCCGCCGGGCATCTGGCCTTCGGCCACGGCGTCCATCAGTGCCTCGGCCAGCAGCTTGCCCGCATCGAGATGCGCGTCGCGTTTCCCGCGCTGCTCAGCCGCTTCCCGACGCTGCGGCTGGCCGTACCGGCTGAAGAGCTGTCGCTGCGCACCGACCCCTCGCAGGTGTACGGCGTGCACAGCCTGCCCGTCACCTGGGATCGGGGGTGACCGCGATGCGAACCTTCGTCTCGGCGACAGGGCTGCGCAAGTCCTACGGCGCCCATCGCGTCCTGGACGGCATCGACCTCACCATCCCGCAGGGCACCGTCTTCTCGCTGCTCGGCCCCAACGGCGCGGGCAAGACCACCGCGGTGCAGATCCTGTCCACCCTGATCAAGGCCGACGCGGGCGAGATCTGGGTGGCCGGGCACGACCTGGCCAGGGAACCCGACCAGGTGCGTGCCGCGATCGGCGTCACCGGGCAGTTCTCCGCGGTCGACAGCTTCCTCACCGGCGAGGAGAACCTGCGGCTCATGGCCGACCTGCTCCACCTAGGCCGCGCCAGGGGCCGCAGCCGCGCCCGCGAGCTGCTGGAGCGCTTCGACCTCACCGACGCCGCGCGCAAGCCCGCGGCCACCTACTCGGGCGGCATGCGCCGCCGGCTCGACCTCGCCATGACCATGGTCGGCACGCCCGAGCTCATCTTCCTCGACGAACCGACCACGGGCCTGGACCCGCGCAGCCGCCGCACCATGTGGCAGATCGTCCGGGACCTGGTCCAGCAGGACGGCGTGACCATCTTCCTGACCACCCAGTACCTGGAGGAGGCCGACGAGCTCGCCGACCGCATCGCGCTGCTCAGCCAGGGCCGGCTGGTGGCCGAGGGCACCCCTGAGGAGCTCAAGCGCATGGTCCCTGGCGGCCACATCGTCGTGCGCTTCGCCGACCCCGACGGGTACCGCAGGGCGGCCGGCCAGGTCGGCGCCACCTCCAGCGACGACGCGGCGCTCACCGTCCAGATCCCCGACTCCGGCGGAGTCAGGACGCTGAGGAAGCTCCTGGAGTGGCTGGACGCGCACGCCGTCGACGTCGCCGAGCTGTCGGTGCACACCCCCAACCTGGACGACGTCTTCCTCACCCTGACCCAGGAGCCCTCGACCCAGGAGCCCTCCCGATGAGAGCGATCACCGACTCGGCGACGATGCTGCGGCGCCAGGTCAAGCACATCTGGCGCTACCCCACGCTGATCCTCACGTTCGCGGCCGTGCCCGTGGTGTTCCTGCTGCTGTTCGTCTACGTCTTCGGCGGCACCATGGGCGCGGGCATCGGCGCCGACCGGGCCGCCTACGCCGGTTACCTCACCCCAGGCATCATGATCACGACGATCGTCGGGGCCGCGCAGGGAACCGCGATCTCGGTGGCGACCGACATGACCGAGGGCATCATCGCCAGGTTCAAGACCATGGCCATCGCCCGCGTCTCGGTGCTCACCGGGCACGTGCTCGGGGCGATGGTGCAGACGTTCCTCGCGCTTGCCATGGTGACCGCGGTGGCGTTGCTGATCGGGTTCCGCCCGCCCGCCTCGGTGCTGGACTGGCTCGGCGTGGTCGGTGTGCTGGCCATGTTCACCTTCGCCATCACCTGGCTGTCGGTCGCGCTCGCCCTGGTCACCAGGAACGTGGCCACGGCCAGCAACCTGCCGATGCCGCTGATGCTGCTGCCGTTCCTCGGCAGCGGCTTCGTCCCGACCGAGTCGATGCCGGCCGGTCTGCGCTGGTTCGCCGAGCACCAGCCGGCCACCCCCGTCATCGAGACGCTGCGCGCGCTGCTGGCCGGGCGTCCGGCCGGGTCCAGCTTCCTGGAGGCGGCCGCGTGGAGCGCGGGCATCGCCCTGGTCAGCTACCTGTGGGCGCGCAGGCTCTACAACCGGTGAGGCTCGCTGGATCCGGCGGCGGCGAGCTGCGTGATGCCACAGGCCGACTCGAACCGCCACGGAACCGGCGGTTCGACGACCCTCCGACCGCGGTGGCCGAGAATCCCTGACCTCTTGGTTAGGCTTGCGGGCATGCCAGACACGCAGTACGAAGACCTGCTCCGCCACGTGCTCGACACGGGCGCCCGCAAACACGACCGCACCGGCACGGGGACGCGGTCGATCTTCGGTCACCAGCTGCGCTACCGGCTCTCCGACGGCTTCCCGCTGATCACGACGAAGAAGGTCCACTTTCGCTCGGTCGCCTATGAGCTGCTGTGGTTCCTGCGCGGCGACTCGAACGTCACGTGGCTCCGGGACAACGGCGTCACGATCTGGGACGAGTGGGCGGCCCCGGACGGTGATCTCGGCCCGATCTACGGCGTGCAGTGGCGGTCGTGGCCGACCCCGGACGGCGGGCATGTCGACCAGATCAGCGAGGTGCTGCGCACGCTGCGCGACAATCCCGACTCCCGGCGGATCATCGTGTCCGCCTGGAACGTCGCCGACATCCCGCAGATGGCGCTGCCCCCCTGCCACGCGTTCTTCCAGTTCTACGTCGCCGACGGCAAGCTGTCCTGCCAGCTCTACCAGCGAAGCGCGGACCTGTTCCTCGGCGTGCCGTTCAACATCGCGAGCTACGCCCTGCTGACGCACATGATCGCCGAGCAGGTGGGCCTCGGCGTCGGTGACTTCGTCTGGACCGGCGGCGACTGTCACATCTACGACAACCACGAGGACCAGGTCCGTACCCAGCTCGCCCGCGAGGCGCGGCCGTTCCCCGTGCTGAGCCTGAAGCCGGCGACCAGCCTGTTCGACTACACCTACGAGCACATCGCGCTCGACGGTTACAACCCGCACCCCGCCATCAAGGCCCCGGTGGCGGTGTGATCGGGCTGGTCTGGGCACAGTCGGCGAACGGCGTCATCGGCCGTGACGGCACGCTGCCGTGGCACCTGCCGGAGGACCTGAAGCACTTCCGCTCCCTGACCGCGGGCGCGACCGTCCTCATGGGCCGCCGCACGTGGGAGTCGCTGCCGCCGCGGTTCCGTCCGCTGCCGGGCAGGCGCAATCTCGTGCTGTCACGCACGCCGCAGGAGGGCGTGGACACGTTCCCCGACCTGCGGCAGGCGCTCGCAGCGGCGTCCGGGGACGTGTGGGTGATCGGTGGCGCGGCCGTCTACCGGGCGGCACTGCCCGTCGCGGACCGCATCGTGGTCACCGAGATCCGGGAGTCCTTCGAAGGCGACACCCACGCACCGGACGTGGGACGCTCGCCGGACTCCGTCGGGGCATGGCAGGAGTCTTCGACCGGGCTGCACTACCGCTTCCTGACCTGGGGCTGAGGCCGATCTCGCGGAAGGAGCATCCCGAAGGAAAGGCACCTTGTGCGCGCCTCTCGCGCGTGCGGACCGCTACGGCCATTGCCCTCGACGCTGGGTCGTGGAGGTGCCGTCGGGGAAGCCGATGGTGATCTCCTCGTCGGAGACGTGCACGGTGACGGCGTCGCGGAGCGCGCCTGGGTGGACGGCGTCGCCGGAGAGTACGACCAGCGAGATGTGCAGTCCTGGCGTGTCGGCGTACAGGCAGGGGATCGCTGAGTGCGGGCCGAACGCGTTGGACTCGACCTCTCGCGACACGCTCGTCCGCCGCCAGCCGTGCAGGCCGATGATCGCGGAGGTGAGGCCGTCGGCGCGGCGCGCGAGGGCCCAGCCGCGGCCGGTGGCGACCGCGGGCGGGGTGGTGTCGGAGACGGCGTAGCCGCCTTCGCGTACCGTGCACGAGCCGCCGTCCGCGATCTCGTGGACGCGGATCTCCCAGGGGCCGCGCACGGTGGAGGTGCTGGTGACCCGCGCGCCCGCGGCGGTTTCGTGCGAGGAGGAGGCGGTGGCGCCGTCGCACGACAGCGGCTTGATGGCGGCCCGGCGCGAGTGGGTGCCGTCCGGCGCGATGAGCGCGAGATGGTTGTCGACGTCGCGGGTCCAGGCGTGCTCGGCCGCCTCCGGCCCGGTGCGGGTGGAGTAGGCGAGCTTGGCGTAGTGGGGGTCGTCGGGCGGCGCGCCGTGATCGCTGCCGTGGTTGAGCAGGCGGACGATCCCGTCATGGCGGGTGCCGTGCAGGAGCAGTCCGGCGGCCGGGATGGCCGCGCTCACGTCGCGCTCGTCGATGGGCAGCGGTTGCTCGCGCTCGGTCCACACCGGGTGGGCGGGCGGTAGCAGCAACCCGAGGAAGGCCTTCGAGGCCCAGTAGGGCGAGGCGGGCCCCGAGTACGCCTGCGTCGCCGGCAGGAACGGCCCGTACCAGCCCAGGGAGAGCAGCCCGTCCCGATCGGGAACCCCTCGTTCGGCGAAGTGGCGCACCACGGAGGAGGCCAGCTTCCTGGTCTGTCCCGGCGCGAGCGGTGTGGCGCCGGTGAGCGCGCCCAGCCAGACGGGCGCCAGGGCGGCGAAGCGGTACGTGAGCGAGCGGCCGTGATGGACGGGCGCGCCATCAGACCCGAAGAAATGCTGATATGTCCCGAGAAATTCGTTCAGGCGCCCCGCGTAGATCCCGGCCCGCTCCGCGTCCCCCGACATGCGCGTCCACAGCAGCGGATACAGGTGCAGCGCCCACCCGCAGTAATAGTCGAAGTTCCGGGAACCCCCGTCGGTGTACCAGCCGTCCCCGGCGTACCAGTTCTCGATCCGCTCCAGTCCACGATCGATCTCCCGCTGCTCGTACGGCCCGCCCACCGACTTGAGGAACTCCTCCGTCACCGTCTGGAACAGCATCCAGTTGTTGTCCCAGGTGCGCTTGCCCACGAAGCCGCCGAGCCAGTCGACCACGCGTTCCCGCACGCCGGCGTCGAGCCGGTCCCACAGCCACGGCCTGGTCTCGTGCAGCCCGATCGCGATAGAGGCGGCCTCCACCATCTGCTGCGAGCAGTCGGTCAGCACCGGCCACGCCTCTCCGCCGGAGGGGTCGGTGCCCGCGGCGAGCCCCCTGGCGTACCGCTCGATCAGGTGGGGCGCGTCTCCCGCCGCGCCCGCGATGCGGAACGCGGCGGTCAGGAACGTGCGGGCGTACCCTTCCAGCCCGTCGAGGGCGACGCCCGACCAGCTCGCCCGGCCCGGCAGCCGGATCTGGGCGTGGCCGGGCGAGGCGAACGGCGCCACCGCGTCGAGCAGGCGGTCGGCCAGGGCCTCCCAATGTGCCCGGGTCCAGCCGGTGCGCGGGGAGAGCACGCGGTCGCTCGGCGGCAGCGGCAGGTAGGGAGGGATCATGCTCAGCCTTTCTGGCCGACGGCGAGTTCGGCGGTGTGGGTCCGGCCGCGGGAGCCGGCCAGGTTAACGGTAACCGTGGGGGTCTCGCCCGTGCTCACGGAGACCGTGTCATCGGCTCTGATCAGGCGGTGCGCCGGGTGGCCGAGGGCGAGCGTCACCGTGGTCACGGTACGGCCGGGGTCGGACACCGCCACCGTGATCCGGCCCGCCGCCCGCCGGACCAGGACCGCGCAGGGGGCGGAGGCCGACACACCGCCCGCCTCCCCCGCCGCCCAGAAGGTGGCCGCGAACACCTCGCCGCCGCCGGCCGAGCGTCCGTGCGCCCGCACGGCCTGCGCGCTCGCGGTGTTGGCCAGGATCGCGACCCGGTCGAAGTCTCGGGTCTGCCGCGCGGTCGCGGCCGGCAGCAGGATGTACGCGTAGCCCGCCTCCACGGGATTGACCCCGTGGTCGATCCAGAGCGTGGTGTAGTCGCAGGTCACGGGGTCGCCGGTGCCCTTGGTGCTCGGCCCGTCGTTGATCGCCAGCCAGGTGTCGGTGCGCCGTTCGGTGAGCGAGCGCGGTGCCGCCCCGGACGGGAAGACGTACCCGGCGACCCCTTCGAGGTGCGCCCAGCCGTCGCCGACGGTCAGCGGGGCGGCGGTGGCGCGGTTCTCCACCACCGTCTCCACCGTGCGGCCGTCGGAGCCGGTGATCCCCGCGCCCAGGCAGACCACCGCGTCGTCGAGGCAGACCCAGCTCTTCCTGGCGGTGAGCGTGGTGTCCACGGCCATCAGGTCGAGCCCGGCGACGCCGTACCCGCCGACGGTGGCGCCGCCCGCCCAGGCGTTCCGCGGCCGGAAGGTTCCCGTGCCGCTGACGGAGACCGCGGGGTCGCGCGGGCGGGTGTCCACGGTGGTGCCGGCCAGCCGGTAGGAGTTCACCGTCGGCCAGTAGCCGGCGTGGTAGTGGTCGAGATCGAGATGGAGGTAGGTGGCGCCGTCGCCCTGGTACCAGGCCCGGTAGTTCTCGCCGTTGCCGCACTCGTACATCGCGATCCGCTTCGACGACAGGCTGAGCGCGAACGACCAGCCGGGACGGCGGTGCACGACCCTGTCCATGGCCGCGAACACGTGATGCCCGCTCGGCCGCGGCGCGGCGGCGACCGCGGCGTCTCCGAGCACCGCGACGGCCCTGGCGGTGGCGGCGACGTCCGCGGTGTCCAGGAACCTGCCTCGCTCGATCCAGCCCTTCGCCAGCTCCCTGAACCGGGCGGCGTACGGCTCCCCGGCTCCGGCCGCGAGCCGCAGGATCGCGTCCACGGTGTCCCGTCCGGCGTCGTGGTCGCGGTTGAACTGCCGTGACACGGCCCGGCCGCGGACGCTGTCCATCATCAGCCCGTCGTGGATCCACGGCGCGTAGGTCCGCTCGACCGCGTCGAGCACGACGCGCACCGCCGGATCGGTCACCTCCCACGGGGTGGCGCCGAGCAGGCCCAGGATCGCGCTGACCGACTGGAGCAGCACGACCCCGTACGAACCGGTGTAGGCCACCACGTCGTGCTGGATGAACGAGCCGTCGGCGTAGTAGCCGTCGCCGGAGGTGACGTAGCCGAACAGGGTGTTCTTCCCGGCGTCCCGCGTGTCGGACAGGCCGTCGCGGGCGAGTGCGATCTTGTCGGGACTCTCGCCGGCGATGCCGCGCAGGGCCACGATGAGCGCCTTGTCGGCCCGGTTGGCGCCGGTCTCCGCGAAGCCGGTGAGGTTGGTCCGGCGGTCCGGATCGGGGCAGAAGCGGTCCACCACCCGGATCCAGGCCGCCCGCCGCTCGGCGCTGATCGTCTCGTGCATGAGCACGCAGGTGTCCATCAGCGCGCGGGGTGCGCCGATCTCCCAGTGGTACCAGTTGCCGGTCTCGCGCTTGCCCTCGTTGTAGGCCCGCTCGTAGAGGAAGTCGAGGCCGGCGAGGATCTCCCCGGCCAGGGTCTCGTCGCCGTACAGGCTGGAGCCCCGGCTCGCCCAGGCGACGGCGAGCGTGCGCAGGCGCTGGTAGCTGCCCGCGATGTCACCGGACACGCCGGTCAGCGGCAGGTCGGGCCAGAGGAAGGTACGGCCGGTCGCCAGGCTCATCGCCGCCCGCTGGGCCCTCGCGGCGGCGTCCAGCCTGGCCAGCGGCGCGGCGAAGACCGGATCGCGCGGGTCGAGCTCGCCGCCCGTGAGCTGCGCGACCGCCTTGCCCCGCAGGGCGGCGAAGTCGGCGGAGTGACCGGTGGAGAGCCGGTCGAGCAGCGGCACGGCGGCGACCGCTCCGAAGAAGGCACGGCGGCTGGTCATCGCTCGCTCATCCGGGTCAGGTCGGCGTCGGGCTGGGGCAGGCCGAGCGCGGCCAGCTCGGCGTAACCGCTCTCGGGGACGGGGAACGCCCAGGCACGCAGGAAACCGGTGAGGTCGCGCCCGGCGACGCGGCTGAAGTACAGGGCCATCAGCGTGAAGCGGCGGGCGGAGTCCCCCGAGGACGACGCGGGCGCCTCCTCCCTGACCAGCCGGTGCACCCGCGGATAGAAGCCGTCCCCGAACCCGAGCTCGAGCTGCCGGAACGGCACCAGCTTCTCGAAGGCGGCGAGCCCCGCGTAGTCGGTGACGGGCAGCTTGGCGAGCGCTGTCTCGTAGGCGTTGTTGGTCACCAGGTTGGACGGCATGCCGAAGTGCCGCTGCACGGCCAGGCTGTAGATGTTGACGGTGACCTCGGTCAGCTCGCTCGGCCGCCAGGCCATCTGCTGGTGCTGGTGCCCGAGCTCGTGGTAGACGCCCCAGCCCGTGGTCCGGACCTTGTCGGGCAGCAGCAGGCGGGTGGTGGCGTACGGGTCGTAGTAGGCGGTGTAGGCGTGCGTGGCGTAGGCGGTCGACTTGGGGCCGTACTCGGGGCGTACGTTGATCAGGTGCCGTCCGAGCGGGGTCGGCGCGTGCAGCGCGGAGGAGCCGTCGAGGCCGGAGATCGCCGCCTCGACGTCCTCGACCTGTTCCAGGTACGTCAGCAGCTGGGCGTGATCCTGGTCGCGTACCTGGAGGAACGTCTCGCGCCTGACGGTCACGATCATCTGCGGCGAGACCAGCTCCACGAAGGGTGACTCCGTCAGCGTGTCCAGCTGCGACTGGAATTCGGCCTCGGTGGTGCCTTCGGCGGCGAACACGGGTGCGGCGAAGTCCGGCCGCCCTCTCCACGCCGCGCTCGTGGCCACGGCCGGATCGCCGCACCCGCTGCTCGGCGCCAGCACGAAGGTCGGTGCGGGCACGCCTTCCGGCCCGAACCGCACGACCGCCCGCGACCGGCGGTCGCCGACGAACGACAGGTAGACCATGCCGCCGCCCGGGTCGGAGATCGTGTTGACGCCCGCGGCGAGGGGGTATGCGCGCGGGTACCGGTAGGCGGTGTCGGGGTTGGTGTCGGCCGCGCCGACGTGCGCGGCGGGCAGCGCGCCGTCGTTCGCCCGCACCTCCAGCGTGAGCGCGCGGCCCGGCGGCAGGTAGAGCCCGGCCGGTACGAACTCCGTCGTGCGGTAGACGGTCTGCATGCGCAGCCGCTCCGCCTCGGCCGCCGGCCGCCCGCGCAGCACCACGGTCCGGCGCGGGCCGGCGACCGGGGATGCGGCTGGAGACGGGGAGGCGGACGCGGGCCGGGGAAGCAGCGTGACGGCGCCGGCGGCGGCGAGCCCTCCGAGCACGGTCCTTCGGGTGAGGGTCACTGTCGTCTCCTAGTCGGTCAGCGTCGAGGGGTCCGTGGCGGGCGCGGGCAGTCCGAGCTCGGCGACCCGCGCGAGGTACTCGGCCGTCAGCGGAGCGCCCCACCGGGTCCAGAACCCCGCCAGGTCGGCCCGGGCGACCCTGGAGGTGTAGATCGCCAGGTAACCCCAGCGCTTCTCCGACTCCGTGTAGTCGGAGGCCGGCTGCTCGGCGCGTACCAGCCGGTGCAGGCGCGGGTAGAAGTCCTCGCCGAAGGCCAGCTCGAGCTGGCGGAAGGGGACGAGCTTCTCGAACGCCGGCAGCTTGCGATAGTCGGCGGCCGGCAGCTTGCCCAGCGCGCTCTGATAGGGCGTCAGGCCCGTCGTGGCGTCGGGCTTGGTGAGGTTGGACTGCTGGCCGAGCGTGCGCTGAGCGGCCAGCGCGTAGATGTTGACCGTCACCTCGGTGAGGTCGTTCGGCTTGTAGGCCATCTGCTGGTGCTGGTGCCCGAGCTCGTGGTAGACGCCCCAGCCCCTGGTGCGCAGCCCGTCCACGGCGATCAGCCGGTCCAGGTAGGTGCGCGGGTAGGCGGTCCAGCCGTGGGTCGCGTACGCCCCCGCGCCCGCCGGCATCCTGGGCGCCTCGACGAGGTGGAAGGGCAGCGGCGGGCGTTCCGCCTCGGAGAGCCCGGAGATCGCCGCGTGCGAGGCGATGATCGTCTCGAGGAGCCGGAGCAGGGCCGCGTGGTCCTGCTCGCGCCAGGTCAGCGCGCCTTCCCTGGTGATCGAGACGATCGCGTGCCTGGACACCAGCTCGACCTGCGGCGCGGCGGCCAGCGTGTCGAGCTCCGACTGGAAGCCCGCCTCCGTGCTCTTCCCGAGCGTGAAGGTGGGGACGCGCACCCCGCCGGAGCGGAAGGAGACCCTGGCGCGCTGGCCGTCGCCGGTCAGCGACAGGTAGACCAGGCCGCCGCCCGGGTCGGTGATCGTGTTGCCGCCCGCGGCGAGGGGGTAGGCACGCGGGTTCTTGTAGGTGACGTCGGGATGGGTGTCGGGGGCGCCGACGTGCAGCGTCGGCAGAAGGCCGTCGGGGGCTGACACCTCGACGGTCATCGGGGTGCCCGCCGGCAGGTAGACGCGGGTGGGGTGGAAGTCGGTGGTCCTGAGCGCCTGCTGGAGCCTGAGGCGCTCGCTCTCGGCGGCGGGCCTGGCCGTGAGTGTGACGGTGTGCCGCGCGTCGTCGGCCAGCGCCGGGCGGGCCGTCGGCAGAGCCGCGCCGGCCGCGACGCCGGCCGCGACGCCGGCCGCCGCCAGGAAGGTTCTGCGACTGAGGGGGGTCATGTGACGGATTTTGTAAGCGCTTACTATGGCGGTCAAGGGCTTACTAGATCTTTCTGTGGCTTTCTATCCCTGCTCTATGGCCTGATTCGGGATCTGTGCGAGTAAGCGCTTGCTACTTCGGCGGGGCGACCGAGGCTCTGACGACGATGCTCGTGCCGACCTTGGCCGTGGTCTGGACGGGCGAGAGGTAGTCGTTGTCCTCCCCCACGTCCAGGCCGAGCCGGACCGCCTGGCGGCCCATCTCCTCCAGGGGGATGCGCACGGTCGTGAGCTGCGGGCGCAGCTCCTGCGCGATGGGCACGTCGTCGTAGCCCACCACGGAGATCGCCTCGGGCACGGGCACTCCCGCCAGCTCCAGGCCCTGCATCGCGCCTGCGGCCACGGTGTCGTTGGCGCAGAACACGGCGGTGAAGTCGAGCTTGTCGGCCAGCAGCGCCCTGATCCTGTCGTAGCCGAACCTGCGGTGGAGCTGCCCGGTGTGGATCAGGCCCTTGTCGTACGGCAGGCCGCGGAAGCGCAGGGCGCGCCGATGCCCGGCGAGCCTGGCCACGGTGGTGGACAGGCTCGGCGGGCCACCCAGAAAGACGATCTTGCGGTGGCCCTGCGTGATCAGGTAGTCGGTGATCGCGAATGCGCCGCCCTCGTTGTCGTACTCGACGACCCTGGTCGGCACGTCCTCACCGAGGGATGGCCGGCCGCACAGCACGAGCGTGGAGCCGCTGGCGTGCAGCGCGCGAGCCCGTCGCGCGACCTGGGCGGCGTAGGAGCGGTCCTCGTAGGCGCCGCCGACCAGGATCACCGCGTCGGCACGCTGCTCGTGCAGCAGGTCGATCAGCGCCAGCTCCTGCTCGTGGCTGCCCTGCGTGCAGCAGACCATGCAGAGGCGGCCGTGCCTGGTCGCCTCGCGCTCGACGCCGCGGGCGATGTAGGCGTAGAACGGGTCCACCACGTCGTTGATGATGATCCCGACGGTCCTGTTCGTGACCCCGGCCAGCGCCCTGGCGTGGGCGTTGGCCACGTACCCGAGCTCGGCGATGGCCTGTTCGACTCGTTGCCTGGTCGTGGCCGAGACGGGGTAGTTGCCGTTGATCACCCGGGAGACGGTCGCGCTCGAGACGCCGGCGCGCTGCGCCACGTCGGCCATGGTCGCCAGACTCGGCTCGGTCACCGGCACCTCCTCACTGTGGTTGTCGATCATGCCATCCGGTCGAGCTCGCCGCGATGGATCTCGTGCAGCAGCGGCAGCCCGGCGGCGTAGCGGGCGATCTCCTCGAGCGTGGACTCGGCCAGCCTGCCCAGCTCGTTGCCCTGGGCGCCGGCCAGATGGGGGGTCACGAACGCGTTGGGCAGATCGAACAGCGGGTGGCCGGACGAGAGCGGCTCGGGGTCGCTGACATCAAGTATCGCGTCGAGCCGCCCGCTGCGAAGCTCCTTGACCAGCGCGTCGGTGTCGATCAGCCCGCCGCGCGCCGTGTTGATCACGACGGCGCCGTCCGGGAGCAGCGACAGCCGCCTCGCGTCGAGCATCCGATAGGTCTCCCGGCTCTCCGGCGCGTGCAGGCTCACCACGTGTGAGCGCCGGACCAGGGTGTCGAGGTCGACGGCCGTGCCGCCGAGCGCAGCGATCTCGGCCGGGTCGGCGTACGGGTCGTAGACCAGCACCTCGGCGTCGAGGCCGCGGAGCAGCCCCATGACCCGGCGCCCGATCCTGGACAGCCCGATCAGCCCGACCGTGATGTCGCGGGTGCCGAGCCAGGCCAGGCCGGTGAAGTCGCGCTTGGTGCCGTGCTCGCGGTAGCGGTGGGCGAGGGTGAAGGCGCGCTTGGCGCCGAAGACGATGGCGGCGTAGGTGAACTCCGCCACGGGCACCGCGTTGGCGTCGGCGGCGCTCGAGACCCGGACACCGCGTTCGAGCACCGCGGGGTCGAGGAAGGTCTTCACCGTGCCCGCCGCGTGCGCGATGAAGCGCAGGCCGGGGGCCAGGTCGAGCAGGTCGGCGCCGATCATCGGGCAGCCCCATCCGGTGACGAGGACCTCCGCTCCGGCGATCGCGCGCAGCGCGCCGGGAGAGGTCACCTCGTGCAGCACCTGCTCATGGATCTCGGTCAGCTCGCCGAGCCGGCGCAGGGCCTCCTGCCCGAACATCTTCTCGCGAACCCCGGGTGCCATCGCCAGGACGGCACTCGGTCTCAGCCGGGTGTTCGGGAGCTCCACCGGCGCCCTCTCTCTGCCCACGTCCATCTCCTGATAGTAAGCGCGTTCTATACGCTGCAGCGGCACGCTAGGGCTTCACCTGCGTAAAGGTCAAGCAGTGCAGGACGAATAGCGACATATTTCCCGCAAGGACTTGACGCGGACGAAAGCGCTTACTAATTTCCTCGCCAACTGGAAGGACCCAGCGCATGACCACTACCCTCGACGCCCCGCGTGCCGGGGCCGCGTCCGTACACCACGAGAGGCCACGCAGGCTCTCGCTGTGGCGTCGCATCTGGCGCGACCGGGTGATGCTCCTGCTGGCGCTGCCCGGGCTGATCTATTTCCTGGTCTTCCACTACGGGCCGCTGTTCGGCTACGTGGTCGCGTTCAAGGACTACCAGCCCTACATCGGCTTCATCGACAGCGCCTGGGTGGGGCTGCAGAACTTCGTCAGCGTCTTCAGCGATCCCGGCGTCTGGAACGCCCTCGGCAACACACTCAAGATCACTCTCACCCAGCTCGTGCTCTTCTTCCCCGCGCCCATCGCCCTGGCGCTGCTGCTCAACAGCGTGCTCAGCGACAAGGTGCGCCGGTTCGTGCAGAGCGTGGTCTACCTGCCGCACTTCATCGGCTGGGTGATCATCGTCTCGGTGTTCCAGCAGATCCTCGGCGGCGCCGGCGCGCTGCCGAACTTCCTGGAGAGCGCCGGCCTGCCGCGCTACGACATGATGACCGACCCCGACGTCTTCCCGCTGCTGGTGACGTTGCAGGTGATCTGGAAGGACGCCGGCTGGGCCACGATCATCTTCCTCGCGGCGCTGCTCGCCATCAACCAGGACCTCTACGAGGCGGCGGCGATGGACGGCGCGGGGCGATGGCGCCGGCTCTGGCACGTCACGCTGCCCGGCATCACCCCCATCATCATCCTGCTGCTGATCCTCAACCTCGGCAGCATCCTGTCCGTCGGCTTCGAGCAGATCCTGCTCCAGCGCGACAACGTCGGTCCCGACGCGGGCGAGGTGCTGGACACCTTCGTCTACTTCAACGGCGTCAAGGACGGCCAATGGGGTCCCGCCGCCGCGGTCGGCCTGGTCAAGACCATCGTCGGCACCGTCATGGTGCTCGGCGCGAACAAGGTGGCCCACCTGCTCGGCCACGAGGGGGTGTACCGCGGTGGCGACAAGTAACCGGCCCGCCTGGATGGAGCGGCCGTCCACGCCCGGCCTGATACTCAAGGGCGCGATCCTCACCGCCGTCGTCCTGCTGGTGGCCTATCCCTTCGTCGGCGTGATCGGCACCAGCCTGTCGGCGGAGACCGACATCGCCAGGAGCGGCGGGTTCGTGCTCATCCCCACCTCGCCGAACCTGTCGGCCTACTCGACCATCTTCAGCGGCGGCACCGTGACGAGGGCGTTGCTGGTCAGCGTGCTGGTGACGGCCGCCGGCACGCTCGCCAGCGTGCTCGCCACCATCGGCATGGCGTACGGCCTGAGCCGCCGCGAGGTGACCGGCGCCCGCTGGATCCTGATGATCGCCCTGCTGACCATGCTGTTCAACCCGGGCCTGATCGCCAACTTCCTGCTGGTCAAGCAGGTCGGCCTGATCGACACCTTCGGCGCGCTGATCCTGCCGAGCCTGGTCAGCGCGTTCAACCTGGTCGTGCTCCGCTCGTTCTTCATGAGCCTGCCCCGCGAGCTGCTGGAGAGCGCGCGCATCGACGGCGCGGGCGACTTCGGCATCCTCGTCAGGATCGTGCTCCCGCTGTCCAAGGCGGTGCTGGCGGTCATCTCGCTGTTCTACGCCGTCGGCTACTGGAACGCCTTCTTCAACGCCCTGCTCTACCTCGACGACGCGGCGAAGTTCCCGCTCCCGCTGATCCTGCGCACGTTCGTCCTGCAGGGCCGCTCGCTGGAGGCCCTGACGTCCGCCGAGGCGCCCGCCCCCGTCCAGGCGATCCAGATGGCCGTGCTCGTGGTGGCGATCGTGCCGATCCTGCTCGTCTACCCCTTCCTCCAGCGCTACTTCACCAAGGGCGTGCTCACCGGCGCCATCAAAGGCTGACCCCCCCAACCCCAAGGAAGATCCCCATGAGCGAACGCGTCTCCCGTCGCGGTTTCCTGCATCTCGGCGCCGCCACGGCCGCGGGTGTCGTCGCCTCCTCCGTGCTCTCGGCCTGCGGCGCCGGCTCGGCCGCCCCGGCCGCGAAGGCGCAGGGACTCACCATCAAGCTGCCCGCGTACACGCCGCTGTCCAGCGTCCTGACCCCTGACCTCCCCGGTGACGCCACGGGCGTTCCCGAGGGGTATCTCACCTATCCGAAGGAGCTGTTCAGGGCGGTGGCCAAGCCGCCGATGTCGGGCGGGACCGCGAAGATCGCGGTGCAGACGTTCTCGCCGCCCCCGCCCGGGCGCGCCGAGAATCCCGCGTGGCAGGAGGTGGAGAAGCGGCTCGGCGGAACGGCGGACGTGCAGGCGGTCTCCGCGGACGACTGGCCGACCAAGTTCAACACCATGGTCGCCGGCGGCACGTTGCCCGACATGTTCACCTACATCTCCTCCCAGGGAGTCAACAACCTGCCGGCGTTCGTGGCCAGCCAGTGCACCGACCTGACGGCGCTGCTCGGCGGTGACGCGGTCAAGGAATATCCGAACCTGGCGGCGATCCCGCAGGTGTTCTGGAAGCAGGGCATCGTCGGCGGCAAGCTCTACGGCATCCCCGTGCCGCGCAACATGGTCGGCGGGTTCGGCTTCTACCGGGCCGACATGTTCGCCGCGGCAGGCGTCACCGACCTGTCCCAGATCTCCGACCTGGACCGGCTGTTCGAGCTGCTCAAGGAGGTGACCAGGCCCAAGGACAACCGTTGGGGCCTGGTCACCGCCACCGGCGGCGTCTACGGTCTGTCGATCTTCTCGCAGCTCTTCGGCGCGCCCAACGGCTGGCGGCTGGAGAACGGCAAGCTGCTGCACGCCATCGAGACCGAGGAGTACAAGGCCGCCGTCGAGTACGTCCGCAAGCTGCGCGAGGCGGGCATCGTCTATCCGGGCTCGGAGGGGTTCGACCAGCTCAAGCGCAAGAACGAGTTCAACGCCGGCCACGCGGCGCTCGTCTACGACGGACTGCCCGCCTTCCTCGGGCCCACCGGGTTCCTGCAGACCTCCAAGAAGATCGATCCGGCCGCCGATCCCAGGCCCATCACGCCCATCGGGCCGGCCGCCAAGGCGTTCCTCAACAACATCACCGTCTCCATCACCATGCTGAAGAAGAGCGATGAGACGCGGGCGAAGGAACTGCTGCGGGTGGCCGACTTCTTCGCCTCGCCGTTCGGCAGCGAGGAGTACACCCTGTTCAACTACGGGGTCGAGGGGACCGACTACAAGCGCGACGGCAAGGGCGCTCCGGTGCTGACCGAGCAGGGCGGCAGGGACACCGCGGTGCCGTGGAAGATGATCGCGGCGCCGACGCAGGCACTGTTCGACTCCTCCTCGCAGGAGGCGGTGAAGATCATGCACGCCGCGATCAGCAAGATGATCGCCGTGGGCGTCGAGGACCCCACCGTCGGGTTGTACTCACCGGCCAACGAGAACAAGTACGAGTCGCTGTACACGATGCGCACCGACCGCGTCACCTCGATCGTGGCCGGCCGCGCGCCGGTGAGCGACCTCGACAAACTGATCAAGGACTGGCGGGCGCAGGGCGGCGACAAGGCGCGCGCCGAGTTCGAGGAAGCGCTCAAGCAGTCTCCGAAGGTGGGCTGACCCGTGAAGCGCAAATTCGCCTTGCTCGCCATCGCCGCGCTGCTCAGCACCGCCGCGGCCGTACCCGCCGAGCCCTCGCCCGGCTCCCCCGGACTCGGCGACCCGCTCTTCCCCACGCTCGGCAACGGCGGCTACGACGTGCGCCACTACGACGTCTCCTTCGACTTCACACCCGTCACCTACGACTTCTCCGGCTCGGTGCGGTTCACCGCGAAGGCCACCCAGGCGCTGTCCGCCTTCAACCTCGACACCGACGGGCACACCATCGACGCGGTCACCGTGAACGGCGGGCCCGCCACCTGGTCGCTCTCACCCGGCCAGAGCGGGCAGGAGCTGACCGTCACACCGGCCGCGCCGCTGCCCGAGCACGTGCCGTTCGAGGCCGAGATCCGCTTCCACGGCAACGGCAAGGCACCGCGCGCGGGCCTCACGGGCTGGCGCTTCGGACCCGACGGCGGGTTCGCCGCCGCGGCGCAGTCCAGCAGGGCCGACACGTTCTTCCCGGTCAACGACCACCCGTCCGACAAGGCCACCTGGACCTTCCGCGTCACCGCGCCGGAAGGGTACGTCGCCACTGCCAACGGCGAACTGCGCGGTCGCCGGGGCGGCGTCTGGACCTTCGAGGAGCGCGAGCCGATGGCGTCGGAGCTGATCGGAATCGCGGTGGTGAAGGGCACGTACCTGTACGGCGAAGGCCCCCACGCCCTGCCCCTGCGCCACGTCGTGCCCCAGGGCCAGGAGGCCCGGTACGCCCCCATCGTGGCCGAGACCGCGGGCCAGATCGCGTGGGCGGAGGCCAGATTCGGCCGGTTCCCGTTCTCCACGTACGGCATCCACGTCTACCCCGGCTACAGCGACGCCCTGGAGAACCAGACCCTGTCGCTGTTCGGCACCGGCTGGTTCGACCGGCCCGCCTACTCCAACACGATGGTCCACGAGCTCGTCCACCAGTGGTTCGGCGACTCGGTCACGCCCGCCACCTGGCAGGACGCCTGGCTGAACGAGGGCCCGGCCGTCTACTACGCGGCGTTGTGGGCCGAGGAGCATGGCGGCCAGTCCATGACGGACCGGATGCGGGGCGTGTACGCCAAGCTCGACCAGGTCCGGGCCGTGGACGGCCCGCCCGGCAGGCCGAAGGCGCTGGGCGGCTACAACATCTACGACGGCGGAGCCCTGGTGCTCCACGCCCTGCGCACCGAGGCGGGCGACGCCGCTTTTGACCGGATCATGCGCAGGTGGGTGCAGCGCCACAAGGACGGCAACGCCTCCACCGAGGACTTCATCGCCCACGCCGCCGGCACCGCGCACCGGCCCGACCTGGACGGCTTCCTGCGCGCCTGGCTCTACGGCGCCCAGAACCCCCCGCTGGAGGGAATGTGAACAGCGCGATCGCCCTCGCCCTGGTGCTCTCGCTGACACCCGCGACGGCGCCCGGCCCCAAGATCTACCACGCCTCCCCCACCGGCCGGTCCGCGGCCTGCAGCCAGATCAACCCGTGCTCGCTGGAGACCGCCAGGGACAAGGTCCGGCAGGCCGTCGCCGGCGGGATGGACCGCGACGTCGAGGTACGCCTCGCCGGCGGCCGGTACGCCATGGCCGGGCCGCTCGTCCTGGACCAGCGGGATTCCGGGCTGGAAGGGCACACGGTGACCTGGACCGCGGAACCCGGCGCGAGACCGGTGCTCTCCGGCGGCGTGCGGCTCACCGGCTGGCGGCGGCAGGGCCGCTTCCAGGTGGCGCCGGTGCCCGACGGGATCTCCCCCCGCCAGCTCTTCGTCGGCGGCGTCCGCGCGATCCGCGCGCGGGGAGAGTCGTGCCCGGCCTCCGTCTGCGACGCGACCAGGACCGGCATGACCGGCGCGATCGGGAGCGGGGTGGCCGGCTGGAGCGACCCGGCCGGCGCCGAAGCGGTCATCAAGGTCAGGTGGCGTAACTACCGCTGCCGGATCGACCGGGTGGACGGCGACACGATGACCTTCGTCCAGCCGTGCTGGGCGAACTCCGCGAGCGGCACCGGCCGCACCGGCCCCGCCTGGGACTCCACGACGGTCGACTCCACCAGGTACGGCAAGGTCTCCTTCTTCGAGAACGCCGTCGAGCTGCTCGACCAGCCGGGCGAGTTCGTCTACGACCGCACGGCCCGTACCGTCACCTATCTCCCCCGCCCGGGAGAGAGCCTGGACGACGTCGTCGCCCCGGCCACGGAGACGCTGCTGCGCGTGGAGGGGGCGAGCCGGGTCAGGTTCGCGGGGCTGCGGTTCGAGCACGCCGCCTACCGCCAGCCGGACACCGGCGAGGGGTACGCGGGCACGCAGGCGGGCCTCACCCTGACCGGGGCCACCGGTCCCGAGGACCATGCCGGGCGCTACTACACCAAGCCGGCCGCCGCCGTGGTGGTGCGCGGAGGCAGCGGTGTGACCATCGCCGATGCCGCCTTCGCGCATCTGGGCGGCGCCGGGGTGATCTTCGAGAGCGGCACCAAGGACTCGTCGGTCACCGGATCGACGTTCACCGACCTGTCGTCGGGCGCCGTCTACGTCGGCGACACCGAGCCCAACCCGCCGGCCGGCCTGCGGGGCGAGCGCAACACCGTGGCCCGCAACTCCATCTCCTGGATCGGCCGGGAGTTCACCGACGCCGCCGGGATCTGGGCCGGCTACGAGACCGGCCTGCGCGTGGACCACAACACCCTGGAGAAGTTGCCGTACTCCGGCATCTCCGTCGGCTGGGGCTGGAACCAGCCGGTGGCCCAGAGCCCCGACATGCGCGACAACCAGATCACCGGCAACAGGATCGTGGACGCCATGATGGTCGCGGAAGACCAGCACGACGGCGGCGCGATCTACACCCAGGGCCCCCAGCCGGGCACGGTGATCTCCGGCAACTATCTCAACAGGTCCGCCTACGGCAACACCGAGCGTGACGGCAACGGCGTCTACCTGGACGAGCAGAGCTCACACATCAGGGTCGAAGGCAACGTGATCACCCGGGTCGGCTACAAGTGGATCTCCAACTGGGCCGGGTACGGGATCGACAACCTCGCGACGGGCAACTGGACCGACACCACCGCGCCGGACCTGTCGGGGCGGGGCTCGCAGCAGGTGGACAACTTCACGGCGCTGGAACGACTGCCCGAGGCCGCGCTCGAGGTCGCCGCGGCGGCCGGCGCCCGGCCGGGAGCGGTCGAGCAGCTCGAACCCGACCTCGCCCGGGCGGGGAGCGCGAGCCAGTCCGCCACCGACGGGGTCGCGGCCGCCGCCAACGCTCTCGACGGGTCCACCGTGACCGACAGCAGGACCACGTCCGCGGCGGGCTCCTGGTGGCAGGTCGACCTCGAAGAGGTCAGGAAGGTCGGCACGGTGGAGATCTGGAACGACGCGGCCATGACCACCGCCGACGTCCAGGTGCTGGTGTCGAGCACGCCGGACTTCGCCCAGGCGGTGACGGTGTCCCTGCCGGGCAAGGCGCTGCGTCCGTCACTGGTCACGACGAACGCCACAGGGCGATATATCCGTATTCAGCGGGTCGGAACCGGCAGGATCGGGCTCGCGAGCGTCGCGGCCTATGAAGGAGTGTCATGAGCTGGTTCACGGAGGCGCGTTTCGGCCTCTTCATCCACTGGGGGATCTACGCCGCGGCGGCGCGGCACGAGTGGGTGAAGTCGTACGAGCGGCTCAGCGACGAGCAGTACCGCCGCTACTTCGACCACTTCGACCCCGACCTGTACGACCCGGGCAGGTGGGCGGACGAGGCCGTGAACGCGGGGATGAAGTACCTCGTGGTGACCAGCAAGCACCATGACGGGTTCTGCCTGTGGGACTCGGATCTGACGGACTACAAGGCGCGGCGGGATCTGCTCGCGCCGATGCTCGACGCCTTCAGGGAGCGGGGGCTGCGTACCGGCCTGTACTACTCGCTCCTCGACTGGCATCACCCCGAGTTCCCCAACGACCTGTACCACCCGCAGCGGGACGAGGACCTCGGCGACCGCGACATCCGGAAATATGCGGACTACATGCATGGGCAGGTGCGCGAGCTCCTCACCCGCTACGGCCGCATCGACACGATGTGGTTTGACTTCTCCTACGCCGGGCGCGGCTTCGGCGCCAAGGGCCCCGACGAGTGGCGCTCGGCCGAGCTGGAAGGGATGGTCCGCGAACTGCAGCCCGGCATCCTCATCAACAACCGGCTCGGGCTCGGCGGCGGCGACTTCACCACGCCCGAGCAGGTCATGCCGCCCGGCGGCGTGCCCGGGCACCGGCCGTGGGAGGCGTGCCAGACACTCAACGGGAGCTGGGGCTACCACAGGGACAACCACGACTGGAAACCGGTCGATCTGCTGGTGAAGATGCTGGTCGACACCGTGTCCAAAGGCGGCAACATGCTGCTCAACGTGGGCCCCGACGCCCGCGGCGAGTTCGAGCCGCGGGCGATCGAGCGGCTGCGCGGCATCGGGACGTGGATGCGCCTGCACGCCCGCTCCATCCACGGCGCCGGGGCCTCGGAGTTCGAGGCGCCGCAGGACTGCCGCTACACCCAGCGCGGCGACCGGCTCTACCTCCATCTGCTGTCCTGGCCGATGAAGCACATCCACCTGCCCGGACTGGGCAGACGGGTGGCCTACGCCCAGTTCCTGCACGACGCCTCCGAAGTGCCGATCGAAGAGATCGACCCGAAGGAGCCCTTCCACCACTACCTGCGCGGGCTGCCGGAGGACACGCTCACCCTGCGGCTCCCGGTCACCCGTCCCGACGTCACCATCCCCGTCGTGGAGCTGTTCCTGAAGTGAGCAGACGTCTGCGGACCGGAGGCTTCCGGTCCGCAGACGCTCGACGCTGATCCACACCCTCCCCGACCCTGAGGCTTCGCCTGGAGGCCCGCCGCGCGGCCCCGTGCTGTCGGGCATTTTTCCCGCGTGACTCCCATCACATACACTCTGTCCAGCGGTTTCGCGGCGACGACCGGATCCGGCCGGAGGCAGCCGCCCGGTTTCGGCGGAGCGGCGGACGGCCCGGCGAAGAGCCGGCGCAATCACGGCACTCCGTGATCGACACGCGACCTGCCCGGGGGAAGGCACGGCGCCCGGCACTCATATCGCGGCAGCAGGTACTGCATGGTGGTGACCCCGCATGCGGCTCTCCTCGACGCCCGACAGCGCAGGCGACGGAACAAGAGGAAGAAAGATCATGCGAGTTCTCGCGATTCTCATAGTCGGTGCCGCGGTCGGCCTGGCCGGGTGCGGGTTGCCCAACGCGGGCATGACCTCGGACGACCTCACGATCGGCATGTCGGTGTCAACCCTGAGCAACCCCTACTTCGTCCAGTTCCGTGACGGAGCCGAGGCCGCGGCGCAGCGTCACGGGGTCAAACTCACCGTCACCGACGCCCAGAACGACACCTCCCGGCAGACCGCCGACATCCAAAAGTTCAGCCAACGACACGTAAAGGCCATCATTCTCAACCCGGTCGACTCCGCCGCGGCCGCCCCGGCCGTCCAGGCGGCCGATCGGGCCGGCATCCCGGTGATCGCGGCCGATCGTGGTGTGAGCGGCTGCGAAGTAGCGCAAACCGTGACCTCCGACAACGTGGCCGGAGGCAGGCTGGCTGCGCGGGAGCTGGCCAAACAGCTCAGCGGAAAGGGCGATGTGGTCGTGCTCCAGGGCGCGACCGGCACCTCTGCCTCCCGTGACCGCGATCAGGGCTTCACCGACGGCATCGCCGCCCATCCGGACATCAAGGTCATCGCCCGGCAGCCGGCCGACTTCAACCGGGCCAAGGGCCAGAGCGTCATGACGAGCCTGCTTCAGCGTCACCCCGGCGTCACAGGCGTGTTCGCGAGCAACGACGAAATGGCATTGGGAGCGATCAAGGCGCTGGGCAGCAGAGCTGGGCAGCAGGTCAAGGTGGTGAGCTTCGACGGGACGCCGGACGGGATCAGGGCGGTGCAGGCAGGCACGATGGCCGCCACGGTCGCCCAGCAACCCCGGCTGATGGGCTCGATGGCGCTGAACGACGCGATCAAGGCGGCCAAGGGGCAGGCCATCGCGAAGTCGGTGGCGGTTCCCATCAAGCTGGCGACCAAGGCCAACGCGGACGAGTTCTGGACCTTCTGAGCCCCGCGCTCACGAAGATGTCGCGGTGGGCCGCAGGAGGAGCAGGGCGATGTCGTCCATGCGGTGACGGGCGGGCGAGTCGTCGATGAGCGACTGTGCGAGCTGGCGCAACGGCAGGCCGGGGGCGGGGGTGAAGCGATGCGCCAGGCCGCTGATGGCCTCGCCCAGGTCGAGACCGGGTTGTTCGATGAGGCCGTCGGTGTAGAGGGCCAGGACCGAGCCGGGCGGCAGGGCCACCTCGCTGGTGTAGGCGGCGTCGGGGTCGATGCCGAGCAGCAGCCCGGGTGGGGTGTCGATGATGTGTGCGGGCCGGCCGGGGCGGCTGAGCAGGGGCGGCAGGTGCCCGGCGTTGGCCAGGCAGGCGGTGTGCCGTTCGAGGTCGATGGTGAGGTAGATACAGCTGGTGAAGCGGTCGGGGGCCAGCCGGTTCATCAGGCGGTTGGTGTGCGCGAGTACGTCGCCCGGAGGGACTCCGGCGGTGGCGTGGGCGTGGATGGCGGTGCGTACCTGGCCCATGAGGGCGGCGGCGGTCACGTCGTGGCCCTGGACGTCGGCGATGACGGCCGCGCTCCGGGTGTCGCTGAGCTGGATGAGGTCGTAGAAGTCGCCGCCGATGTCCATCCCGGGGGTGGCGGGCACGTAGCGGGCCGCCAGCTCGAGGCCGGGGAGGTGGGGCAGGTCGCGTGGCAGCAGGTTCGACTGCAGGCATTGGGCGATCTGGTTCGTGCTGTCATAGAGCTGGGCGCGCTCGAACGCCTGGGCGATGAGGCCGGAGAGCGCGGTGAGCGCGGCGCGCTCGTCGGTGGTGAACAGGTGCGGCCGGTCATAGGCCAGTACGCAGGTGCCGATCGGCCGGCCTGAGGTGACGAGCGGCAGGAACGCCCAGGCGGACATGCCGTCGGCGCGGATGGCGCCCAGGTAGCCGTGGCGAAGCTCGTGCCAGGTGGAGCAGAACACCGGCTGGCCGCGTTCGTGGTCGCGCGCCGCTGAAGCCTGGTTGATCACCGGACGGCCGTTGAACTTCTCGATGGCCTGCCGGCTGTAGCCGTGCGAGGCGACGACGCGGATGCGGCCGCTGCGCCAGGTGAGGATGGCCATGGCCTGGGCGTTGTGGAGGGGCAGGACGTGGTCGGCGGCGAGGTCGATGACGTCGTGCACGGTGATCGCCCGCGCCAGGGCGGTGGCCAGGTGCAGCGTCTCGTGCAGGCCGAACACCCGAGGACGCCGGGTGCGGCTGGCCGGGTCCGGTTCTGCGGTGTTCGGGGTGATGCGGAGGGTGACGCCCGGCAGACCCGGATAGCACTGGAACAGCAGCTGCCGTCCTTCGGGGTTGCGGGCGGTGAAGTGGGTGGTCTGATGGCTGACGATCGCGGCCCGATACTGGTCTTCGCAGGCCGGATCGTCCACCCACGGCAGCGCTTTGCACAGGCGCCGCCCGATCATCTCCGTCGGTTCGGTCGCGAGCAACGCCGTGGCGGGCGTGGTGACGAGGCTCACCCGGCCGTGCGCGTCGAGGAAGCAGAAGCCCTCGGGCAGCCGGTTGAGGCACTCCACCGCGATGGAGTCGGCAGGGAGATGCGTCCCGCGTGCGGGGTGCGGGTCCAGCACCCGCGGCTGCGGTCCCGCGGTGACCGGCCGGCCTCGCTCGTCGGCCTGCCGGAGCAGCTCACCCATGCGAGCGCAGGCGCTGTCGATGACGTGGAGCTGGCGCGGGGTGAGCCCGCCGGCGCGTCCGGTGGGCCACGCCAGGAGGATCCCTCCCTGCACAGTAGCGTCGGAGCAGATGGGGGCGGCGGCCAAGGCGAAGTGGTACGGCAGGGCGAGCGCTGCGGCGGGGAACCCGCGGGCCAGGGCTTCCCGGCCGCTGAGCCAGATCAGCCGCCGTTCCCGCACCGCCACCGACACCGGCACCTGATCGTTTCTCCGGACCCGGGCCCACGCCTTGGCGATCATGGCGGGAAGGCCTATCGCCGTCTGCATCGTCAGTACGTGGCCGTTGCCGGCGATGGTGTACACCACGCCGATGTGCGCCTCTGCGTCGAAGACGGCCTGGACCAGCAGCTCATCCAGACGAGACGAGTCTTTCGCCACGTCGGGGACGACGGCGTCACGCAGCCGCGCCACCGCGGCACGCCTTGCCCACTACGAGCCCGATCACTACACAAAACCCCCCATACGGGCAGAATACACACCGGAGTGGCGCCGACCGCTCGGGATTCGGCTGGAAGCCACAGAGCCCGAGTATCAGCCGGACGCCCGGCCGGCGCTGCGCGCCACGTGACGGCACGGCGTGCTTTGAGGGCAATGTGGCACGACGTAAGGCAAAGTCCTTTTGACCAGGAACTCACTGGCGGGCGGGAGAAGCGGGCACGCGGCCCTCACCCCAGGTCGGCGAGGTCCTCCGCGGTCAGCTTCAGCGTGCCCGCGGCGACGTTCTCCTCCAGGTGGGCCGGCGAGCCGGTGCCGGGGATGAGCAGGATGTTCGGTGAACGGGCCAGCAGCCACGCCAGCGCCACCTGCGGCACGGTCGCGCCGTGGCGGGCGGCGACGGCGTCCAGCCGCGCGGTGGTGAGCGGCTGGAACCCGCCGACCGGGAAGAAGGGGACGTAGGCGATGCCGGCTCGCGCGCAGGAGTCGACCAGCGGATCGTCGTCGCGCCGGGCCAGGTTGTAGAGGTTTTGCACGCAGGCGATCGGCGCGATCGTCCGTGCCTGCTCAACCTCGGCAGCCGTGACGTTGGAGACGCCCAGGTGGCGGATCAGGCCCTCCTCACGCAGCGCGAGCAGCGTCTCCAGAGGCCCGGCCAGCCCGGTCTGGCTCCGGTCGAGGTCACCCATCCGCAGGTTCACCACATCGAGGCGGTCCACGCCGAGCGAGCGCAGGTTCGCCTCGACGCCGCGGCGCAGGCCGTCGGGGGTCAGGCCGGTCATCTCGTGTGCGGGCAGGGCCAGGTCGGAGCCCTCGACCAGCGCCCCCACCTTGGTCACGATCACCAGATCGTCCGGGTACGGGGACAGCGCCTCGCGGATCAGCTCGTTGGCCGCCACACCGTCGCGGGAGTAGTAGTGGGAGGTGTCGATGTGATTCACCCCGAGCTCCACGGCCCGGCGCAGGACGGCCAGCGCCGTCTCCCGCCCGGGCCGCTCGCCCTTCGGCCAGCCGGTCAGCTTCATCGCGCCGTAGCCGATCCGCGCGACGTTGAGATCGCCGTTCAGTGCCCATCGTTCAGTCGTCACGATCACACACCTTAAGGGCAGCCGTAGCTGGGGCTGCATCTCGTAGGCCGCGCCCGTGCTGCCGGCATCGCCGAGTTCGTGCTTCGCCATCCATGGGTAGGGCTGAGAGAGCTTGTGACCGTCGGGGGAGGTCACGATGGATGTCGCAGATCGCGGAAGCAGCGGGCTTTCGTTCGACATGCTGGACCCTGCGCCGGTGGGGGTCGCGGTGACGCGGGGTCCGGATCACCGGCTGATCTACAGCAACGCCGTGTACCGGAAGCAGGTCAGCGATCCTCGCGGTGGAATACCGGTCGAGGAGGCGTTCGCCCGATTCGTGCTGCCGCACTACCGCCCGCGCTTCGACCGGGTGTACGCCACGGGCGAGCCGGTCATCAGCACCGCGGAGCCGGCGGTGTCGATACCCGGTGACGATGCGGCGGCGGAGCGGTTCTTCACCTTCAGCCTGTCGCGGGCCGTGTTCGGCCTCGGCGACCACGGCGTCCTCGTGGTGGTGCTGGACGTGAGCGAGCAGACCACCGCCGCCCGCCGGCTGACGGCCATCGCCGAGCAGCGCCGCCGCATCCTGCGGCGCTACCAGAGCCTTATGCGCGTCAGCGCCGACATCTTCTGGGTGACCGACAGGGACGGGTACGTGTCCGAGCCGAGCCCCAGCTGGGAGCGGGTGACCGGGCAGCCGTGGGAGGGGCACCGCGGGCAGGGCTGGCTGCGGATGGTCCACCCCGAAGACCGCCCGGCCACCGTGATGTCCTGGGCCCAGGCGGTCGGCAAGGTCACCGAGATATGGGAGCACGTATACCGGCTGCGCATGCGCGACGGCGGCTACCGGCACTTCCAGCTCCGCGCGGTGCCGATCTCCGAGAACGGCGAGGTCGTGGAATGGGTGGGCACGTGCACCGACATCGAGCAGGAGTGGCAGAAGCAGCGGCGCCAGCGCCTGCTCAACCTCGCCGGGGCCGCCACGGCGCAGCTGCGGAGCCTGGAGGAGATGCTCAGCGCGCTGGCCGACGTCATCGTCCCGGAGTTGGCCGACGGCTGCGGCGTCTACCTCGTCACCGACCTCACCGACGCGCGGCATGGCGGCGCCCCGTTCATCATCGAACGGCTGGCCACCGCCGCGCGTCCCGGCCTGAAGCGGCTGCCGCCCTACAGCGAGGAGCCGCTTTCCGCCGACAACGCCTTCGTCAAGGCCGTCCGGCGTCGCCGGCCTTTGCTGAAGACGTTTCCCCCCGGCTCGCCGCCGCCTGACGCCGTTCCCGCGGGCACGCTGCCGTGGCTGACGGCGAACGACGCCAACAGCATGCTGGTCCTGCCGGTCGTGGTGGACGGGACGGTTCCCGCCGTGGTCTGCGCGGTGATGTGCGGGGACCGCCCGCCGATCAACCGGGAGGACATCTCCCTGCTGAACCGCATGTTCGATCACGCCCATGACGCCTTGAGCAGGGCCATCCGCTTCCAGCGCACCCAGCAGATCGCACTCGCCCTGCAGTACAGCCTGCTCGCCGAGCCGCCGCGCCTGCCCGGCCTGCAGATCGTGGCCCGCTATCGGGCCAGCCCGGCCGCGGCGGAGGTGGGCGGGGACTGGTACGACTCCTTCATCCTGCCCGACGGTGTCCCGGTGCTGGTGATCGGCGACGTGGCCGGCCACGATCTGAGCGCCGCCGTCGCGATGAGCCAGCTGCGGAACATGCTGCGCGCGCTGGCGATGGACCGATGCGAACCGCCGGGAGAGATCCTCACCCGGCTCAACAGGGCGGTGGAGTCGCTCTCCAACGACGTCACCGCCACCTGCGTGTACGCGCGAGTGGAAGCACTCGATGACGGTTACCGGCTGCAGTACGCGACGGCCGGCCATCCGCCGCCGCTGCTGGTCACGCGCGAGGGCCGGGGCCGTTTCCTCGAGGGGGCCCTCAGCCCGCTGCTCGGCTTCCCCGATGCCGGAAAGCGCGTCTCGCAGATGGAACCGCTGCCACCGGGCAGCACGCTCCTGCTGTACACCGACGGCCTCGTCGAGCGGCCGGGCGAGCACCTCGACCGCGGCTTGGAACGGCTGCGCTGCCTGGCGGAGACCGTCGCCAACGACCCGGTGGACAGGTTCTGCGACACGATGCTCAGCGGGCTCCCCACGAGCGGGCTGGACGACATAGCGGTGATAGCGCTCCGCCTGCCCACGGCCGACTAGGCGGTACGTCCGGCGGCGCGCCGGAGCACCAGGCTGATCAGGATCGTCACCGCCATCGCGACCGCCCCCGCCCAGGCGGCGGTGGTGTAGCCGGCCTCGGCCGGGAAGGTGGCGCCGGTGCCGGTGTGGGCGGCGAGCACCAGGCCGCCGAGCGCGCTGCCGATGGAGAAGCCGACGCTGCGCACCACCTGGTTGAAACTCATCGCGCTGGAGGTCTCTTCCGGCGGGGTGGCGGCCAGGATCGCGGCGGGCATCGCGGCGGAGAAGGCGCCGACGCCCAGCCCGAGCAGGCCCATCACGGCGAACGCCAGCCACAGCTGGCCGCGGGCCAGCGCGAACACCACCAGCGCCGCCAGGACCGCGCCACCTCCGGCGGCCAGGACCGTCGCCGCCTGGAGCCGCTCGCGCAGCCGGGGCGCCAGTTTGCCGCCCGCGAAGCCCAGCACCGAGAACGGCACGAGCACCAGGCCGGCCGTGAAGACGTCCACGCCGAAGCCGTACCCGGCCGACGCGGGCGTCTGCACGTACCGGGTGACCAGGGTCAGCAACAGGTACATGCCGATGCCGCCCAGAAACATGGTCACGTTGGCGCCGGCCACCGCGGGATGCCGCAGGAGAGTGAAGTCCACCAGCGGGACGGCGGACCGGCGTTCGCGGCGCACCCAGGCGGCGAGCAGCACGGCCGCGGCGACCGGCAGGGCGGCGGCGAGCGCCGGGTGCTCGGTCCACAGGGCGGTCTGGCTGATCGCCAGTGACAGCGCGATGAGACCGGCGCCGAGCAGCGCGGCCCCGGGCACGTCGACCACCGCCGACCGGCCCGGTGGCGGCTGCGGCACCGCCCGCCAGGCCGCGGCCAGCGCGCCAGCGGTGATCAGCAGGCCGAGCCCGTACGCCGCCCGTAGCCCGGAGACGTTCGTGAGGAGCCCGGCCAGCGGGTAGCCGATGCCGATGCCGACGGTGGAGGCCACCGACAGCAGCGCGATCGCCGCACCGGCGCGCTGCTGCGGCAGGTGGTCGCGGGCGACGCCCATCATCAGCGCGGCCAGCCCCAGGCCGGCGCCCTGCGCGACTCGCCCGGCCAGCAGCCAGCCGAAAGACGGCGCCACCACGGTCAGCAGGCTGCCGGCCACCACCACGGCCAGGATGGCGAGGATGACCTGACGCCTGCGCGGCCCGGCGCCAAGACGCCCGAGTACGGGGGTGGCGATCGCGCCCACCAGCAGCGGGGCGGTGAGCGTCCACTGCGCGGCGGCCAGCGAGACCTCGAACTCACCCGCCACCGCGGTGATCAGCGGCGCCCCGAGGCTGCCCACCACCGCGACGACCAGGGCGATGAACATCAGGGCGGGCACCAGCAACCGGCCCGCGGCCCCGTGCCGGGACTCGTTCGCGGTGCCGGTCATCGGCTCGCCTGACGCGGCGGCAGGTCGGCTCCCAGCCGCTCGCACAACGGCGTGCGCAGCACCGTCATCTTCGACTCCCCTGCCCTCATGTGCTTCGGAAACAGAATCACCGGAAGCACGGTACTGTATCGGAAAACGAAGCGCGGACATGGGTCGGGAGGCGACAGCATGGCAGCTCCGATCCCAGGAGAGCCGGTACGCGGATCAAGCACGGGCCGTCCCCTGATGGCCGCGCTCGACCTGTTCGGACGCCGATGGAACCTGCGCATCGTCTGGGAGCTGCGACGCGGCGCGCTCGGCTTCCGGGCACTTCAGCAGCGCTGCGACAACATGTCGTCCAGTGTCCTGCGACAGCGGCTCACCGAGCTGCTCGACACCCGGATCGTCGAGCAGCAGCCCGACAGCACCTATCGCCTCACCGAGCTGGGCCTCGGCGCCTACCGGGCACTCCGCCCGCTCGTGCGCTGGTCCGGCGAATGGGCGTCCGCCCTCGCCGCCGACGACGACTCCGCCCCGCGCAGCTAACCGACGGCACTCGCCGCCCGGACGGGGCCCGGCCCGCCACCTCTCGCGACGTTCTGCAAAGAAAGATCTGAGTGAACGCGCGTTCCCGATTAAGGCGTCACGGACAGGGACTCTTGAAGGCGAACAGGAGAGCCGGTTGAGCCATGATGCAGCAGGACGTGCTTCTCGATGCGGTTATTGACGCGCTGGATGCCAGCCGACCGTGGATTCGGTACAGAATCCGGCGATTCCCCGAAGGCGAACCATATCTGCGCCTGACGGTCGCCGGATGCCACATGATTGTCTTCGTCCAGGAGACCACGTGGTTCTGCCTGAGCTGGGACCATTCGGGCGTCGCCCGGCTGAGCGCCCTCGGGGACGTCTCCGAGTCGCCGCAATCAATAGTCGAGCGTCTACGCCAACCGGCGGCCTCCCGGCGCTCCCGTTCACCGATATTCGCGATTCTCGGCAGGCTCGCGGCCGCGGCCATGGTCGTGGTGACGGCCACCGTCGTCATAGGCGCCCTGCTGGCCGTGGCCGTCCCCGCGGCCGGTTACAGCACGGCGCGCGACACCGTCCGGATCGTCATCTCCGCCCTGGCCATCGGGGCGGGCCTGATAGCGGGCGGATGGACATTCCGCCGGCTGATGGGCGTCAGAAGCCGCTGTCGAGGAGGCCGCCGATGAAAAGTGTTCCGAACGCCGTAGCCAAGCCCGCGGCATTTCTGGACGACCGTCTGGGCGGGGCGGGTTTCCTCAAGCGCAACCTCCGGAAGATCTTCCCGGATCACTGGTCTTTCCTGCTGGGCGAAATCGCCCTCTACTCGTTCATCATTCTGCTGTTGACGGGCACGTTCCTGACCTTCTGGTTCAAGCCGAGCATGCTGGAGACCGTCTACGACGGCGGCTACGCACCGCTCAAGGGCGTGACCATGTCCGAGGCGTACGCCTCGACCCTGGCGATCAGTTTCGACGTGCGCGGCGGGCTGCTCATCCGTCAGATTCATCACTGGGCCGCTCTGCTGTTCGTGGGCGGCATGATGATCCATATGCTGCGGGTGTTCTTCACCGGCGCGTACCGCAAGCCTCGCGAGCTCAACTGGCTGATCGGCGTGCTGCTGCTGACGCTGGCCCTCGCCGAGGGACTGACCGGCTATTCGCTCCCCGACGACCTCCTGTCCGGCGCCGGGCTGCGGATCACCCATGGCGTCATCATCTCGCTGCCGCTGGTCGGCACCTACCTCGCGTTCTTCCTGTTCGGTGGCGAGTTTCCCGGAGAGGACATCATCCCCCGGTTCTTCACCCTGCATATCCTGCTCATTCCCGGCATTCTTCTGGCGCTGATCTCGGCCCATCTCGTTCTCATGTGGGTGCAGAAACACACGCAGATGCCGGGCAGAGGCCGGACGAACGCGAACGTGGTGGGCGGACCGTTCTTCCCGGCGTTCATGGCCAAGGCGGGAGCTTATCTCCTGTTCACCCTGGCGACCGTTTCGGGGCTGGCGACATTCGCTCAGATCAACCCGATCTGGCTTTTCGGCCCCTACACGCCGGCGAGCATCTCGGCCGGGTCGCAGCCTGACTTCTACATGGGCTTCCTCGAAGGCTCCCTCCGGCTCATGCTGCCGTGGGAGATCAATCTCTTCGGCACCGCCCACGCCGGCACTCTCCCGCTGAACGTGATCATCCCGGCGCTCGTACCGCTGGGCCTCATCATGACGGGCCTGGCGCTCTACCCCTTCCTCGAACGCTGGGTGACCGGCGACAACAGCGAGCACCACATCGCCGAACGGCCGAGGAACAATCCGCACCGCACCGCGATCGGCATGTCCGCCGTGACCTTCTACGGCGTCCTGTGGATCATGGGCGCCAACGACGAGATCGCGGCCAATTTTCACATCAGCCTCAACTGGACGACCTACATCGGGCGGGTGCTGATCTTCGTCGCGCCGGTCCTGGCTTACGTGATCACCTACCGTATGTGCCTGGGCCTGCAGCGCTCCGACGCGGCGCAGATCGCGCACGGCGTGGAGACCGGTGTGATCAAGCGCCTGCCGCACGGCGAGTTCATCGAGGTCCACACGCCGCCGGGTGCCGACAGGGTCGCGGTGCTGCACAGCAAGGTTCCCGTGCCGGCCCGCTTCGCCGACGGCGGCCCGAAGGAGGGCGTCCGGCCCGCCCGCCTGCGCGGCCCGCTCGGCCGGCTACGCCGCCGCATGTCCAGTGCCTACGGCGGGGAGAAGGTGCCTCTCGACGGCGACGGTCACGACCGCGCCGCCATCGAGACTCCGGAGGCGAAGGATCGCCGATGACCCGTCGAGCCGGCTCACGCCGTCCCGCTCAGCAGGGCCGAGAGCCTGTGCAGCCCGCGTGAGATGCGGGCCTTGACGGTGCCGATGGGCACGCGCAGGCGGTGGGCGATCTCCCGTTGGGTCAGGTCGGCGAAGTAGGCCAGTTCGATCGCCTCCCGCTGGGCGTCCGGCAGCTCGGCGAGTGCCCTGTCGATCTGGTCGCGGTCACCGAGCTCGTCGGGTACGGACCGTCCTCGTCTCGCCAGGTCGCCCGCCTCCTCCAACGGCACGGTGGGCGGCCTGCGGGCGCGCAGGTGGTCGACGGCGCGGCGGTGGGCGATGGCGAAGACCCAGGCGGCCTGGCTCCGGGCCGGATCGTAGCGCTCGCGTGAGCGCCAGACGTCGGCGAAGACGATCTGCAGCATGTCCTCGACGTCCTGGGCGGGCACGAACCGGCGCAGGTAGGAGCGCACGGCGGGGGCATGCGCGCGGTAGCACGCGCTGAGCTCTTCGTCGTCGCCGTCCATGCGCCTGCCCCTCACCCAAAAAATCTACTCAAAACTTATTCATAGCGAGGCGTGGGGCGCCGGCGCAAGCTCATCGGGGGAAAGGTCAGGTCAACCGAGGGCGGAGGTGACGCACGCGACGGCGTCGGGCAGGCTCGACACCCGGATGACCCCGGGTGGCGGCTCCGCTCGCCAGCCGAGCCCGCCGATGACGATCTGGCAGGCAGGGCGAAGCCCGGGCAGGGCGGCGAGCGGGGCGACGTCGCCGGTGATCTCCTGCTGCGACCACACGAACACGACCGCCGGGCCGAGCCGGCGCATCGCCTGACCCAGTGCGGTGTAGGGGGTGCGGGCGCCGAGGACGCGGGTCTGCACGTCCCGTTCGGCGAGCGCGGCGGCCAGTGCGTGCACCGGCAGGCTGTGCTGCTCGTCCTCGGCGCAGGCCAGCAGCACGGGCCGGTCCGCGCTCGGCGCGGCGTCGCGAGCGACGCGCTGCAGCGCCGCCTGGACCCGGTCGGACAGCAGGTGCTCGATGTCGATGCCCGCCCCGGTGCCGTCCTGGCGGCGGCAGACGGCGTCGAAGACGGGCAGCACGAGCCGCTCCCACGTCCACACCACACCTTGCGCGGCCAGCGCCTCGTCCACCAGGCCGGAGACCGCGTGGCCGTCGAGCATGAACGCGGCGCGGGCCAGCGCGGCGGTGGCCGGGCGCGCCCCGGGCCGTTGGCGGGCGGGCGAGAGCTCCGGCGCGGGATCCGGGGCCGGAGCCGGTGTGGCCAGGACGAGCCTGGCCGCCTCGGCCGGTGCCAGGCCGGTCGCGATCAGGCGCTTCATCTCGGCCAGGCGCCGCAGGTCGGCCGCGTCGTAGCGGCGGTGGCCGCCGGGGCTGCGGCGGCTGGGGCCCAGGCCGTAACGCAGATTCCAGGTGCGCAGCGTCGGCGCGGGCACGCCCAGCCGCCGGGAGACGGCCCCGATGCCGTAGCCCGCGTCCTGCTCGCTGACCGGTGTGTCCTCGCCCATGGTGTTCCCGCTGCCGCTCGACGTGTCCGACCATCCTTTCGCGGTTGCGGAGCACCTTGGACGCATGCGCGGGCGTGTCCCGCCGGGGAAGCGGCGTGCAGTGGTTACCGTGAAGATGCGTTCCGGCGTGCAACCGGGCCCGCTCCTCCTGCGAAGGCTTTCTATAGCGACAGAAGGAGCTGCGTGCATGGACACGGTGACCTCGCAGACCAGCCAGGTGCGCGAGCTGGTCGACCGCCACTTGGCCCGGCTGCTCGATGAGCAGCTGGTCCGGCTCGCCTTCCTGGACGAGCCGGACGTCGAGCTGGTGCGCGAGTTCCTGGTGACGTTCGTCCTGGAGGGCGGCAAGCGGTTGCGGCCCGCGTTCGTCCACTGGGGTTACCGGGCGGCCGGCGGTGAGCGGCCGCAGGACGCGCTGCCCGCGGCGTGCGCCGTAGAGCTCGTCCACGCTGCCGCTCTGCTGCTCGACGACGTGATGGACGAGGCGGACTCGCGGCGTGGCCGGCCGGCCGCGCACGTGGCGCTGGCCGGCCTGCACCGGCGGGCGGGCCGGCGGGGCGACGCCGGCCGGTTCGGCGAGTCGGCGGTGACGCTGCTGGCGCTGCTGGCCTTGAGCTGGGCCGATGCGGCGCTGCTGGAGACGGGGCCGCGCCTGGGAGCCGCGCTCGACATCCTCACCCAGCTGAGGGTGGAAGCGATCGGCGGGCAGTACCTCGACCTGGCCCGCACGGGCGGTGCGGGGGCGGGCGAGGAGCAGGTCAGACGCATCTCGCTCTACAAGTCGGGCAAGTACACGGTCGAACGGCCCCTGCATCTCGGTCATGCCGTCGCGGGCGGCAGCCCGCGGACGCGGCGGCTGCTGAGCGCGTACGCGCTGCCGCTGGGTGAGGCGTTCCAGCTCAGGGACGACATCAGCGGCGTGTTCGGCGACCCGGCCAGTACCGGCAAGCCCGCCGGGGTCGACCTGCTCCAGGGCAAGGCGACCTACCTGCTCGTCGAGGCCCGCCGGCGGACCGGCAGCCCGCTGCTCGACGACATCACCGATCACCGCGACGTGGCGGCCGTGCGGCGGCTGATCGCCGAGTGCGGCGCGCTGAACGCGGCCGAGCAGCGCATCGCCGTCCTGGTCGAGTCGGCGGTCGCGGCGCTGGACTGGCCGCCAGGCATCCCGGCCGAGGCCAGGCAGGCGCTGGCCGAGCTGGCGGCCCAGGCCACCGAAGGAGCCCCGGAATGAGCCCGCGAATGAGCTCCCGGATGAGCCCCCGGATGAGCCCCCTAATGAGCCCGGTCGTGGTCGTCGGAGCGGGCCTGGGCGGCCTGGCGGCGGCCGTCCATCTGGCCGCGGCCGGCCGCCAGGTCACCGTGGTCGAGGCCCTCGACGGTCCAGGAGGCTGCTGCGGCACCGCCCAGGTCGGGGCCTACCGTTTCGACACCGGCCCGTCCGTGCTGACCATGCCCGGCGTGCTCGCCGAGGTCTTCGGCGCCGCCGGGCAGGAGCTGCGGCATTGGCTGCCGTTGCGCAGGCTGGACCCGTCGTACCGGATGGTCTTCGACGACGGGTCGCGGCTGGACGTGCTGCCGGAGCGCGAGGCGATGGCCGAGCAGGTGCGCACGGTGTGCGGGCCCGCGGAGGCCGCGCGCTACGAGCGGTACCGGCGGGTGCTCGATGAGCTGTTCCGGGTGGAGTGGCCGGCGTTCATCGACGCGGACATGACGCGGCTGCGCGCCCTCGCGCGGCCCGCCGCGCTGCTGCGGCTGGCGGCGCTGGGCGGCTTCCGCCGGCTGGACCGCCTGGCGGCCCGGCACCTGACGGATGCGCGGCTGATCAAGGCGCACACCTTCCAGTCCCTGTACGTGGGGCTGTCGCCGCAACGCGCGCTGGGCATCTACGCCGTGATCGCGCACATGGACACCGTCGGCGGCGTGTACGTCCCCGAACGCGGCGGCATGCACGCCATCCCGGCGGCCATGGCGGCCCTGCTGGAGAAGCTGGGCGCGGGCATCCGCTACGGGGTGCGCGCCCGGACGGTCGAGACCGACAGCGACGGCGTCACCGGCGTGCTGCTGGAAGACGGCGACCGGCTGCCGGCCGGGCAGGTGGTCGTGGCCTGCGACCGGCTCGCGGCCCGGCGGCTGCTGCCCGCCTCGGCGGACGACTGGCGGCTGCGCCCCCCCCGCCACTCCCCCTCCTGCCTGGTGGTCCACGCCGGTCTGGACCGCGCGCTGGCCGATCAGGCGCACCACACCCTGCACTTCGGCCGGACCTGGCGGGAGACGTTCACCGCGCTGGCGGCGGGCCTGCCGCAGCCGGACCCCAGCCTGCTGGTGACCTACCCCGAGCCGGACGGCGAGGCCGCGCCGGACGGGCACGCCACGCTGAGCGTCCTCGAACCGGCGCCCAACCTGGAGCGCGCCGACTGGGACCGGCTGCGCCCCGAGCTGGAGTCGCGGCTGGTCGGCCGCCTGGCCGAGCTCGGCTACGGCGACCTGTCGGCCGCGCCCCGGCTGGTCCTCGACCCGCCCGCCTGGGCGGCGCGCGGGCACAGCGCCGGAACCCCGTTCGCGCTGGACCACCGCTTCACCCAGACGGCGTGGCTGCGACCCCAGGCCGTCGCCCGGCGAGTGCCCGGGCTGCACTTCGCCGGCATGTACACCGCGCCCGGCGTCGGGGTGCCCCCGGTGCTGATCTCCGGCCGGCTCGCCGCCGAACGCATACTCAAGGAGGCCCGTTGACGCTCACCGCCAGCTACGAACGCTGCCGGCGGCTCCACGCCCGCTACGGCCGCTCCTACTACCTGGCCACCCGGCTGCTGCCGCAGTGGAAGCGGCGGCACGTGCACGCCCTGTACGGCTTCGCCCGTTACGCCGACGAGATCGTCGACTCCTTCACCATGACCGCCGACCGGACCCGCGCGCTCGACGCCCTGGCCGCCAGGGTCGAGGCCGGGCTCTCGGGGGCGAAGACGGACGATCCCGTACTGCCGGCGTTCCTGCACACCGTCCACTCCTTCGGCATCGGCCACGACGACATCGGGGCCTTCCTCACCTCGATGCGCGCCGACCTGTCGGTGACCCGGTACGCGACCTACGACGACCTGCTCGGCTACATGGCGGGATCGGCCGCCGCCATCGGCACGATGATGCTGCCGGTGCTGGAGCCGGTGCCCGGCGCCGAGCAGGAGGCCCGCGAGCCCGCCCGCCAGCTCGGCCTGGCCTTCCAGCTCACCAACTTCCTGCGCGACGTCGGCGAGGACTTCGCCAGGGGCCGCGTCTACCTGCCGATGGAGGACCTGGACAAGTTCGGCGTGGAGCCGGGCGCGCTGGGCGCCGACCGTACCGAACGGGCCGTGCGGGAGCTGCTCGCCTTCGAGGCCGGGCGCGCCCGCATCCACTACCGCGCCGCAGCCGGCGGCATCCGCCTGCTCACCGCCTCCTCGCGGCCGTGCGTGCGGGCCGCCGTCGACCTGTACGGAGGCATCCTCGACGAGATCGAGCGCCGCGATTTCGACGTCCTGGCCGGCCGGGTACGGGTGCCGGGCCGGCGCAAGGCGGCCGTGTTCGCCCGCCACCTGCTGGCCTCCGCCGAGGCGGGCCGGGCCGAGCGCCGCGTCCGCGTGGAGCTCCCGTGACCGCGGTGCAGCCCGTGGTGCCGCCCGCGGTGCAGCCCGCGGTGCAGCCCGTCGTCCTGGACGCGATGGGCGGCGACCACGGGCCGGCCGAGACGGTCGCCGGCGCGGTGACGGCGCTGCGCGCGCACCACGTCCCCGTCATCCTGGTCGGCGACGAGCCACAGGTGAGCGGCGAGTTGCGCCGGCACGGCGCCACGGCCGAGATTCCGGTGGTGCACGCCGACGACGCCGTCCCGATGGCCGAGCGCGGCGCGGCCGCCGCGACGCGGGCGACCTCCAGCCTCGCGATCGGCTGCCGGCTGGTCAGCAGCGGGGAGGGCGGCGCGTTCGTGTCGGCCGGATCCACCGGCGCGGTGGTCGCGTGCGCGGTGCGCGCCATCGGCCGATCGGGCGGCGTGCTGCGGCCCGCCCTGGCCGTTGCGCTGCCCTCGTTGCGGGGCGGCGCGAGCGTGCTGGTGGACGCGGGCGCGACAGCCGACCCGAGCCCGGCCATGATGGCCCAGTTCGCCCTGCTGGGCGCGGGGTACGCGCGCGCCGTGCTCGGCCGCGCCGAACCGGTCGTGGGGCTGCTGTCCATCGGCTCCGAGCCGGGTAAGGGCAACCGGCTGTCCTGCCAGGCCGAGGAGCTGCTCGCCGCCTTGCCGCTGCGCTTCCACGGCAACATCGAGGGCCACGACGTGCTGTCCGGCGCCGTGGACGTGATCGTCACCGACGGCTTCACCGGCAACGTCGTGCTCAAGAACGTCGAGGGCTGCGTGCAGACGGCACTGGCCATGGTCGCCGAGGCCGGCATCGCCTCCCCGCTGCGGCTGGCCGAAGTCGCCCGCCGCTACGACCCGCAGACCCATGGTGGCGCCGCCCTGCTCGGCCTGCGCGGCACCGTCGTCGTCGCGCACGGCTCCTCGCCGGCCGCCACGATCGCCCGGGCCTGCGAGATGGCGTACGCGCTGGCGGGGCACCCGGCGACCGGCATGGCGGCCACCGCTGCCACTGCGGTCACCGCCGCCACCGCGGCGGAGCTGGTGACGTGACCTGCTCAGCGCAGCGGGTCCGCGCCGTCCCAGGTGCCCTCCCCGGCGTACGGGGTGAAGCGGGCGAACAGCTCCTCGGCGTACCAGTCGTGCGCGCGTACGCGCTGGATGACCTTCTGGTGTGCCGCGCCCTGGTAGGCGAAGGCGCGTACCGCCTCCCGGTCCCGCCACAGCGAGAAGGTGGCCTGCCGGGCCAGCGGCCACTCCCCCATGCCGATGGAGGCCAGGCAGCCGTCCTGCCGCCGCAGCAGCTCGTCGACCGGCGGGACCGACCGGTAGAAGGCGATCAGGCGGCCGGGCCGGATCGACGCCCTGGTGAGCACCGCCACCGGCCCCGCCCCGCCGGCGGGCCGAGGCGTCAGGCCGCCGAGCGGGTCGCGGCCGGCCCAGGCGCCGCGCGAGGCCAGCGGGGCCAGCCGCACCTGCCAGCTCTCCGCCGCCTCCGCCCGCCAGCGGGCGGCGATCGGCGAGGCGCGCAGGAACTCCTCCAGGTCGTCCTCGCCGCGCCAGACCGCGAACAGCGCCCACCGGCGCAGGTCGGCCCCCAGCGACATGGAACGGCCCTGACCGGTGCCGAGCAGCCGCCAGAACAGCAGCCCGCCGGCGCCCCGCAGCAGCGGCCGGTCGAAGGCCATGTGCTTCATGGCGGCCACGCTGTCATAACGGATGAGGTGGAACGAGGCGATGGTTGAGGTGCTCGTGGCGGTCATCGCCGGCTACCTGCTCGGCTCGGTGCCGGTCGCGGTCCTGGTGGCGCGCGTGCACGGTGTCGATCCGCGCGACGTCGGCGACCGCAACCCGGGGTACTGGAACGTCAAGGAGCAGCTCGGCCGGCGGGCGGCGGTGCCGGTGTTCGCCGGCGACACGCTGAAGGGGGCGCTGGCCGCCCTGAGCGGGCTGCTGATCAGCGGCGGCCACACCACCGTGCTCGGCGCGGTCACCGCTGAGAGCGTGGCGCCGGTGTACCTGGCGGTGGCGGCGGCCATGGCCGGGCACGCGTGGCCGGTCTTCGCCGCCTTCCGTGGCGGCCGCTGCATCCTCACCTTCGCGGGCGGCATCGCGGTGATCTGCCCTCCGGCGTTCGTGCTGGCGGTGGCCGCGCTGGTGGTGACGGCGCTGGCGCTGCGCTCGTTCGCGATGGGGGCGCGCCTGGCGGTGTTCGGCGTGCCGGTGCTGCAACTGCTGTTCGCGCCCGCGGAGCTGGTGGCGGCCACCGGCGGGCTGATGTGCCTCATCGGGCTGCGCTTCGGCCAGGCCGCGCTGGCCGACCGCCGCCGCTGACGCCCGGATAGGTACGGCCCCGCCACGTGCGGACGGGCCGCCGCGTGGCCTGGGTCAGCCGGAACGCCGACGCCGGATCGAGCAGCGGCGACAGCAGCAGGCCCGCGCCGGGCTCGCGGTAGCTGCCCCGCAACGCGCCCGCCAGCAGCAGCCGCAGCCCGAGCAGCGCCACATCCAGCGGGGCCGGGCGGCCGGCGACCAGCCGGAGCACGGGCAGCGCCCCGGTCAGCCAGATGACGGCCAGGTCGGCCGCCTGCCAGCCGGGCCCGGTCACATCACGCAGCGGCAGCGAACGGCCCCACTCCCGCCACAGCTCGCGGACCGAATCGTGCATGTCGACCTCCAGCAGGCCGCCCGCATCCAGGAAACCCACCTTCCAGCCCTGCGCGGCCAGGCGCCGGGCCAGCGCCACGTCGTCGGTCATCCGGTCCCGCACGAGCGCGAAGCCGTCCGCCTCGGTCATCCGATCCCGGCGGAAGGCCATGCACTGCCCGTTGGCGACGAGGCGATGCGCCGGCGGCGGGCTGGCCGGGCCGATGGGCCCGAACCGGTAGACCAGCGTGGCCAGCATGGAGGCGTGCAGGGCCTGCTCCAGCAGGCCGTCACAGACGAACCTGGGGCCGGCGCTCACCAGGTTGTAGCGCTCCAGGGCGCCGGCCAGCGCGCCGAACAGACCGGAGGCGGGCCGGGCGTCGGCGTCCAGCGTCACCACGACCTCGCCGCCGGCGGCGGCCACCCCCTGGCGTAGCGCCCACTGCTTGCCCACCCACCCCGCGGGCAGCGGTTCGGCGGTGACGACCTTGGCTCCCAGCGACGCGGCCAACTCGGCCGTGCCGTCGCTGGAGCCGTCGTCGACGACGATCACCTCGGTGACGGCAGGGGCCGCGAGCACGGCGCGCAGGCAGGGCCCGATCCTGGCCACCTCGTCGCGGGCGGGGATCACCACGGAGATCGTCAGGCCGGCGTCCGGGCGGGCCCGCAGCGGCGGCTGCCGCCGCCGGCCCCGCCCGAGCCTCGCGACGACGACCGCGCCCGCGACCACCTGCGCCAAAGTGAGAAGCCTCATCGCACACCCCCGCCGGTCCGCCACGCCGTGGTGAGCGGCCTCATCTCGAACCCCCGCCGGTCCGCCACGCCATGGTGAGCGGCTTCATCGCGCACCCGCCTGGAAGTCCTGCGCGACCATGGCGGCCACGATGCGCGCGCCCAGGGCCACCATCGGCAGGCCGCCGCCCGGGTGCGCCGAGCCGCCCACCAGGTACAGGCCGCGGCGCGGGCCCCGGTTTCCGGGGCGCAGGAAGGACGCCAGCCTGCCCCGGTAGGCGCTGCCGTAGATGGCGCCGCCCCAGGCCCCGTAGCGCTCCCGCAGATCGGCCGGGGTGAAGACGTCGACGAAGCGCAGCCGCCCCGCCAGGTCGTGGCCGCGCTCGGCCAGCCGCTCCAGCACCAGATCGCGGTACGCCTCCACCCCGATCGGCCACCGGCCGGGATCGCGGGCGGGCACGTTGACCAGCATGCTCCAGTTCTCCGCGCCCTGCGGGGCCTGGGAGGGGTCGTCCACGGACGAGCAGCCGATGTAGATCGTCGGGTCGAGCGGCGGACGCCCCCGGTCGAAGATGTCGGCGAACTCCTTCTCATAGTCGGCCGAGAACAGCACCGAATGATGCGGCAGCCCCGGCGTGCGTCCCTCCACCCCGGCCAGCAGCAGCAGCGCCGACGACGAGGGCCCCAGCCGGGCGATGCGGCGCAGCCGCCGGCGGTTCGGCAGCAGGCGGCCGTACAGGGCGGCGGCGTCGGTGTTGGCCACCACGACGTCGGCCCGGACGCGTTCGCCGCTCGCCAGCCGCACCCCCGTGACCCGGGAGTCGCCGGCCTCGACGGCGGAGACCGGCTCGGACAGGAACACCTGCACGCCGGCCGCCTTCAGCAGCAGGGCCAGGTCGTCGGCCAGCCGGGCCAGGCCGCCGGGCGCGTACCAGACGCCCTGCCCGTGCTCCAGCGCCGGCACGCAGCCCAGCGCGGCGGGCGCGCGATACGGGCTCGACCCGGCATAGGTGGCGTAGCGGCCGGTGTACTGCCGCAGCCGGGCGTCGCGGAAGTAGCGCCGGGCCAGCCCGTCCAGCGTGCGCGCGGGCGCCACGGCCAGCAGGTCCGACAGGCGGGCCTCGCCAGGCGGCCGGACCAGCGGCCCGGCGAACACGGTCCGGCTCGCCGCCCGCAGGCATCCCTGTGCCCAATCGTGGAAGGCGCGCCAGGCCCGCCCCTCCCCTGGGGCCAGCCGCTCCACCGCGGCGGCCATCCGCTCGGGGTCGCGCCGGGCGTCCAGCACCGTGCCGTCGGCGAACCGGTAGCGGCACAGCAGCTCCGGCTCGACCAGCTCGCGCTCCAGCCCCAGCTCGCGAAACAGCTCCGGCATGGTGAGCAACGAGGGCCCCAGGGAGAAGGTGAACCCGTCGCGGCGGTGCTCGGCCAGCTTGCCGCCCAGCCGGGGCAGCTGCTCGTACAGCCGGACCTCGTTCCCCTGCCTGGCCAGCAGCAGTGCGCACACCATGCCGCCCACGCCGCCGCCGATCACCGTCACCTCTGCCATGATCGCCTCCAGGCCGGCGCGGCGAACGCGCCCATCGTGATCCCGCCCGCCACCGCCACCAGCGGATCGGGCGGGTCGAACACCGCCGCGAAGGCGAGCGTCTCCATGGCCGCCATGACCGTGTAGAGCGCGAGCAGCCCCCGCCCCGGCCCCGCGGCGCCGCAGACGCGCCCGACGACCAGCATGACCAGGGCCGACACGAGCAGCCATCCGGCGAAGTTGGTCAGCGGGATGCCGCGGTAGAAGCCGTCCTCCGCCCAGGTCCACAGACCCAGCCGGACCATCTGCGGGTCGAGGAACAGGTCCCACGCCGTCAGCGCGCCCGCGCCCGCGCAGACGCGCGCCCACCCGCCGGCCGGTACGACGGCGGCCGCCACCGCGTACGCGGCCAGACCCATGCCGCCCCAGGCCAGCGCCACCACCACGGGAACACCGGCGACCTGCGGCCACAGCACGCCGGTGTAGCGGTACTCACCGAACGGGAACCCGGTCAGCACTCCGGCCAGCTCGGCCGCGTAGCCGGTCAGCACCGCCGCGCCGAACGCGGTCGTCGCCCTGGCCGGTCCCCATGCGTCCGCGGCGAAGGCGACGGCGCAGACGGCCAGCAGCACGACGATCGGCCCGGTGTACCGCTCGGGCCGATCGTCGAGCCCGGAGGCAACCTGCGCGCCCATCATGGCCAGCAACGACAGCACGCCGAGCGCGCGTGCCGGCCCAAGGGCCACACCTTTCACCCGTGCGCCTGGCGTCTGTTCCACACCCTGTCTTTCGCAGCGGCCGTGCACACGGATGCACCTGCCCCGCCGCGCGCCAAATGATCACCATGGCGGTGCGAGCATCAGGACAAGGATCACTCCCTGCGCCGGGCCGCCGCGGCGATGGCCGGAGTCCGGGTGTTCGGGTTGCGGACGGCGATCGAGACGTTGAGCGCGGTGGCGAACAGTGTCCAGGCCGCGTACGGCAGCAGAGCGAGACCCGCGCGGCGATCGGCGCGCAGGAATCGGCGTACGAGGACGACGTTGGAGGCGTTGAGCGCGACGATGTCGGCCAGCGCGAGCCGGGGTGCGCGGGCGGCGAAGAACAGCGGCGTCCAAGCCGCGTTGAGCGCCAGGTTCAGGGCGAAGGCGCGCCTCAGCCGGGCGCGGCCGTCCTCTTCGGTCTCCTCGGTCAGGGCGCGGGCGCCGGAGTAGGCGATGAGCCCGTACAGCGGCGTCCAGACCAGGCCGAAGGCTTGTGACGGTGGCTGCCAGCGGGGCTTGCGTAGCGTGCGGTACCACGCCGAATTCGCGTCGGTGGACAGTCCGCCGAGCGCGGCCGCCGCGGTGACCGCGGTGGCCGTCTTCAGCAGGTAACGGCGGAACGAGGGTCGGGCTGCCGGTGTCATGCTCGCCCCCTACCCTCGTCGCGCGCTCCGATCTGCTCTTCTGGTGCCCCCATCGGGATCACGCAAAGCACGCAGGGGTGGCCGGGGCCCTGCGGCCCTCATGGCGTGACCTTGAGCGCGAGCACGCAGGCGTCGTCCCGGTGGGTGCCCGCATCCCTCAGCAGCGTGGCCGCCACCACGGCGGGAGTGCGGCTCGTCAGGCCGGGGAACGCGGCGATGTCCCATCGGGCGGACAGCCCGTCGGAGTGCATCACGATCATGCTGTGCGGCGGCGCGGTGTAGGTGTACTCGCGCAGCGTCCTGCTGTGGCGGCCGGCGATGCCGGCCAGGGAGATCAGGCCTTGCCGGCCCTCAGGATTGACGATCCAGCCCGAGATGTTGCCGATCCCGGCGTAGCGCACCAGCCCGCTCGCCCGGTCGAGCCGGGCCACCGCGACGGCGGCGCCCCTGCTGCCGTCCAACGCGCGGTGCAGGCGCTCCAGCAGCGGCACCGGCGGCAGCTCGCCGTGCTCCTGGAAGGTGCGCAGCGCCCGCCGGGAGGCCTCCGCCGCCAGCTCGCCATGGCCGAGCCCGTCGCACACCATCGCCATCGCCGTCTCGTCGGTGTCGAAGCAGGCGAACGCGTCGCCGCAGACGCTCTCCTCACCGATGGGCCGGCTCAGGCCGCTCACCCGCGAGACCCGTGGCGGCCGCTCGTCGGCGGTGAAGCACATCCCGATCACGGTTCCACGGCCGGGGATGGAGTAGACGTCGTGCGCCGCGGCCATCCGGGCGATGCCGCCCAGCCCGATCCCCAGCGTCCCGGCGGTGGAGTAGCCGTCGCGCCAGACGCGGTTGAGATCGGCGATCCCCGGCCCTTTGTCCAGCGCGAGGGCTTCGACGGCGGCCGGCGCGTCCGGGTACGGCCGGATCAGCATCGTTCCCTCGACCGCGTGCTTGACCAGGTTGGAGGCCGCCTCGCTGACCGCGATGCCCACCCGCTCGCGGGCGACCTGGCCGAATCCCAGGGTCCCGGCGAGCGCCATCGCGGCCCGGCGGGCGACACCGATGGCGCTGGCATCCTCTACCCGGAACCAGGCTTCGTTGCCGGAGCGGATCATCTGCCCCATTTGGTCACCGTCACCCGGGTGCCCTGGCCAGGCTCCGAGGTCAGGTCGAACTCGTCCATGAGACGGCGCGAGCCGCTCAAGCCGAGGCCGAGGCCGCCTCCCGTGCTCCATCCGTCGGTGAGGGCCTGCGCCAGATCAGCGATTCCCGGGCCGTCGTCGCTGAAGAGCAACCGCAGGCCCCGCCGGGCGCCGCGGCTGACCACCTCGATCCGGACCTGGCCGCCCCCGCCGTACACCACGGTGTTGCGGGCCAGCTCGCTGGCGGCGGTCACCACCTTGGTCTGGTCCACCACCGACAGCCCGATCTCCTGAGCCACGGTGCGCACGCGCTGGCGCACCGCGACCACGTCGCCGTTACCGGCGATCTGCAGCTCTACGACATCATTCACCAGGACACCGGGGCCGCCCCGGCGTCAGAACGATCTTCGAGCAGCGCGACACCCTTCTCAAGGTTGAGTGCGGTACGCACGCCACCAAGGGACAGGCCGAGCTCGACCAGCGTGATGGCCACCGCCGGCCGCATGCCCACGACGATCGTCTCGGCGTCCAGCACGCGCGAGATCGACGCGATGGTGGCCAGCATCCGGCCGATGAAGGAGTCGACGATCTCCACGGCGGAAATGTCGATGATCACCCCGCGGGCGGCGCTCTCCACGACGGCCTCGGCCAGGTCCTCCTGCAACGCCAGGACGCCCTGATCCTCCAGCTCGACCTGGATGGAGACGATGAGGATGTCATCGAGCTTGAGTATGGGCACGCGCTCCATCAGACGCGCTCCGTCCCCACCACGACCCGCTTGCCCGCGCCCCGCGAGATCTGCACGCCGCTGCGCCGCAGCGCGTGCGCCAGGGCGTCGGCCAGCGAGGACTTGGTGACGATGTCGCCGAACTCGATGCCCAGCGCCACGATCGTCTGAGCGATCTGCGGGCGGATCCCGGAGATCACGCATTCGGCGCCCATCAACCGGGCCGCCATCACCGTCTTGAGCAGGTGCTGGGCCACCTCGGTGTCCACCGCCGGCACCCCGGTGATGTCGATCACCGCATGCTCGGCGCCGGTCTCGACCAGCCCCTCCAGCAGCTTCTCCATGACCACCTGCGTGCGGGCCGAATCGAGCGTGCCCACCAGCGGCACCGCGAGGATGCCGTCCCACAGCTTCACCACCGGCGTGGACAGCTCCAGCAGCTGCTCGGCCTGACCGGAGATGATCTTCTCGCGGGCGGTGACGTAGGTCTCGAACGTGTACAGGCCCAGGTCGTCGATGAACTTGGAGAACCAGATGTAGCCACGCAGGCTGTCGAAGTCCTCGTCGGCCTCGACGACCTCGTAGACCGCCTCCTTGAGACTGAACACCACGCTCGCGGTGTCGGACGGGGTGAACCCCTCGCGGGCCTGGCCGCGGGACAGCTCCCCCAGCAGGCCGCGCAGATCACTGGCGTCCCCGCCCTTCTCGAGCGAGAGGTGAAGGGCCTGGTAGATCTCCCGCAGCCGGCCGGTCAGCAGGGCGCGATCGGCGTGGCCGCCGCCGGTGTCCGCGGCCAGATCGATCCAGCGCTTGAGAATGGGCTCACCTTGCTCCCTGAGGAGCGCTTCGATGCGCAGCCGATCGGCGTCGCCGTGAACGGTCAAAGCGTGCTCCTGTTGGGGCGTAGGCAGTATTCGGTTGTGAAGCGTTCACGCAGGCTACCCGCTTTGTGACCGTGCCTCTACCGCGCGGCCTCTTCCGCGCGGCCTCTTCCGCACGACCTCTTCCGCTGGGGCAGCCGCCGTGCGGGTCAGGCGGCCACGCGGGTGCGGCGGGTCGGCCGGCGATCGGTGGCTCCGACGAGGGACTGGCGCAGCAGGGCCAGCGTGGTGCGCAGGAGCCGGGAGACGTGCATCTGGGAGATGCCGAACTCTGCGGCGATCTCGGACTGGGTGAGGTTGCCGTGGAAGCGCAGCAGCAGGATGTGCCTCTCCCGCTCGGGCAGCGCGTCGATGAGCGGGCGGACGGCCTGCGCGTCGATGAACGTGTCCAGCGAGTCATCATAGGCCGGGATGAAGTCCCCCAGGCAGGCCGAGTCGCCCTCCTCCGTGCCGACCGGCGCGTCCAGGGACAGGGTGCTGTAGGCGGAGGATGCCTCCAGAGTCAGCAGGGCCTCTTCCTCCGACAGGTCCATCCTGGCCGCCAGCTCCGCCACCGTCGGCGAGCGGCCCAGCGACTGGGCGAGCTCGCCGCTGACGCGGTTGAGCTCGGAGCGGCGCTCCTGGTAGACCCGCGGCACCCGGATCGCCCAGGTACGGTCGCGGAAGTGGCGTTTGATCTCACCGGCGATGGTCACGGCGGCATACCCGCGGAACTCGTGGCCCAGCCCGGGATCGAACCCGTTGATGGCCTTGACCAGGCCGACGTACGCCGCCTGCCGCAGGTCCTCCATGGGTTCGCCGCGATATCGGTAGCGGCGGACGATCTCGGTCACCAGCCGGTGGTGCGTCTCCACGAGCCGCTCGCGCAGCCTGGCTCGACGCTCTTCGGAGACGCCGGGTGCGACCATGGCCACCAGGAGTTGCTCGGCGGTCATGTCGGTGAGGGCGGTGTTGTGATCGGTCATGAATGGGTACCGCATCTCTGGTGTGCAGGCCGCCCCATCCAAGACCGAGGCCCAGGCAGAAGCCGCCTCGTACGTCTGACGAGACGAAGCCCTCTGCTGGACCTCACTCGATCACATACCCACGACTGACCGTCCACTCAGACCGGAAGGTGACAATGCCGTCACGTCCCGGGGTGTTTGCGCGGGAGCATGGGCGGCGCCCCCCGGCCTCCGTCAGCCGCGCCGTCCGGGGTAGGGGTCGCGGTCCTCGTCCAGGACGTCGGCGGCCGTGCGGATGATGAGCGGATCGGGCACGCCGACCACCTCGTGGTCCTTGTTGTCGTAGTCGAACTGGGTCAGCACGTGGCGGATGGCTTCGATGCGGGCGCGTTTCTTGTCGTTGCTCTTGATGACCGTCCAGGGTGCGTGCTCGGTGTCGGTGTGCTGGAACATGTCCTCTTTGGCGTCGGTGTACTCGTCCCACTTCTGGCGGGAGGCCAGGTCCATCGGGGACAGCTTCCACCGCCGTACCGGGTCGACGGTGCGGATGATGAAGCGGGTGAGCTGCTCGCTCCGGGACACCGAGAACCAGAACTTGATCAGGTGGATGCCGTCCTCGACCAGCATCTGTTCGAGCATCGGCGCCTGCCGCAGGAACTGCAGGTATTCCGGTGCGGTGCAGAATCCCATCACCCGCTCGACCCCGGTCCGGTTGTACCAGGAGCGGTCGAAGAACACCATTTCGCCGGCCGCGGGCAGATGGGCGATGTAGCGCTGGAAGTACCACTGGGCGCTCTCCCGCTCGCCAGGCTTGTCCAGAGCCACGACAGCGGAGCCCCGAGGGTTGAGATGCTCGCGGAAGCGCTTGATCGTCCCGCCCTTGCCCGCCGCGTCGCGCCCCTCGAAGAGGATCACCAACCGGGCTCCGGTTTCCTTGATCCAATATTGCAGCTTCACCAGCTCGATCTGGAGCAGCCGCTTGTCGCGGTCGTACTCCTGCCGGCCCATCTTGGTCGTGTACGGATAGTACTCCCGCCAGGTGTTCACTGGGTGGCCATGACGATCCACCAGAACCGGGTCGTCATCGTCGTCGTCGATCACTCGGACGTGGGGAAGGTCGTTGAGGAGCTCGCCGGGCGCCACCGTGCTTTCCCCGTGCCGGCGAGTGGCCAGGAGGCGGTCCTTGAGGATGTCGCCCGTGTCGTTGCCCGTGTTGTCCACTCCGCGCGCCTACCCCGAGCCCGCCGCCCGACACGCAGGAGGCACGCTCCCCAAGCCCGGTGACAGCCTCGCCGTCCGGGGGCAGGAGGAATGGCCCTTACCCGTGACGCGCCGTTATTTCGCCAACATTCCCCTCACTTGAAGCACGGAAGCGTGCCTATCCCTGACCGGTGGGGAAGATTGACGTGCATGGATTCACATCAGGAGCGCCTGTTGCGGTTAGTGCCGCCGATCTTGGCCAGAGTAGCCGCGTGGTGCGCGTGCCTGATCGTCATCGGCATCGTGGCCAACTACGTGTTCGGCTTCGTGGCGACGATGCGCATCGTCGCCCTGCCGGTGGCGGTGGCCCTGCTGCTGACCGCGCTGTTGTTCCCGCTCACGCGGCACCTGCGCGCGTCGGGCCTGCGGCCGATCTACGCCACCTGGATCACCATGCTCGTCTCCTTCGCCGTGCTGAGCGGGACGGGCTGGATCATCGGCGTGCGGGCCAACGAGGAGTTCCCCGGCCTGGTGACCCAGGTCAGGCAGACGGCCAAGACGGTGGAGGGCTGGCTCTACACCGGCCCCCTGAACCTGGAGCCCATCCAGCTCAGCCGCTGGGTGGACGAGATCGCCAAGCTGGTCACCGAGCGGCAGCAGCAGATCACTTCGACGGTGCTCGCGGGCACCGTGGTGCTGGTCGAGGTGCTGGCCTCGATCGTGCTCCTGCTGTTCGTGACGTTCTTCCTGCTCAAGGACGGCGACCAGATCTGGGCCTGGTTCCTCAAGGCGTTCGGCCGGATGGCGCCGCGGGTCGACCGGGCCGGGCGGACCGCGTGGACCACGCTGTCGCACTACGTGCAGGGCACGGTGGCCGTGGCGGCGGTGCACGGGGTGCTCATGGGCCTGGTGCTGGCCATCATGGGCGTCCCGCTCTGGGCGGCGCTCGCCGTACTGATCTTCCTGGCCAGCTTCATCCCGATCGTCGGCATCCTGTTCGCCGGCGCGGTCGCGACGCTGGTCACGCTCGGCGCGAAGGGCCCGATCTACGCATTGATCTTCCTCGGCATCCTGGTCGTCGAGCAGCAGTTGGAGAACCACGTACTCCAGCCGCTGATAGTCGGCAGGGTGCTGCACTTCCACCCGCTGGCGATCATCATCGTGCTGGCCGTCGGCGGCATCCTGGCCGGGATCGCGGGCGCGGTCGTGGCGGTGCCGATCACCGCCATCCTCTACCGGGCCGTGCCCGAGCTCTTCAAGGAAGACCTGATCGCTCTCCCGGCGGGCTCGACCCCAGAACCACCGGCGCAGGCCGTACCTCCCGAGAAGGAACCCGAGCAGAAGGACTGACGCGCTCGCGGGCCGAACGCGAGAGAGGCGAACGCACCCGGCTCCACACCGGGCCTGATTTTGCGACAGAATGTCGTAAACTTGTCGACAAGTTGTCGCATAAAGGAGCGTGGAGTCGTGGCGGAGCGAACCCAGCAGTTGATCGTCGTAACCGGAGCCTCCACGGGCATGGGCGCGTCCGCCGCCCGCGAGCTGGCCCGCCAGGGACTCCACGTCCTGGCCGGCGTGCGACGCGAGCGTGACGCCGACGCCATCCGATCGACCGGCATCGAGCCGGTCATCCTCGACATCACCGAGCCCGAGCAGGTGGAGGCACTCGCCGCGCGGGTCGCCGGCGACCCGCGCGCGTACGCCGGCGCGAAGTTCGCCCTGGAGGCGGTCAGCGACTCGCTCCGCCGGGAGGTCGCACCGCTGGGCGTACAGGTGATCGTGGTCGAGCCCGGCGGCGTCCGCACGGAGATGGCCGCCCGCGGGATCGCGACGGCGAACCAGCTGGCCGCCCAGATGACGCCGGAGCAGGACCAGCGCTACGGCGGCCTGGTCCAGGCGATCAACACGCTGATGGCCTCGGGCACCGCGTCGGGCGTGAGCGCGGACGCCGCCGCCCGGGTCATCGCGAAGGCCGTGACGACGCGTAAGCCGCGCACCCGCTACACCATCGGCCGGGATGCCGCCCTGATCACCCGCCTGACCCGGATGCTGTCCGACCGCGCGCTCGACCGCGTCATAGCCGCCAACCTGCGCCGTCACTACCCGAAGGGAGCCGCGGCGTAACCCGCCGCAGCCTCTGGCCCGGAGCCCGGCCCTCACGCGCGGACCCGGGGCGAAAGGGAAGCAGCGGTGAGAGAGGATGTTCGGATGCCGCGGATCAGAGGAGCCAGCATCGAGGAGCACCACGAGATGGTGTGGGCCGACCTCGCCGAGGCGATGCGGCAGCTGCTGCTGGAGCGCGACTACGACTCGATCAACATGGGCCACATCGCGGCCAGGGCCGGGCTCGCGCGCAACACGCTGTACAACTACGCCCGCGACAAGAGCGCGCTGGTCCTGGCGCTGACCCAGCGGGCGGGCCGGCCCGTGGTGGAGCGGGTGGCCGCGATCGCCGCGCGGTCCGCGGACCCGGCCGCGGAGCGGATGCGGGAGATCATCGTGGCGGTCCTGGAGGCGTTCACGGACCAGATCCTGCAGCTGATGTTCCGGCCGGGGTCCGGTCCGCCGGCCGCCGAGGTGCCGAAGGGGCCGGACAGCCCGTTCCACGCGGTCGTGGTCGAGGTGGAGAACGTCGTCCGGGACGGCATCGCGCGCGGAGAGTTCCATGACCTCGGCGACGTGCACCTCGCGGTGGAGCTGCTGTCGGGTGTCATGCGCGCGGGCGCCGAGCGCATCGGCCGGGATCCGGCCGCCTTCGCGGCCACGGTCAGCGCGGCGCGCGAGATCGTCCTCGCGTCCCTGGCCCGCCGCCCGGGTCAGGCTCCGCCGGCGGGTCTTCAGCCCGTACGAGAGCACGGGCCGGGGCGGTAGTCCCGGCCGATGGTCGGGGGACGCCGGGCACCCTGGCGGCTCTACTCGCCGGGCTCGGCGCCGGCCATCCGGGTTTTCCCGCGCCGGGCCAGCAGGGGAAGTGCGGCGAGCTGGATGAGGGCGGCGGCGCCGAGGATGCTGCTGGTGACCTCCTCCCGCCAGCCGGGAAGGTGCTCGGAGAAGCCTGACTGCTCGTCCACGTACATCGGCAGGTTGCCCCAAGCCACGGGGAGCAGCGTCACCAGGTAGCCGACCGTGAAGACGCCCACGATCAGCAGGGAGCGCGCCGTGCCTGCGGAGGAGGATCCCGTGCACGGCCAGAGCGGCGGCGGGCACGACGGCGAAGGCGCACACCAGCCACATGGCTTCGAGCGCGAAGTCGGCCTCCCAGAAGGACCCGGGCGGGGCTGTGGCGCGGGCGATCCGGTCGGACACGAGGTTGGCCGCGGCGAAGGCCAGGAGGAACGTCAGCGGGAGCAGGAGGAGCCACACGCTCCACGGGGAAGCCGGAAGGAGCACATCCCGGCGTACGAAGCCGCGCACCGCGAAGAGCTGGGCGATCGCGGCGGTGGCGAGGATCCCGCCGAGCAGCGGCGGATACCACGGCGGCGACAGCGCGCCCATGTCGAAGGGCACCGTCGCATATCCGCCCGACGGGCCAGGAAACACCTCGTCGTAGCCGGTGACCGGGTTCAGGACGTAGACCACCGGCATCGCGGCCACGTATGCGGCGCCCAGGAAGCCCGTCCCGAGCACGAGGCCGGCGGGCCGGCGGCTCAATCCGAACTCGACGAGGCCGAACAGCAGAGCGGCGCCGATGAAGAACGCGCCGAGCAGGGCGATGCGCCCCTGGGCGAACGGGATGAAGGCGGCGATCGCCTGGGGTACCACGTGCTCGTTCGCCTCGGCGGGGGCGGCGGGAAGGCGCCCCCGCACATCGCGGACGGCGAAGAAGTTGACGACGACCACGACAAGCCCGAACGGCAGTGGAAACCACGTCAGTTTGCCCATGACCATTCGATGATCGCATGCGCTGATCGGTTCGAATCGAGCGCGGCGTTACGAGCCGCAAGGATGCCACCCCTGGATTCATTACGGAAAGTTACCGACTCTTGACGTTGAGTAATCGGTCCGGGAGGATGAACTGCCAGATGATCAACGAGAGAGGCTGACCATGTTCAGGCGCATCACGAAGCTCGCGGCTCTTTTCGCGGTCTCCGCCTTCCCCCTGCTCGCTGCCACCCCGGCCAGCGCCGGAGTCGACGCTCAGTGCGGCCAGTACATCTGCGTCATGACCGCGCACCACAACCGGTTCGTCCAGGACATCACCGTCAGGACCAAGGACGGCCTCCCCGGGACGCTGCGCGCCTACTGGGGCAATTTCCACTCCCCGAAGGTGAACGCCGCGTCTCACCGGTGGGCGGTGGGCTACGAGCAGGCGCAGGCGAAGCTGGTCTGTGGCGGTCTTGAGCGCGACGGCCGATCGATCGAAGACGGGATCTGCGTCACCATCTGATCCGCCCGGCCATGACGAAGGGCCGGCAAGCACGTCGGGGGCGCCACCGATCACATCGGCGGCGCCCCCGACGTGCGGTCCTTGACCTCAAGGGCGGTTGAGTTTCTAGGGTCGTCGGCGACTCGTCCGGCAAGCTGACCTAAGGAATTCGACTGTGACGACTTTGGTGACAGGTGCCACCGGGAACACCGGCCGGCACGTCGTGGCAGAGCTGATCCGCCGAGGAGAGCGGGTCCGCGCCCTGACACGGGACCCGGCGGCGAACGCGGGAAGGTTCCCGGCCGAGGTGGAGTTGGTGGCCGGCACGCACAACGCGCCGGAAAAGCTGGACGCCGCACTCCAGGGCGTCACCCGCCTGCATGTCACGGTGACGGCGGGCCTGGCCGAGGCCGGGCCCGAGCTGGTCCGGCGGGCGGTCGCCGCGGGCGTTCAGCGCTTGACCGTGCTGTGGGGCGGCTGGGTGGGCCCGGTCGAGCAGGCGGTGGCGGACTCGGGCGTGGAATGGACGCGGCTGGAAGCACAGGAGTTCATGTCCAACACGTTGACCTGGGCCGGATCGATCCGAGCCGAGGGAGTGGTCCGGGAGCCGTACGACTACCCCAGCGCGCTGGTGCACGAGGCCGACATCGCGGCCGTGGCAGCCGTCGCGCTGCTCGACGACGGCCACGCCGGGCAGTCCTACAACCTCACCGGGCCCGAACCGCTGACCCCGACCGACCGCATCGCGATCCTGTCCCGGGCGATCCGCCGCGACATCGCCTTCGAGCCCATCACGCACGAGCAGGCGATCGACAGGCTGATGGCCACCGGTGTCTCCCGGGCCGACGCCGAATATGTCGTCGGCTGGTATGCCGAGCCCAGTGATTCCGCCCAGACCGTGGACGACACGGTCGAACGGGTGACCGGCCGTCCGGCGCGTACGTTCGCGCAGTGGGTGGACGAGCACGCGGACCGGTTCTAGGCTCCGGCCACGATCACGCGGGCGTGGTCGTGGCCGTGGCCGGGGTCAGCAGCTCTTGTCGCGGGCGGGCAGGTTTCCGGTGGTCAGGAACGAGGTGACGGTCTGGTCGCCGCAGGCGTTGCCGTTGGCGAGGTAGACGCCGTGACCGCCGGAGTCGACGCTGACCATGCGGGCCCGCTGCCCGAATGCCTGGCGCATCTTCAGCGCTCCGCTGTAGGGCGTGGAGGGGTCACGCAGGTTCTGGATGAGCAGGACGTTGGCGGGCCCGCGCGAGGTGACGCGCACGACGGGCTCGGCGGGCTCGAACGGCCAGAACTGGCACGGGCCCATGTTGACGGGCATGCCCGCGGTCAGCGGGTGGGCGGCCCGGTCACGCCTGACCTGCTGCTGGTAGGAGCCGACCGCGTCCTGCCACGCGACGTCGTTGCACATGGTGGCGCCGGCGTGGGCGGCGGTGTTCTGCATGGCGGCCGCCGGTGGCGTGTTCGACGGGGGCAGCTCGCCCGTGGTCAGGGCGGCCCGCATGAGGGTGGCGAGCATGGGGAAGTTCGTGTCGGAGTAGAGGGCGTTGAGCATGGTCTCGCGCAGGAGGTTGCCGTTCAGCTCCTCCGGGTTGGCGCCGGGCCACGGCAGGGGCTTGCGGTCCAGTGCGGTCGCGAGGTCGAGGAAGGTCCGGCGGACCGCCGCCGGGTCGGCGCCGAGACCGTACTCGCCGTCGCGGGCCGCGGCCCAGGCGGCGAAGTCGGGGAAGCGGTCCTCCACGCCGACGGCGTAGTTGGCCAGCCACTGCCGCGCCACCTTCCGCGGATCGGGGTCGTCGTTGCTGTCCAGGACGACCCGGTCGGTGCGCTGCGGGAACATGGTGGCGTAGACGGCGCCCGCGTAGGTGCCGTACGAGACGCCCCAGTAGGAGAGCTTCTTCTCCCCCAGCGCCTGGCGGATCCGGTCGATGTCCCGGGCCTCGTTGCGGGTGCTGATGTGCCGGATGAGCGGTCCGCCGTTGCGGGCGCACGCCTCGGCGATCCGGCGCGACCAGGCGACGTTCTCCGCGATGCCGCCGTCGGCGTCGGGGTACGGCTTGAGCTTGGTGAAGGAGACGTCGCGGGCGTCGAGACCGCACGAGACGGGCGAGCTCTGGCCCACGCCACGCGGGTCGAACCCGATGATGTCATAGCGGTCGAGCACGTCCTGCGGCAGCTTCTTGACCTGGACGCTGGGGCGGTTCAGGCCAGGGCTGCCCGGTCCGCCGGGGATGATCAGCAGCACCCCGCGGCGCAGCGCGGGCTTGGCGGTCTTGATCCGCGACACGGCCAGCGAGATCGCCGGCCCGCCCGGCTTCCGGTAGTCCATGGGGACCTGGAGGGTGGCGCATTCCTGGCGCGGGTCCACCCCGGATCCCGCGGGGCAGGCACTCCACGTGGTTGCCGTTGCCTGGGCCGGGGTCACCAGGGCTGCGGTCAGGATGGCGGTGGATGCTCCGGCAGCGGACAGTCTCGCAAGGTTGCGCATCAAGGGGTCCTCTTCAATGATCGTTCGGCTTGTGTCACCGACTCTGCCGGATCGCCGATCTTCGCCCCAGAGACCTCGTCATCGATGCTCCATGACATGCTCACGAACTGGACACAACGCCCAGCCGATGACATCGCGGCGGTGGGCGAGCCGCCGCTCAGGAAGGGGAGCAGGTCCAGAGATAGGCGCCGCCTTGCAGGTAGCGGTTGCGTTCCTCCGGTGTGAAGGGCCGGGCGGCGATGGCGCAGACGGCCGCCGCCGGGTCGGCGGGCATGCTCACGTCCCACAGGCGGACGATGTGGTCGAACCCGGCGGAGGCCAGGGTGCGCCCGTCCGGGCTGAACGCCAGCTCCAGCGCGTCACCGACCAGGTTGACCAGCGGCTCCCCGATCTGCCGCCCGGTCCGCACGTCCCACAGGCGTACCGCGCCCTTGCTGTCGGTGCTGGCCACGGTGCGGCCGTCGGGGCTGAAGGACGCCCACAGCACGTCATTGTCGTGGTCGAGCGGGGCGCCGATGGGGCGGCGGGTGGCCAGGTCCCACAGCCGTACCGTCCCGTCGCCCGCCGAGGCGATCAGCGTGCGGCCATCCGGGCTGAGTGCCACCGACCACACCGCGCCCGTCGGGCCGGTGATCGGCGCGCCGAGCGGGCGCCCGGACCGGGCGTCCCACAGCCGGACGGAGCCGTCCACCGCGCCGCTGACCAACGAGCGGCCGTCGGGGGCGAACACCACCGACTGCGCACCCTTGGTGTGGCCCGTGAGCGTGCGGAGCGGCCGGTGCGCGGCGGCGTCCCACAGCCGGACGGTCGCGTCGTCGGAGGCGCTGGCCAGCGTGCGCCCGTCGGGGCTGAAGGCCACCGCGATCACGTTCTCCGTGTGCCCGGTCAGCGGCGGGCCGATCTGCCTGTGGGTGGCGACGTCCCAGAGGCGTACCGCGTCGTCGAACCCGCCGCTCGCCAGCAGCCGGCCGTCGGGGCTGAACACCACCGAATGCACCGCGTCTTCGTGCCCGGTGAGCGGGGACCCGATCTGCCGGCGGGTCTTGGCGTCCCAGAGGCGCACCGTGCCGTCTGCGGCGGCGGTGGCCAGCAGGCGCCCGTCGGGGCTGAACACCACCGACCAGACGGCCTCGCGGTGCCCGGTGAGCGGCGGGGTGAGCGGGCGGCGGACCGTGATGTCCCACAGGCGGATGGTGTCGTCGCGGGACCCGCTGGCCAGCGTCCGGCCGTCGGGCGAGAACGCCACCGACATCACCCGGTCCTTGTGCCCGTCAAGGGGCGCGCCGAGCAACTGGTTGGTCGTCAGGTCCCACAAGCGCACCGACCCGTCCCCGGCCGCGCTGGCCAGGACGCGCCCGTCGGGACTGAACGCCACGGAGTGGACCATCTGCCGCTGGCCGAAGAACTTGACGGTCTGCCGGCGGGTGGCGGTGTCCCACAGCAGGATCGTGTCGTCGCCGGCGCCGCTGGCCAGCGTCCTGCCGTCGGGGCTGAAGGCGACCGACCAAATGCCGGCGGTGTGCTGTTTGAGGCGCCCGAGCGGCCGGCGGGTGCCGGGGTTCCACAACCGGATCGATTTGTCGTAGCTGCCGCTGGCCAGCGTCTTGCCGTCGGGGCTGAAGGCCAGCGACGACACGGCGCCGGTGTGGCCGTCGAGCGTGCCCCGTGGCCGCAGGGTGGTCGTGTCCCACATCCGGACCTTGCCGTCCTTGCCGCCGGCGGCCAGCGTCCTGCCGTCGGGGCTGAACGCCACCCGGCGCAGCTCCTCGGTCCCGCCGTCGAGCTCGGCCGGCGGCCGGCGAGCCCGTACGTCCCACAGCCGCACGATGGTGTCGTCTCCCGCGCTGGCGAGGGTACGCCCGTCAGAGCTGAAGGCGACCGACCACACGGGGGCGGTGTGACCGGTGAGGACGGCGATCGGTGCGTACGTCGCCGCGTCCCACAGCCGCACCGCCGCGTCGGCGCCGGTCGTGGCCAGGACCCGCCCGTCCGGGCTGAAGGCCACCGACAGGACGTTGTCCGGGCCGGTCAGCAGGGCGCGGCCGGGCCTGCCCAGGACGGAGGCCAGACCGGCGCGGGTCTCGTCGGTCCGGGCCGTGGCCCAGGCGGTGGCGGCCAGCCGGGCGGAGACGGCCGGGTCGCTCTTGGCTCTCTCACTCTCCCGGGCGAGCCGGTCGGCGTTCCTGATGAGGGCGAGCTCGCGCTGGTGGCCGGCCTCCTGGCTGGCCCGCCATGCGACGGTCGCCGAAATGAGGGCCAGGACGAGCAGGCAGGCCAGCGTGGTGACCGCGCCCCGCCGCCGGCGCCGGGCGCGCACGACGGCCCGCCGGCCGGCCCGCAGGAACTCCACCGCGGGCGCGGGCAGGGCCGGATAGCGGTCGGGGTCGGCCTGCCACCTTTCCTGGGCGCGCAGGGCCGCCTCCAGCCGGCCGCCGCGATACAGGAACGCGGAGTCGCGGCCCTCGGCGTCCCACTCCCTGCCGTCCTGGACCAGCTCGCCGTAGGCCGCCCGGTCGGCCCGGTCCTCGGCCAGCCAGGCGGTCAGCCGCGGCCAGCCGTCCAGCAGCACGTCATGGGCCACCTCGACGACCCCCGCGCCGTCCCGGTGGCCGGTCACCACCAGGCGGGCGTCAGTGAACGCCCGCACCACGGACTCCACCGTCTCCGGGCGGGCGGGAGCGCACCCGGCCACCAGCTCGGCGTGGGGCACCCGCCGCCGCGTCACCTGGCCGCCCGCGCTCGTGGCGGTGAGCAACAGCAGGACGCGCCTGGCGACCTGCCGCCGCCCGGCGTCGAGGCTGGTGTAGGCGTCCTCGGCGGCGGCCCGCACCGCGGTGGCGACGCCTCCGGCGCGGTCGTAGCCCCGCCGGGTCAGCCGGCCGTCCTCCCGGTTCTCCCAGGTACGCATCATGGCCAGCGACAGCAGCGGCAGCACCCCGGCCCCCGGCGCGTCGTGGGTGTGGCCGACCAGCTCGCGGACGACCTGCCCGGCCAGCCCGTCCTCCACCTCCAGCCCCGCGGTGTGGGCGGGCCCGGTGATCGCCCTGGTCAGCTCATCGGCGTGCATCGGCCCCAGCACGAAGCCGCGCCTGTCCAGCGCGCCGGCCAGCTCGGGGTGGTCGGCGCACCGGTCGACGAAGTCGCCTCGTACGGCACACACCACGATGCCGGGCGGCTCCGCACCCGCAGGCGTGGTCGCGATGGCGTCCAGCGCGGCCAGGAACCGCTCCCGGTCATCGCCCCGCCCCGGCGCCGGGCCGCCGCCGGCCTCGGCGAACAGCTCCTCCAGCTGGTCGACCACGACCACCAGCCGTCTCGGCCCTCGTACCGCCTCCACCTGGTGCTCCGCCCGGCGGGCGGCGTCGGCCAGCAGCACCGCCCGCGCCCGCCCGGCGGCCCGGGCGGGATCAGCCCGCAGGTCCCGCAGCACCGCGTCGGGATCGGCGCCGCTGCGCACCGCGAGCTGCGTCGCCAGCTCGCGCAATGGCTGCAGGGTCGGCGTGAGGAGCAGGTGCGGCCATTGCCGAGCGGACGGCACCCCCGCCATGAACCCGCCCGTCAGCGCCGGCAGCAGCCCGGCCTGCAGGAGCGAGGACTTCCCCGCCCCGGACGCGCCGGTCACCACCATCAGGCCCGGATCGTCGAGCCTGGCCGCGACCATCATCAGCAGCCTGATCGTGGCCTGCCCCCGGCCGTAGAAGACGCCCGCCTGCTCCACGCCGAACGGCAGCAGCCCCTGATAGGGGCACCGGCCCGCCCATTCCGGATACGCGCCCGCGCCCGCCGATCCGGAGCCGGGCGCGGGTGGGAGGCGTCCGCAGATCACCCGTAGGCGCTCGTGCATCTGCATGAGGAGCATCCGCTGCTGCTCGTTCTCCCGGCGGTCGCGCCTGTGCTCGGCGTCCTGGCGGTAGAGCGTCCGCTGGATCTCCTCGGTCGCCTCGCGCAGCCGTCCGAGCAGCGGCGTGAACGCCGACATCTGGCCGCCCAGCTCGGCGAAGCCCTGGGCGATCTCCGCGAGCAGGCGCTCGTCGCCGTGCCGCAGCGCCTCGTCGAGGAGGACCTGGGCGGCGTCCATGCCGTCGAGCAGCCGGGCGAGCGTCTCAGCCAGCTCGCCGGCCCGCCGGTCCTCGGCGTGCAAGGCCCGCTCCAGCGCGGTGGCGATCTCCTGTCGTACGAGGGCCGCCGAGGGTGGCTCGCCGCGGCCCCGCTCGCGGGCCGCCGCCAGCGCCTTGCTGATCACCTCGGTCAGCAGGTTGGCCCCGACCGAACCTGCGACGCCCAGGCCGGCCAGCACGAACGGCGCCTGCAGACCGGCCGCGGCCACCGGCGCGAGGGCTCCGGCGCACAATCCCACCAGCAGGGCTCGCGGCGTCGCCCGCGCCACCCGGCGGCCGGACCTGCGCGCCATTTCCGACACCCATGCCCGGACGCCGTCCCGTGCCTGCTCCTGGAGGTCGCGGTCATCCCCCACGCCGGCACGTCCGACGTGGGGAGCGAGCGCACGAGGCGGTCCGGAGCAGCGGCATCGGGCACCTTGCCGGGGTCTGGGGCCGCTGGGGGCGCGACCCGTCGCTCCACCATGATAGTGACTCAACGGAGTCAAATGACTACCAGCGCCGGCCTTCGGGCAGCGGTCGGCTCGACCTGCGGGATGGCCGGGCTCTCAGCCGAGGTGGCCGGCCCGGTCGAGAAGGTATCGCTGCTCGATCCGGTTGCCGGTCAGGGAGGCCGCCTCGCGGTAGAGTCTCGCCGCGCCGGTCGCGTCGCCGGTCATCTGCAGCAGGTGCCCCCGCACCGCGCGCTCGCGTTGCCGGATCAGCGGGTCCTGGTCGAGCCGGAAGCGGCGGTTGAGGTCGTCGAGCAGGGCCAGCCCGCGGGCCGGCCCGTACGCCTTGGCCACCGCCACCACCCGGCTCAGCCGTACCGGCGCGGTGGGGGTGAGCCGTTCGAGCCACAGGTAGAGCGCCGCGATCTGCGGCCAGTCGGTCCGCTCCGGCGAAGCGGCCGCCGCGTGGCAGGCCGCGATCGCGGCCTGCACCTGGTAGGGGCCGACCTCGCGGCGGCTCCAGACGCTGTCGATCAGGCCGGTGCCCTCGCCGATGAGGTCGCGGTTCCATCGCGTCCGGTCCTGCTCGTCCAGGGGCACCAGCTCGTCGTGGCCACCGGTACGGGCGGGACGGCGTGCCTCGGCGAGCAGCATCAGCGCGAGCAGGCCGGTGACCTCCGCGTCGGCGGGCAGGGAGCGGTGCAGCATGCGGGTCAGCCGGATGGCCTCGCCGGTCAGGTCGACGCGGGCGAGCCGATCGCCGCTGGAGGCCGTGTAGCCCTCGTTGAAGATCAGGTAGAGCACCTGCATCACGGCGGCCATCCGGCTGTCCCGGTCGGTGTCGGCCGGCGCGGTGAAGCGGGCACCGGCGCGGGCCAGCTGCTGCTTGGCGCGGCTGATCCGGGTGCCCATGGTGTTCTCGGGGGTGCCGTAGGCGTGCGCGATCTCGGCGGTCGTCAGGCCACCCACCGCGCGCAGCGTGAGCGCGACCTGGGAGGTGGCGCTCAGCGCTGGGTGGCAGCAGAGCAGCAGCAGGGCGAGGCTGTCGTCGGTCTCCGGCGCAGGGCCCGCTTGCCGGGCCGGCTCCCGCATGGCCAGTTCGGCGACGCCGGCCTCCTGCTCGCGCCGGCGCCGGGCCTGGTCGGCGCGCAGCGCATCGACCATCCGCCGGTAGCCGATGCGGATCAGCCAGCTACGCGGGTTCTCCGGCACGCCGGTAGCCGGCCAGGCCCGGCTCGCGGCGAGCAGTGCCTCCTGCACGGCGTCCTCGGCGATGTCGAAGCGGCCGAAGCGCCGTACGAGCGCGCCGAGCACCTGGGGCGCCTCGATGCGCAGCAGGTGCTCGATGTCCGCGTTCAGGCCGCGTGCGCCTTCCCCGCTGTCCGGCCGGCCGTCCGCTCGCGCCGGGCGCCGCCCGGTCACGCCGTGAAGTCCTCGCCCATGATCGGCCGGATCTCGATCGGCTCGCCCAGCACCTCGACGATCCGCGAGACGATCTCCACGGCTCGCTCCTGGCTCGCCACGTCGATCACGGCGAAGCTGGCCAGGACCTCCTTCAGCTCGGCGAACGGCCCATCGGTCGCCACCACGCCGTCGCCGGACCTGCGGACCGTGGTGCTGACCGCCGGATGGCCGAGGCCCTCGCTGCCGACGAACTCGCCGGTGGCGATCAGCTCCTGCTCGAACTTCTGGTAGGCGGCGAACGCCGCCAGCGCCTCCTCGGACGGGGTGTCGGCGGTCGCGGCGTCCCAGGCGGCGGCCGGGGTGTAGCTGAGCAGCAGGTACTTCATGGTGGATCCTCTTGTCGGACGTTCGGGCCAGCGTACGTGAGGTCAGGCGGGGCGGCGCAGGGACAGCGCCAGGACGGTCGTCCAGGTGAAGGCGACCAGTCCGTTGACGGCGATCTGGATGCTCATGTGCTCCGGCGTCATGGGCAGCAGCAGGACGAGCGCGGCGGCGCCGTTGCCGATGGCGGCCGGCACGGCGCGGCGGCGGGCGCATCGCACGCCCAGCACGATGGCGGCGATGGCCAGCGCCGTGAAGGAGACGGCGGCCGCGCTCGAGTGCGCGATGCTGTGCCAGGACATCTGCGCCACCGGCCCGTCAGGAGTTCCGGCGGGGAAGCCGTGCTCCGGGTCCATGGTGAACACGCCGGCCGCGATCATCCCGGTCCCGAAGATCCCGACCAGGACGGGTAGCGCCCGGCGGCCGGTTCCCTCGGTGTAGGTGCGCCTGATGCCGGCGGCCAGCGCCAGGCCGCCCACGCCGGCGAGCACGAACGTGGTGATCTGGATCCAGCCGAGGCCGCCGGTGGAGAGCTGGCTGATCGGATGGCGGGTGATGTCGAAGCCCTCGCGGGTGAGCATCTGGATGATGGCCGAGGCGAGGAACACCGGCCCGGCCAGGGCACCGGCGAGCAGCAGGCGGCCGGATGGGCGGTGGACGGCTGTTGTGGTGGCCATGACTTCCTCCTTGATGGGGTCCTGCCGCTACCTCGTGGCGGGACCCGGCCTCTCGACACGGCGGCGATGTGATCTGAAACACATCCGAGCGGTGTCGAGGCACGCGGGCGGCCTCCGAGGTACCGGCGAACACTCACCACACCCACAAGGAGAACGAGATGTCCGAGATGCCGGAGACCTACGAGCCGAGCGCTGACCTGAAGGCCCTGGACCGCCTCGTCGGCACCTGGGCGATCACCGGCGGCGCCGAGGGAACCGTCCGGTACGAGTGGATGGCCGGCGGCTTCTTCCTGCTCCAGCACGTCGACCTCACCCAGTTCGGCCGGCCCGTCACCGGTCTGGAAGTGATCGGCAACCTGCGCCCGTTCGGCGAGCCGGTCGGCGCGGACGTGGTGTCACGCTTCTACGACTCGACCGGCAACACGCTCGACTACGTGTACGAGCTGACCGGCGACAAGCTGACCATCTGGGGCGGCGCGAAGGGCAGCCCCGCCTACTACGAAGGCACCTTCAGCGCCGACGGCACCACCGTCACCGGCGCATGGGTCTACCCCGGCGGAGGCGGATACGAATCCACCATGACGCGGATCTGACATCACCGGCCCGCCGGGACCTACACCGTGACGAACAGGCGGTCCAGGTGGTAGTCGATGATCTCGACGGCGGCCTCGTAGCTGCGTTGCCGGCTGAGGACGCTGGAGGTCAGGCCGTTGGCGAGCGCCAGGAGGCCGGCGACTTCGGTACGCGGGTCACGATCGGGGGCGATGTCCCCGGCCTCCTGCGCGGCGGTCAACCGTACAGTGAGGAAGTTCTCCACTGCGTTGGGCAGGGTCAGCCCGACCGCGGCGAGCGCCGGGTCGGTGAGGGCGGCGGTGTAGTAGGCGGTCCAGGCCATGGCGTCCAGCCTGCTCTGCTCGTCGAACGGCAGGATCGTGCCGAGGACGGCGGCGAAAAGGTCTCGCGGCGTCAGCTCGCCCGCGACGGCGGCGGCCCGTTGCTTGACCCGGCGGTCCATGCGGGCACCCAGCTCGGTGAGGCCGGACTCGAGCAGGGCCTGCTTGCCGGCGAAGTAGTACTGGACGACGCGCAGCGAGACCCCGGCCTCGGCGGCGATCTCACGCATCGACACCGCCTGCAGGCCGCGGGTGCCGGCGATGCGCAGCAGCGCCTCGGTCAGCAGGCGGCGCCGCTCATCGTGATCCACCTGTCGGGGCATGCCCGTTTCCCCTCTACTGCCCGGTCCCGGGCCGCGCCGGGCCGGGAAAGGTGAGGATCCGCTCGGCGACCAGGTCGGGAGCTTCGACGGGCAGCGAGTGCCCGGTGCCGGGCACGATCTCCACCCGCCAGGACGGCGCGATGCCGGCCAGCCGGGCGGCCAGCGCCTGCGCGTCGAGCAGGGCGCTGCGGGCGCCCAGCAGCACCTGTACGGGCACCGGCACCTGGCGTATCTGCTCGTCGGTGTAGGTGGGTGGGATGGGCACGTGCCGGCGGAAGGACCAGCCGGCCCGCATGAGCCTCATCAGCTCATCCTCGCGCAGCGCCCCGTTGCCCACGACGCCGGCCATGCGGTGTCGCAGCGTACGGGGAAGCATGGAGGCGATGGCGCCGGCAAGGGCCCACCGGACGAACCGCCTGGGCAGCGGCGCGAAGCCGCCCGGGTCCACCAGCGTCAGCGCCGCCACCCGGCCGCCGCTGAACCGAGCGGCCCGGCTCGCCGAGCGGGTCCACGGCAAGGACCGGGCGCGTGCGCGCCAGGGGCTCGATGTAGCGGTACCAGGCCAGCGCGTTGGCGCCGGCGCCGGCCAGGAGGACCACGGGGTCCCCCTCGGCGGGCCCGGCCCGGTGGATCCGCACCATGCCGGCGCGGGTCTCCACGTCGATGGCGTCCACCGGCACCGGCCACAGCTCGGCGAGCACCTGGTCATAGACGGCGTAGTACTTGTCACGGGCAGAGTCACTGGTGAAGGCGGACGGCCGGTCAGGCATGCGCATGGTGACCCCATCTCCTTAATGGATACAGTTGTATCCTAACAAGGCGCGGGCATCACCTGTCCGGCGGGGAGGTGGACCGGTTGACGTACCAGGCAACGATCTGGGCGCGTGAGGTGAATCCGAGCTTCTTCAGGATGTGCTCCACGTGGCCCTCGGCCGTGCGGTGGGCGATGACCAGATGGGCGGCGATGTCCTTGTTGCGCATGCCTGCGGCGACGAGGCCGGCCACCTGGAGCTCCCTCGGGGTCAGCGCCTCCTGCGGCGGCCCGGGCGCCAGCGCGGCGGAGGGCCCGGGTTCGGCCTGCGGTTCGGCCGGTTCGGCCGGCTCCTGCAAGGCGTAGGCGATGGCCTCGTTGAAGTCGAAGCCCGCCCCCTCCTCGACAGCCTTGCAGTAATCCTGCTCGCCGAGGCGGGCGCGCAGCGACGACTCCGCGGCACGATGGGCGTCCTCGTAAGGGCGGAAGCCTTCCAGCGGCACGTCGAGCAGCCGTCGCATCATGCCGGCGGCGCCCAGCATGCGCGCGGCCGGCACGTCGCGCCCCTGCGCGGCGGCGACCCAGGCGAGCGACTCCACGAACCACGCCGGGCTGTAGCGGTAGCCGGCCGACCGTTCGAGGCGCAGGCAGCACAGGAACAAGGAGGCGGCCCGCGTCAGATCGCCCGCGTACCAGCGTCCGATGCCCTCGGCCCAGGTCGCCAGCGCGATCTCGCTGCGCGAGCCCGCCGCCTCGGCGATCTCCCGGCAGCGTGCCACCCAGCCCGCGGCGCGCGGATCGCGGGCGAAGATCGCGGACAGGGCCAGGTAGAACGCCGGCAGGAACGTGTCGTGCAGGATCCCGTCCTCGGTGATCTCGCCCGGGTGGCGCTCGTACCAGTTCAGGGCCGATTCGAGCAGGTCGATCGCCTCCCGGTAATCGCCCAGCATCAGGGTCAGCCGTCCCGACAGAAACCTCGTCACCGCCTTCGGCCTCTCGCGACCGGAGCCGTCGGCCAGCAGCCGGCACTCCTCGAGCAGCACCCGCGCGGGGTCGATCCTGCCGTGCATGAGAGCGAAGAACGTGCCCAAGGTCAGCACGCTGAAGCGGTCCCGTCCGGCTATCTGCCGGCATTCGAGCAGCCGGTCGATCCAGTAGCTGGCTTCGGACGGGCCGCCGAAGAAGCTCCAGTAGCCCTCCAGCGAGAGGAAGATCCGGGTCGCCTCCCCGGCGCGGCGAGCTTCGCCCAGGCAGTGGTCCATCGCGGCCCGCAGGTTCGGCATCTCGGGGACGACGGTGGTGAAGCATTCCACCTGGTTGGAGCCGTACCAGCCGGCCCTGTTGCGTTCGGCCAGGTCCCGGTAGTGGTCGGCGTGCCGGCGGCGGGTCGCCAGTGCTGCCTCGCTCCGGTTCAGCCGGTCGTGACCGTACTGGCGCAGGGTTTCCAGGATCCGGTAGCGGGGGCGGGCGCCGCAGGTCTCTCTGATCACGATGGACTTCTCGGTCAGCGCGGCCAGCAGCGGCAGGACCTCCTCGCGGGTGAGCGGCGCGGCCGAGCAGACCTCCTCCGCCGCCGCCAGGTCGAAGCCGCCGGAGAACACCGACAGGCGTTCCCACACGATCTGTTCCTGGGTGGAGCACAGCTCGAAGCTCCACTCGACCGCCGCGTTCAGCGTCTGGTGGCGGGGCAGGGCGGTGCGGTAGCCGCGCGTCAGGAAGTGCAGGCGGTGCCCGAGCCGGTCGATGATCTGCTCCAGCGACAGGACCCGCAGCCACACCGCCGCGAGCTCGATCGCCAGCGGAATGCCGTCGAGCAGGCGGCACAACCGCGCCGCCGCCACGTGCTGCGCGGCGATGTCGACCTCCGGCGCGATGCTCCTGCCCCGCTCCACCAGCAGCGCCAGGGCGTCGTAACGCAGGACGTCATTCCTGGTGATCCGGGTGTCGGGGCCGGGGAAGGACATCGGCGGCACGATGTAGGGCGTCTCGCCGGGCACTCCCAGCGCCTCGCGGCTGGTGGCCAGCAACCGCACCTCGGGCGCCGCGCGGAGCAGGGCGTCGGCCAGCCCTGCGGCGGCTTCCACCAGGTGTTCGCAGTTGTCCAGCACCAGGAGCATCTGCTTGGGCCGCAGATAGTCGACCACGGTTTCGACAGACGGCTGGGGCATCTCCTCCCGCAGCCCCAGGGCCTCCGCGACGGCCACGGCGAGCAACTGCTCGTCATGCAGGCAGGCCAGCTCGATCATCCGCACCCCGTCGCGGAAGGCCCGCTGCACGCGGGCTGCCACATGGGTCGCCAGGCGGGTCTTGCCCACGCCGCCCGGGCCCGTCAGGGTCACCAGCCGGGTGGCGGACATGAGGCTCCGGATCGCGGCGATCTCGCGCTTGCGACCGATGATCTCGCCCGGCTCGGCAGGGAGGTGAGGAGTGGGCTGCGTGGCAGCCGATCGACCCATGACGGCGACTATGTGCCCCTGACCTGCCCGGAGGTAACCGGCCTACGGGTCCGGGTGTGACATAGGCACTGCCAAGGAATGGATGCCGGCCGCGCCTGCTCAGGCTGCCTCTTCGGCCATCGTGCCGCAGCACGGCAGCGGAAGCCGCAGCACCAGCCGCGCGCCGCCCAGCTCGGAGTCCTGCACGGTCAGCGTGCCCCGGTGCGCCTGCGCGATGGCTTGGGCGATGGGCAGGCCCAGGCCGGTTCCGCCATGCTCGCGGCTACGCGCGGTGTCAATCCGGGCAAAGTGGTCGAAGACTCGATCACGCTGCGGGAGCGGGATTCCGGGACCGTCGTCTTCCACGGTGACCACGACACCGTCGCTCTCGCCGAAAGCCGTCACCCGCACCGCCGATTCGCCGTGCCGCTCCGCGTTGTCCAGCAGGTTGCCGAGCAGGCGGGCAAGGTCGCCGGTGACGCCGCTCACGAGCAGACCGTCTTCCAGCTCCAGCTGGATGGGCGGAGCGCACGCGCGCCTGCCGACCTGCTCCGCCACGAGGCTGGCGACGTCGATCACCTGCGGCGAGTCCGTGGAGGCGCCGTCCAGCCCGGCGAGGGTGAGCAGATCCCTGAGCACGGCCTGCATCCGGTCCACCTCACGCAGGGCGTTGCCGACCAGCTCCCCCAGGTCGGTCTGGCCGGGGTGCATGCCCGCCTCCTCCAGTTGCAGCCGCAGTCCGGCCAGCGGGGTGCCGAGCTCATGCGAGGCATCAGTGATGAACTGGCGCCTCTGGGTACGCATGCGTTCCACAAGGTGTCCCATCCGGGCGACGAGGGTGGCGATCTCGCCGTTGTCGCATGCCGTGGTCATCTGGTCCCTCCCCTGGATTGCTCCTCTCTGCAGCATCGCCCGGTACGTGTCGGCTCCGCGACCGTGGAACTACCTATCTCCTCCCCCATTTCGTGCGATGGGGGCGCCAGGCCGGAGCGGGACGTTCGGCACACCCCCATCATGTCGCCCAGGACATAACGCCATAGCAATATTAATCTTAGACAAGATAACTCCTGAGCTATAGCGTCGGAGGTGAGAGAAAGCCAGATTCCACGGCAAAGGGAAGGGTTGGGTAGCGATGCCTACGCAACGCGAGACAGACGAAGCCGAGATCCGCCGGCTGGTCGGCCAGATCGTCGAAGGGCTCCAGGGCAAGGATCTCGAGGGTCTGAAGCGGCTTTACGCGACGGACATCGTGTCCTTCGACGTCGAGCCGCCGCTCCAGCATGTGGGGATCGAGGCGAAGCTCAAGAACTGGGCGCCGGTGTTCACGTTCTTCACGAGTGTGACGTATGAGGTTCGCGACCTGACGCTCACCGTGGGCGACGACGTGGCGTTCGGGCACGCCTTCGCTCGTCTCAGCGGCACGCTGAAGGACGGGACGGCGACGCGCGGTATGTGGGTCAGGGTCACGTACTGCCTCAAGAAGATCGACGGCACGTGGTTGATCGCGCACGACCAGGTCTCGGTGCCGCTCGACATCTCCAGCGGCAAGGCCGTTGTCGACCTCGAGCCCTGATCCCGTCACCCCACCCCCGCC
>NZ_VCKX01000110.1 GCF_005889725.1 Nonomuraea zeae
CCCCGGCGCCGTGCCCTGGCCCCTTCTCGCCCCGCCGGCGCCCCGGCAGCAGTTGCCCCAGCACCCAGGCGTGCAGCAACCCGATCAGGACCAGCATGACCAGGTGGTCCGCGTCCACCACGAAGTCTCCGGCCCGCTCGGCGAACCTCCCGTACACGAGCAGCGCGATGAACCGGGCGTCACCAGCCACCCATGCGAGGACCCCGGCCGCGATGACGAGGACGGCGAAGGCGGCGGCAAGGCGGCCGAGGGCATGACGGGGCACGGGCGGTTCCTGGTGGCGGGGGGCGAAGGAACAAACGGCCAACCATAACGGCGCCGACGCCCAGAAGTCGATCAAGGTGTCGAGCTGCCCCCAGCGTCCAAGGACGGGTGCACCTTACAAGGTCGAGGGCCAGAACCTCGGCGGGGACTTTGCAGGATCGATGAGACGCAACCGGCTTGCCGCAGTCGGATCGACGCCACGTAAAGTGATCAACCGCTGCCCCTCGGACTCTTCCAGGATGGCCAGCGCTCCGGGCAGGCCAGCTGTAACGGTTGCAATGGCGACGCCCATTCCGGCCAGCCCGGGATGCCGGTGCGGATACTCGACTCGATGCACTCCAGAGGCGGCGATGGCCGCCACCTCTCGGGGACGTTGCATCTGCCGCCCATCGTTGGTCAGGATCACGTCGAACCCGTCAGCCGCCGCCCGCGGGTAGAGGGTCTCGTCTCGAGTTCCGGACCAACCTTCGAGATCGAGTAGATGCACGATGTCATGGTTCAGGATGAATGTAGTGAGAACCCGATAGAGCGGCTTGGGGACGTTCTCATCCAGCAGCAGCCTCACGCGGCTCCCTGAGGGGTTCATAGCTGTCGACGTAATCGGCGAAGTCCATCGCGTCCTGTGCCGCGGCGGCCGTCACGCTTGGGAAGTATTCGGAGATCCGGTCGGCCGACACACCATCGCGCAGCAACGCCGCGACTTCGTCGTACGGCACTCGGGTGCCCTCGATCACCGGCATCCCGCCCCTGACGGCCGGATCAACGGTGACGTGGTCGCGTGGCTGCAGCAAGTCAGGGATATGTCGGCCGTCCCGGTAGAACGGGCGGAGGACGTCAACGAGCTCATGAATGACCACGTTCGCCTTGCGACGCACCAGATCGGTTGCCTGTCCGGGCTCCACGAGATAGATGGTCGAGCCATCGGCCACCAAGCGATACTCCGACAGATGCTCACGCTCTCGCAGGTCGTCGCGGAGCGTGTCCAGGGCCCGTCTGATCTTCTGCAACGACGCGTCGTTACGCAGCTTCACGCAGGTCCGTAGCGCCACCAGATCCCGGAACGAGTACAAGATGGGGCGGATCCCTGAAACCTCGGGCACGAGCACCGCCCCACGACCCGCGCTAGCCTTGCGCCAGTGTGCGAGTTGGCGAAGCGTGGCACCAGACAGCGCCGCAGCAAGCTTCGGACTGTAGGACATCGCCTCCCCTTCTCCTGATCGCAGCCATCCTCAGCCTTGGTCATCATCGCAAACTTTCCCCTCGATCCACTTGGAAATACTCGTGGACCTGCTTTTCTCCCCATATGGCAGGTTCGGGCTACTGAAAATCCCGTTGAGCACGGCGTACGCGGCACGCTTACCTGAGCCCCATGACCGAAAAGCCTCATGAGACCCATGACCAGAAAGGCGAGATCGAAGTGACCCGTGCCGGCCGGTAAGCAGCCGCGCCCCTCCACCACCCGCGCGACCGGCGACCGCCTCAAGCTGCACCGGCACCACCTCCGTGCCGACGGCCGCGACTACCAGGTGATCACCCTCCGGCCCGGCACCCGCGCCAGGTTCTCCACGAACCGCTAACACGAGACCTGGCACATCCTCTCCGACCCGCACGGCGCACGTCTGCTCAGCCGTCTGCTCTGGGGCCTGTCCTACCAGCGGCAGCCCGGCACGCTCGTCATCATCGACCGGCGCTTCATCGGCCCCAATCCCTTCGACGCCGAGCCGGGCGACCCCCATCGCCCTGGTCCCCGCCGACCTGACCCATCTGCCGGCGCGCGCCGCCCGGCGCCTCGCCCGCCGCTGCGCCGAACCCGGTACGGTGACCGGCACCGTCCGCTGGCACACCTGGGGCCTCGACCTGGCCGCGCACGAGTGGCGCACCCGGTCGGCCGACGGCACGTGGTGGGGACGGTGGCACCCGGAGCACGACGTCCGGCGCGCCGAGGTGGCGCAGCTCGGCGGCCTGGTCAGCGTGCAGGCGGCCCCATCTTTGCTCAGCAGCTGGGCGGTCTCGGTGGTCGCCATGGCGGACCACGCGTACGAGGGCATGTCGTACACCAGTCTGGGCGGCCCGAAGTGGGAGCTGTGCCGGGAGGACGGCGAGGTGCAGACGTTTGTGGACCATCGGCGGCGCGTGTCCGTCGCCCAGGTCTCTCGCAGCGAGGTCCTCGCCACCGCGCCCCCGCCCACCGAGCCGGCCGACCTGCGCCCCCTCATCTGGGCTCGGAACGACGCCGTCAGAAGCCGCCGTCCCGAGCCGCGGAGGTCGGTAGCATCTATGCCTTCAAACGTCGCCCAAAGCACTCAGGCGGTCTGAACGGATGAGCGAGTACCAGTACTACGAATTCCTCGCAATCGACCGCCCGCTGGATGAGGACGAACAGGCCGAGGTACGGGCACTGTCCACCCGGGCCGTCATCACCTCGACCAGCTTCATCAACGAGTACGAATGGGGCGACTTCCGCGGCGACCCCGCTCGGCTCATGGAGCGTTATTACGACGCGCACCTCTACCTCGCGAACTGGGGCACCCACCGGCTGATGCTCCGCCTGCCGCGGGCCCTCCTGCCCCTGAAGACCGCCCAGCAGTACTGCGTGAGTGACCAGGTCACCGCCTGGGTCTCCGGCGAGCACCTCATCCTCGACCTGTCCAGCGAGGATGAGGAGGGAGACTGGGAGGAAGATGCCGAGCGATCGCTGGCGGCGATGGTCGGGGTGCGCGCCGAGCTGGCCGCAGGCGACGTACGCCCGCTCTATCTGGCCTGGCTGGCGGCGTACGGCGCGTGGGAACGCGACGAGGACGCCTTCGACTACGCCGATGAGGACGAGCTCGAAGCCCCGGTCCCTCCGGGACTCGGCTCCCTGACCGCACCTCAGCGGGCGCTGGCCGGCTTTCTCCGCCTCGACGCGGACCTCCTGTCGGTGGCCGCCACCGCCAGCCCACCGTTGACCGGCGACGACCCGCAGAATCTGGCCGCCTGGATCGCCGGCTTTCCGGCCGCCGAGAAGGACGCGCTGCTCCTGCGCGTGGCCCAGGATCACGCCGCTGCGGTGCGGGCCGAGCTGCTCCGCCGCTTCCGCGCGTCGGCGGCACCGCAGGAAGGCCCCCGGCGCACGGTCGCCGCCCTGCTAGACGCCGCCGCCGTACGACGTGCCGAACGCGACCGTCAGGCAGCCGCCCGGCACGCGGAAGAGCAGACCCGCCGGGAACGAGAGCGGGCCCTGGCACGCGAGCGCCGGCTGTCGGACCTGGCCGAGGACGAGGAGGCGGCCTGGGCCCGAGCAGAGGCGCTGATCGCCACGAAGCGGCCCGGCGAGTACGACGAGGCGGTCGAGCTGCTGAAGGACCTCGAAACCCTGGCCCACGCCGCCGACCGCACCGCCGCATTCTCGGAACGCTTTACGGACCTCCAGGCCAGACACTCCCGCAAACCCAGCCTTATCGAGCGATTCAACCGCGCGGGGCTTAAGCCGGCCTAATTCCGGAGAAATGTGCACGCCGTTTACGCGGTCCGCGTAGAAACGGGATCACGCGAGCGAGTGGTTGCGCTCCTGTGCAGGTCAAACCCTATTAAGCAAGCTCCAGGCCGGACATGTTCCGGCAGTGGAGACGTTATAACTATGTGGCTATTGGGGGCGGCAAAATGACGTAGCGGTTTTGTCGGTCCGGTCTGTTTATATGGCTCCCAGAAACCTGCATCCGAGCTCGGGAGGGGAGCCATGGCAGATCGGTATTATCGCCGCGGTCACTGGGTCAATAAGCCCAACCGCAAATCGAAGAAGAGCGCAGGCTGGCTGATACTGGCGGTCGCCGTCGGCGTCGCCTGGTTCGGTGTGCAAGCGACCAAGTCCGACCCGCCTGCACCGGCAGCGCCGGCCTCCACCGTGCAGGTCGCCCCGGCCGGCGTCGTGCCCCAAGAGGCTCCGAACCCGTGACCAGGGCGGCATGGCGGTGGTTGCGATCTCGAGTCCGCCCGCGACGACCCACCGGCGTCGGCGAATGGGCAGCGGCAGCGGTCGCGGTGCTGTTCGGCGGGCTGCTGCTCTACGAGGCGGTCCAGGCGCTGCTCAGCCACTGGTATCTGACCGCCGCGGCGGTGCTCGTCCCGTCCGCGACGGTGGCGGCAAGGCTGCGCCGCCGGGCGACCGCACGGCGCCGCCGTGCCGAACGCGTCGCCCACCTGCGGCTCGACCTCGTCGCCGACATCGACAGGCTCGATCCCACCGCCTTCGAGTACGCCGTCCAGGACCTGATGATCCGTGACGGCATCGACGCGGAGCGGGTGGGCGGAGCGGGCGACAAGGCCGCGGACGTGATCGGCCGGGACCAGGATGGCAGAGTGATCGTGGTGCAGTGCAAGCACACGATCACGGAAGCCAAGGTCGGCGCCAGAGTCATCTACCAGGTCAACGGCACGGCGGAGCACGCACATGGCGCTGACGACGCCGTCGTGGTCACCAACGGGTCGTTCACCAGAGACGCCACGAAATACGCCGCCGAGGTGGGGATCCATCTGGTCGATCGGGACGGCTTACGCGCCTGGGCCGAGGAGGGGGTCGCGCTGCAGGAGCTTCTCCTGCTGGGCGTGGTCAGGCGGCGATGGCGCGGACAACGCGGGCGGCTTCGACGCCATCGCCGCCGGATCAGCGTGACGGTTCCGGCGAAGGCCAGACACCTGCCCTGAGCTTCACCAGTCTGTCCGAGGCGGGCGATCGCGCTCGGGCCCGCCTTGTGCACTGTCTCGCCCGACGCAGCGCTACGTGGACCTGGTCGCCCGCGAGCCGCCTACGCTGATGCTTCTCGCCGAACGATCAGGGTCAGCTTTGGAGGAGGCCATGCACCTGCCGGATGAAGCCGAACCACTCGCCGGTGCCCGCGCCCTTGAAGCCGTGCCGCAGCAGCGTTATCTGGAGAGTCCGCTTCAGCGGATGCGGCGACTGCATGATCGCCTCGTTCCGCTGGGCCAGGCGGGTCAGCTGGCCGCGGTCGGGCGGCTGGTTGCTCTTGCGCAGGTTGCAGGCGGCGTGGGCCGGGGCGAGGTTCCAGATGGCGTCGAGGTCGATCGCCGGGCCGATCAGGCGCTTGAACGAGTACGGGAAGACGTGATCGACCGCTACGTTGTCGATGTTCGGGATGAGCGGGTCAGCGCAGATGTTGCAGCGGCCGTGCTGGAACCCGATGACGGAGGCGGTGAGGCCCGTGACCGGCCGGCGCCGCTGCTTGTCGGTGATCCTCAACGTCTCCAGGTCGACCGCGACTCCCTCCTGGATCAGGCTCCGGCCCACCTCGGCGGCGAAGGACGTCTCGACGATGCTCCACCGCGCGCCCAGCTCCTCCCGCAGGCTCACCGCCTGATCGGACAACGCCACCTCGCGGAGGTGATCGCTCAGCCTGACCACGCGCTGCCGGGCCGGCCCGGTCACCTCGTAGAACCGGTGTGGCACTTCGCCGCCGCCGGGCAGATTGTGGAACTTCTGCATGACCATGGCCGGCATCGACTTCATCGCGACGGCGCGCAGCTCTTCGGTCGGGGCGCCGAGCCGTACGGACTCGGCCGCCTCCCGCTGCGCCACGGCCAGCGGATCCGACCCGCCGACGACCGTGCCGGACGGCGCCTGCGGGGCTCGGGCAAGGTGGTGGACCAGGCTCATAGCGTACGGCTCGGCGAGATCGCTCAGGAGGATGTCCGTACGGCCCTCGGCCGCCGCTCCCAGCAGCGCCTCGCCGAGGGCGAACTTGTACGTACGGGCGTTGAGGCCCATCAGGACCGCCAGCCGCCACGAGGAGCGGGCGGTCGGCTCCGCGCGAAAGAACTCCACAGTCATCCGTAGATGCCAGCCTTGATCGAGATTTGGATGGTTCAGGGTAGTTCGCGATCAGGGGGAATGTCACTGGCGCTCAGTAGGCTCATGGACCTCGCGTACGCAGCAGGATGGAGGATGGCAGGGCATGGGCAAGCTGGTGCGGGACAAGATCCCGGAGATCATTCGGCGCGACGGCCAGGAGCCGGCGGTGACCGTGCTGGCGGAGGGGGAATACCGGACGGCTCTGGTCGCGAAGCTGTTCGAGGAGGCGACCGAGGTCAGCGAAGCCTCTCCGGTGGAGGTGGCCGAGGAGATCGCGGATGTCTACGAGGTGCTCCGGGCGCTGGCGGCGGTCAACGGCTACGAGTGGGCGGCGATCGAGAAGACGGCGGAAGCCAAGCGGGAGGAGCGCGGCGGGTTCCGCGACCGTCTCTACCTGGCCTGATTCATGCCTACCCGCCCCCTGGCGTTGTCGCACCCTCCGAAGGAGCGGGACGTCACGGCAGGCATACGGCTGGCACGCCCTCGGTCAGCCCCGCTGCCACCCCTCCGGGAAGCGGCCCGAGCGCCGACGCCTCATGCTGAGCAGGCACGACCCGCAGACGCGCCCCCGTAGCCGGCGCCGGTGGCCGGTCCCAGAAGCGGATGGTCCCGTCCGGGTCCACCCCGGACGGGTCGCACCCAGCAGACGCCGATTCGCGGGACCAGGTGCGCGCTGGGTCAGCGCTCCTGACGGCAGCGGTGCCGCCCCGGCTTACCGTGATTTTTGCGGGGCTTGCGCTAATCAGGCGCATGCGGGTCGGCTATCCGGCGGACGGCTGGGGATGAGACGGGGACGTCCGATGAGGTGGAGGCGGCCGAGCCATGTCAGACCTGCTGACCGGAGACTTCTACGCGTTCGAGAATCTGCTCGACGAGGAGGAGCGGCGCACCCTCGTCAGGGTGCGCGAGTTCCTCAAGGAGCGCGTCGTCCCCGTCGCGAACGACTGCTGGGCGCGGGCCGAGTTCCCGCTCGACCTCGTCCAGGGCTACGCCGACCTGGGCATCGCCGGCCTTGCCTACCCCGAGTGCCCGGGGCCGAAGCCGAGCGGGCTGCTGAGCGGGTTCCTGGCGATGGAGATGGCGCATGCGGACGCCTCGATGGCGACGTTCTTCGGCGTGCACACGGGACTCGCCATGGGCAGCATCGCGGCCTGCGGGTCGGAGGAGCAGCGGGAGCGGTGGCTGCCGGAGATGGGGCGGATGGCGAAGATCGGCGCGTTCGCCCTGACCGAGCCGAACAGCGGCTCCGACGTGGCCGGGGGCCTGCGCACTGTCGCGCGGCGGGAGGGGGACACGTGGGTGCTGAACGGGTCCAAGCGCTGGATCGGCAACGGCACCTTCGCGGACCTGATCGTCGTCTGGGCGCGGGACATCGACGACGCCCAGGTCAAGGGCTTCGTCGTCGAGCGGGGCACGCCCGGGTTCACCGCCACCAAGATCGAGAACAAGATGGCCCTGCGTACGGTCCAGAACGCCGACATCGCGCTGTCCGACTGCCGCGTGCCGGAGGCCAACCGGCTCCAGCGGGCCCTGTCGTTCCGCGACACGGCCAAGATCCTGCGGCGCACCCGCAGCGGGGTCGCCTGGCAGGCGGTCGGCATCATGCTGGCCGCGTACGAGATCGCGCTGAGTTACGCCAAGGAGCGCGAGCAGTTCGCCCGGCCGATCGCCAGGTTCCAGCTCGTGCAGGATCTGCTGGTCAGGATGCTCGGCAGCGCCACGGCCTGCCTCGGCATGGTGGTACGGCTGGCGCAGCTCCAGGACGCGGGCACCTTCCGCGACGAGCACTCCGCGCTGGCCAAGGCGTACTGCACCACGGAGATGCGCCAGGTCGTCGGCTGGGCCCGCGAGCTGCTCGCCGGCAACGGGATCATCCTCGACTACGACATCGGCAGGTTCGTGGCCGACGCCGAGGCGATCTACTCCTATGAGGGCACCCGCGAGATCAACACGCTCATTGTGGGGCGGGCTATCACCGGGTTCGGCGCCTTCGTCTGACGGCACGAACGGCGCGTACGGCCCCCCGCCGCCTTCGTCCGGCCCCTCAATCGGTCCCCCTGATGGCGTTCGTCCGACGGCTCGAACGGCGCGTACCACCTCCCGGTCGCCTTCGTCTTGCGGTTCGAACCGCACCCGTCGCCTCCGTGATCGGCGGTGATCACACGGTGATGCCGGTCAGCAGGGTCAGGGCGTCGTCCTCCGCGATCGGGAACCCGAGCTCCCGGTAGACCTCGATCGCCTCCTGAGCCTGCTCGGCCGCCTCGGACGGCCGCTCCCGCGCCCAGTGGATCGCCGCGGCGGTGGTCAGCGCCATGCCTTCCAGGACGCGGTACCCGGTCTGGCGGGCCAGCGCCAGCGCCTGATCGGCGCAGGTGAGCGCGGTCGCCGGGTCGCCGTCGCCGAGATGCGCGCGGGCCAGCCCGAGCAGGGCTCTGACCCGCAGGTAGCGCATGTCCGCCTCCATCGAGAGGCCGAGCGCCCGCTCGTGCGCGTGCACCGCCCGGCCGTGGTCTCCCTGGAGCGTGTGCACGGTGCCGGTCACGTTCGCGGCCAGGCACATGGCGTACAGGTGATGGGCCTCCTCCGCGCGGGCGTCCGCCTGGAGCGCGTGGTCGAGGGCGAGGTCGAGGCGGCCCGCGTCGCGGTGGATCTCCGCCAGGGTCGCCAGGCTCTTGGACTCGGGCACGCGCGACCCGCTCGTACGATCGCGTTCCAACGCCTGCGTGGCCAGAGGCAGGGCCGTGCCGAGGTCGCCGCGGACGCGGTGGACGGTCGCGAGCTCGTTCAGGGTGAGGCTCATGGGGCTGTCGCGCAGCCGCCGATGGATGGCCACGGCGCTTTCGAGGTGTTCCTCCGCCTCGCCCAGCGCGCCCAGCTCTAGGTGGATGGTGCCCAGGTTGCTCAGGGCGTTCGCCTCGCCGTAGGCGTTGCCGATCTCGCGGTTGATCCGTAAGGCGGCGGCGAGGTGGCCGGTCGCCTGCCGCAGCTCGCCCTGGTCGTGGCAGGCGGCGGCGGCATTGTTGTACGCCGCCGCGGCGCCCTGCGGCCAGCCGGCCCGCTCACTGTGCCGCGCCGCCAGGGTGTACGCCGCCCGCGCCGCCGCGAACCCGGACCGGAGCTGGGCGGCGGACCCCGCGCACAGGTGGGCCGCGGCCAGGCCGAGCGGATCGTCCTCGGCCGTGGCCGCACGCACCGCCGCCTCGGCGGCCACGACGCAGTCGGCGATGGCGGAGTGGTGGAAGAAGTGGCCGCGCAGCGCGTCGGCGAGCAGCCACGCGTGCCGGTAGGGGCCGTGGCCGGCGGCGTGGACGAGCGCGGCGACCAGGTTCGGGCGCTCGTCCGCCAGCCAGGCCACCGCTTCGTCCCGATCTGTGCGGTCCGACGGGGGCCGGGTGGCCGGGAGGCGGGTGATCGACGGGTGGGCCAGCTCGGCCGCTTCGGTGGCTTCGGCCACGTACCAGTCGCTGAGGCGTTCGACGGCCCGGCTCCGGGTCGCGGGGTCGTCCTCCTGCTCCGCGAGCTCCTTGGCGTACTGGCGGATCAGGTCGTGGAAGGTGTGCCGGAAGGGGCGGTGCTCGTCGAGCAGGTGGGCGGTGGCCAGCGCGTCGAGGAGCCGTTCCGCCTCCTCGACGTCGAGCCGGGCCAGGGCGGCGGCCGCGGGGACGGTGATGTCCGGGCCCGGAGCCAGGCCGAGCAGCCGGAACATCCGGCGGGCCGTGTCCGGCAGCCACGCGTACGACAGCCCGAACGCCGCCCGCACCGCCACGTCACCGTCGAACTGCAGCAGGTCGAGCCCTTTGCGGGCGAGCGCGGTGCCGTATTCGGCCAGCGACCAGCGCGGATGGGTGGCCAGGGTGGCGGCGGCGACGCGGAGGGCGAGGGGGAGTCCGGCGCAGAGCCGTACCACTTCGGCCGCCGCCTCCGGCTCCGCGGACAGCCGCCGCGCGCCGATCACCCGCTCCAGCAGCGCCAGGCCCTCCGACTGGTCGAGCACGCCGAGCGACAGCCGCCGCACGCCGTGCGAGGCGGCCAGCCCGGCGAGCGCGTCCCGGCTCGTGATCAGGACGCGGCAGCCGGGCGCGCCCGGTAACAGCGGCCGGACCTGGGCGGCCGTGCGGGCGTCGTCGAGCAGCACGAGCATCCGCCGGCCCGACAGCCGCGAACGGTACAGGGCCGCCGCCGGCTCCTCCTCGTCGGGAATCTGCTCCGCGGGCACGCCCAGCGAGCTCAGCATCCGGGTGAGCGCCTCCAGCGGGGTCATCGGCGGGCGGGGTGCATGGCCGCGCAGGTCCACGTAGAGCTGCCCGTCGGGGAAGCCGGCGGCGACCTCATGAGCCAGGCGTACGGCCAGCGCGGTCTTCCCCATCCCGGCCGCGCCCGTGATCGCGGCCGTCGAGCCGTCCTGAGCGGCCTGGTGCCGGAGCTCGGCCAGCTCCCGCTCCCGCCCCACGAACCCGCTCACATCGGCCGGCAGCTCGGCCGGCCCCGAGCCCCGCGGCGGGTCCCGCAGGTCCAGGGCGGGATCGCCGGCGAGGATGGCCGCCTCCAAGCGGCGCAGCTCAGGCCCGGGATCGAGCCCCAGCTCGGCCGCCAGCAGCCTCCGCCCCTCGCGGTAGACCTCCAGCGACTCGGACTGCCGGCCCGACCGGTAGAGGGCCAGCATGAGCAGCTCGCGCACCCGCTCGCGGAGTGGGTGCGCGGCGAGCAATGCCGCCAGCTCGCCCACCAGGTCACGATGCCGGCCCAGCGCCAGCTCCACCTCGGCCCGCTCCTCCAGCGCGGCCAGCCGCAGCTCCTCCCACCGGCCCGCGGCGACCCTGACCGGCTCAGGATCCAGCTCGGCCAGTACGGGCCCGCGCCACAACGCCAGCGCCGCGCCCAGCAGCTCACTCGCCCGGCCCAGGGCCTCCCGTGTCCCGCTCGCCTGCCGGGCCTGCTCGATGAGTGCTTCCGCCCGGTGCGCGTCGACGAGCCCGCCGCGCAGCCGGTAGCCCGACCCCACCGTCTCGATGATCTCCGGCTCGGCGCCCGCCTCCCGCAGCGCCCGGCGTAACGCGGCGACCGCGATCATCACCTGATTGCGTACGGTCACCGGCGGGTCCGCGCCCCACGCGGTGCCCAGCCGATCGATGCTGAGCACCTGGCCGTGATGCACCACGAGCATCGCGAGCACCGCCTGAGACCGGGGCCCGCCCAGCCGTACGGGCCGCCCGTCCACCGTCGCCTCAAGCCGCCCCAGGATGCTGAACTCCACCTCACGGGCCCCCATGAACAACCACCCTAACGATCTGTACGTGATCACCGGGATGTGTGACGATGATCATCAGCCACCGCACCCCCCGCACCATGGAGGCCATTCATGCACGACGTTCCATCCGGCGCGGTCAGCAGACGCGCACTGCTCAGGGCCGGAGGCGGTCTGGCGGCGGCGGCCTCCTTAGGCTCCGCCGGGCTCCTCCTCGCCGGCCCGGCGCAGGCCGAGGTGCCGGAGTCCGCCAGGTTCGACCTGGGCGGTGCGGGCGGCAACCCGGTCTGGAAGAAGTCGCTGCACGCCAACTGGGTGATGCAGTCCTTCGCGTACGACAACGTGAACCAGCACATCTACTTCGCGCAGGTGAATTCCCAGAACACGGACCCGGCCCACGTCGGCGACCTGTGGATCACCAAGACCGACACGTCGGGCACGCAGCTGGGCGCCATGACGGTGCACAACTTCGGCCATGGGGTGTCGATCGCGGTGGAGCCGTACAACGGATCGGTCTATCTGTGGACGGAGTGGAAGTCGAGCGACTCGGGGTTCGGCACCAGGATCGGGCGGTTCGCGTTCAAGAACGGCGCCGTGCTGGAGAAGACGAGCACGGCCATCCAGGACCGTACACCGTCCATCGGCGATGAAATGATCAACCCGCAGCCCTCGATCGACCCCTCGACCGACCGGCTGCTCGTCCGCTACAAGACCGGCGCGGACCTGCCGCGCATCGTCGCGTTCAACCTGAGCGACGCCCGCGCGGGACGGCTGTCCAGCGAGCACCGGCTGGCGGAGCGGGCCCTGCCGTCGCGTGGAGCGTGGGGCACCGACAACCCGTTCCAGGGCTTCGCCGCGTACGGCCAGTACGTCTACCTGCTGGAGGGCCGGGCCAACGGCCCGTCGTACATCAGCGTCGTCGATCTCAACGGCGCCGGCCAGTCGATCGTGGTCGACCGGGCGCAGACCACGGCCGGCCAGTCGCTGCCCGGTCGCGAGCCGCAGGGCATGGCCGTCTGGATGCACTCCAGCGGGCCGCGGCTGGCCTTCGGGTTCCACTCCAACACCGCCGGCGTGCGCCAGGCCAGCGTGTTCTACAAGAGCGAGTTCGTCTGACGGTCTGTGGCGCTGATCACGTCTTATGTGTGGATTCCTGCACAGTTGATCGTCGCGTGTCTCCGTAATGTCCGTGCTGCCGGAGAAACCCGGCAGCACACACAACGGGAGAAGACATGCGTAAGACTCTTGCGATCGCGGCTCTGGCCGGCTCGATGGCCGTGACCGGCCTGGCGCTCAGCCCGGCTGCCGCCCAGGCGGCGACTCACTCGACGGGGACCAGCTGGGGCAAGTTCTTCTCCAGCGACCACAAGGCGTACACGTTCGGCAAGACGTGGAAGAGCGGCGGCAAGGTCTTCACGAAGTGGTACGGCGTGGACAAGACCGGCGGCAAGAAGGCCTGGGTCTGGTTCGAGTACTACCAGAACGGCGGCTGGCACAAGTTCAACAAGGCCTGGGACGGCAAGGTCGTCGGCGCCTGGAGCGGGCGCGGGATCAAGAAGGTGTACACGTTCACCTGCTGGGCCGGCAAGTTCGACAACTGCGGCCGCAAGTACCGCATCTACTAAGAGGTCTCACAGGGCCTTGATCGCGCTGTGGACCGCGTCGAGGAGCGTCGCGGCTCTGCGGTCCGGCACGCCTTCCTGGATGTGGTTCATGACGTAGCCGAAGGCGAGGCCGCTCGCGGGGTCGGCGAAGCCGAGCGAGCCGCCGTAGCCGGGGAAGCCGAAGGCGGTCGGGCTGTACCAGAAGGCGTCGGGGGTCGGCAGGCCGAAGCCCGTGCCGATCCGGACGGGCACCCGCAGGACGCGGTCGATGCCACTGGCCTGTTCCGCGGTCGCCGCGGCCAGGGTGCCGGGCGTGAGAACGCGATGCCCGTCGACCTCGCCGATGAGCGCGGCGTAGAAGCGGGCGAGCGCGCGGGCCGTGCAGATGCCGTTGGTCGAGGGCATCTCGGCGAGCTGCTCGCCGGGGTCGTTGTGGTTCAGCATGGGAGTGATGACGGTCATCGACCGCATGGTCAGCGACGTGGGGTCGGTGTAGGCCCGCATCACCTCGCGCGCGGGCTCGGGGAGGGCGTCCAGGTCGATGCGGGCGAGCGCGTCCAGGTCGAGCGGCGGGGCGATGATCCGGCTGACCCGGCGCTGCTCGGACTGCGGCAGTCCGATCCACAGGTCCAGGCCGAGCGGCGCGGCGATCTCCTCGGCGAGGAACGTGCCGATGCTGCGGCCGGTCACCCGGCGGACGACTTCGCCGACCAGCCAGCCGTACGTGTGCCCGTGGTAGCCGTGCTCGGTGCCCGGCTCCCAGGAGGGGCGCTGGGCGGCCAGCGCGGTCACCATCGGGTGCCAGGCGATCGCCTCGGCGGGGGTGATCGGGTGGTCGAGCGCGGGCAGCCCGGCCTGGTGGGTGAGCAGCCAGCGGACCGGGATGCGCTCCTTCCCGTTGGCCGCGAACTCCGGCCAGTAGTCGGCGACGGGCGCGTCGAGGTCCAGCTCGCCCCGCTGGGCCAGCAGGTGCGCGCAGGCGGCGGTGATGCCCTTGGTGGTGGAGAACACGATCTGGAGGGTGTCGCGCTCCCAGCGGCGGCCGGTCTCGGGATCGGCGATCCCGCCCCACAGGTCGACGACTTTCCGGCCGTGCAGATAGACGCCGACCGCGGCGCCCACTTCCTGCTCGCCGGCCAGATTGGCGGCGAACGCGGCACGTACTCCTTCGAATCCCGGTGCGGTCTCCCCGCCGATTTCGGACATGAGGCATCGCCTTCCGTGTGTGGTGTGCTGCCGGGAACTGCTACCTGCGCCACTTCTCGATGAGCCAGGCGCAGATCTCCGGCTCGGTCATCTCGGGGAACTCTTCAGTGAACGTGGCGAGCGCGCGCAGCGCTTCGTCCCGGTCCAGGCCGCGGGCCATCGCCGCCTTGAGGTAGTCCTGGCGTGCGGCGGAGGGACGGCCTCCGCCCGCGCCGCGGCCGGGCAGGCCGTTGCGCCACCGGACGATCTCCTCCAGGCGATCGGCCCGCCAGCCGGGAGCTCCGTCGACCTCGACGTCGGGCTCGGGAAAGGGGTGCTGCGAATCGCTCGGATAGCGGGAGCGCCACTTGTGCACCGCGTGCCGAGTCACCCCTAGCGCCTCGCCGAGGCCGAGGACTCCGAGGAAGTGCTCGGTCATTGTGCACCAACTTCGTCTGTCCGGGCCTCCTCCGTGGGTCTCATGTCTACCACGCTACGAACATCGTCTCTGAGGGAGACGACATTAGAGGAGATGCCGTAACATCGTCAACAACGAAGACAATGTTCCGGCGGCCTGCGGCTCTACCGGGGGACACCTTTCGGTCATGTCGGTACGAGATGCGACGATCGAAGTCGTCGACCCCCTGAGCGATTGGCGCAGCATGACAGACGAACACGGCCGGAAGGCTCTCGTGGTGCGAGGCGGATGGGAGGGCCACGCCCCCGTCGAGGCCACTGAGCTCTTCATCCCCTTCCTCGAAAAGCACGGGTTCGAGGTGCATCGGGCGGACTCCCCGGCTCCCTACGCCGACCCGGAGCTCATGTCCGGCGTGGACCTCATCGTGCAGTGCTACACGATGGGCACGATCGAGCAGGCGGAGCTGACCGGCCTGGAGGCCGCGATCCGCGCGGGCACCGGAATGGCCGGCTGGCACGGCGGCATCGCCGACTCCTTCCGCAACTCCTCCGACTACCTGCACCTGATCGGCGGCCAGTTCGCCTGCCATCCGGGCAAGGACCCGGCCGAGCGGGAGGGCTCGCAGGCCGACAACTTCGTCCCCTACACCGTCAACATGCTGCCCGTGGAGCACCCGATCACGGCGGGGATCTCGGACTTCGACCTGGTCACCGAGCAGTACTGGGTGCTGACCGACGACTACGCCGACGTGCTCGCCACCACCACCCAGAAAGTACGCCCATGGGACCCGTGGCACCGCGAGGTCACCTCCCCGGCGATCTGGACCCGGCAGTGGGGGGCGGGCAAGATCTTCGTCGCGACCCCCGGGCACAGCCTGGACGTCCTGCGGGACGACAACGTGCGCACCATCGTCGAAAGGGGCCTGCTGTGGGCCGCCCGGTGAACGTCGGCGTCGTAGGCTGCGGCGCCATCTCAGCCCAGTATTTCCAGACCATCGACCGGCTCCCGCAGCTCCGGCTGGTGGCGGTGGCCGACCTGGACCTTGATCGGGCGAGAGAGGCGGTGCGGCCCTACGCGGGGGTCGATGTGGTGAGCGTGGCGGACCTGCTCGCGGATCCGCGTGTTGACGTCGTACTCAATCTGACCATTCCCGCCGCCCACGCCGAGATCGCGCTGCAGGCCATCGCGGCCGGCAAGGACGTCTACTGCGAGAAGCCGCTGGCGGCGACGGCCGAGGACGCCGGGCGGATGCTGCGGGCGGCCGGCGAGGCGGGCGTGCGGGTGGGCTGCGCGCCCGACACCGTGCTCGGCACGGGCACGCAGACGGCGCGCAAGGCGATCGACGACGGCCTGATCGGCAGGCCGGTGGCCGCGACCGCGACGATGATGACGCCCGGCCACGAGCGCTGGCACCCCAACCCCGACTTCTACTACGTCCCCGGCGGCGGCCCGCTGCTCGACATGGGCCCCTACTACGTCACCAGCCTGGTGACCCTGCTCGGCCCGGTGACGACGGTCATCGGCGCGGCCAGCCGGACGCGGGCCAAGCGCACGATCGGCTCTGGCCCCCGCCGCGGCGAGGACATCCCCGTCACCGTCGACACCCACGTCACCGGCGTGCTCGTGCACGACTCCGGAGCGCTGTCCACGCTGGTGATGAGCTTCGACGCGGCGGCCACCAAGGCGCCCAACATCGAGGTGCACGGCGAGGCGGGCTCGCTCGTCGTGCCCGATCCCAACCGCTTCGACGGGTCCGTCCTGCTCTCCCAGGTGGGGGAGCAGGGCTGGCGCGAGCTGCCCGTGTCGGCCGGCTACGCCGAAGGCGGGCGCGGCGTGGGCCTGGCCGACTTCACCGCGACCCCGGCCGGCGAGGAGCCCCGCACGAGCGGCTCGCTGGCGTACCACGTGCTGGACGTCATGGAGTCGCTGCTGGCCTCGGCGGGCTCCGGCACGGCGGTGAGCATCACCAGCACCTGCGAGCGCCCATCGCCCGTGCTCCTGCAGCCGGGCGGCTGACCGCCACGTCGTGAGCGCGCTGCGGGGCCGCCCGGCCCCGCGGCGCCGCTCACTCCTCCGGCGCCAGCCGGGCCGGGAAGCCGCCGGTCGCGATCGGTCCCCAGCGGTCCATGGTGATGCGGATCAGCGACTTGTCCTGGCGGCGCATGGCGGCGCGGTAGTCGTCCCAGTCGGGGTGTTCGCCGGCGATGCACCGGAAATACTCGACGAGCGGCTCAAGGGCCTCGGGCATGTCGAGCACTTCCGCATGCCCGTCGACCTGGACCCACGGGCCGTCCCAGTCATCCGACAGGATGCAGATCGACACCCGCTCGTCACGGCGGACGTTGACCGCCTTGGCCCGGTCGGGATAGGTGGACACGACGATCCGCCCGCTCTCGTCCACGCCGCAGGCCACCGGTGAGAGCTGCGGCCGGCCGTCCGCACGGGTGGTCGACAGCAGCCCGTGATGCCTGGGCCGGACGAACTCCAGCAGCTCGGGCAGTTCGACGCGGCGGGCGGTCGCGATGTTCGGAGCCATCTCAGATGCCTTTCGGTGATATCGAGCTCCGATCCTTTCATCCGTGCACGTCCGGAGAGGTCAGGCGGTCGCTCTCGGCGAGGTCGGGTCGCGCGGCTCCTGGCGGTGGCGAGGGCCGCTCCGCAAGAGCGCTCGGGCTGCCGCCGGTCGAGCTCGGCCTCGACGAAGGGGGTGACGTCGGCGTCCGTTGCTCAGCCCGTTGAGTAAAGCTTGGGAGAGACCTGCATCGCCACTGCCCCGCAGCCCGCCCGGCTTGCCCGGCGCGCGCGCGAAGCTGGCCATGAACACGTACCGGCCTCGGGCAAGACAAGCAGGTTCTCATGGTTGGACGATCTCTCGCCGCCCTCGCCCTGACCACCGTCCTCGCGCAACCGGCCCCGGCGTACGCCGTGACGCTGGAGGAGAAGATCGCCGCGCTCGACGGGCTCACCCAGCCGACCGCCCTCAGCGCCGCGGCCTGGCTCGGCGCCTGGCAGCACCGGGGATCATGGGCCGACTACGCCTTCGACTGGTCCACCGACCTGTGCTCATCCAGTCCCGACCGCCCGTTCGGGTTCGACTTCCGGATGCCCTGCACGCGGCACGACTTCGGCTATCGCAACTACAAGGCCGTGGGCCGGTTCCCGGCCGGCAAGGAGCACGTCGACAGCGCGTTCCTCGCCGACATGCGGCAGGTGTGCGCCGGCTACGGCCGGCCCGCGAGGTCCACCTGCGAGGGGCTCGCCTGGTCGTACTATCAGGCGGTCCGGCGGTTCGGCGCTCTCGTGGGCAGGGGCGGTGACCTGCCCTCACAGGTTGACCAGGCCGATCCCGACCAGTACGAGGCCGGCGACGGAGGCTACGGCGCGCAGCGTGTTCCAGCCGGTCCACTTCGGTGAGTACTCCTGCCACGACATCTTCCCCGCGTCGAGGGCGTTGTTCATCGGCACGTTGATCGCCACCGTGACGAGGAACGAGCCGGCGAAGTTCACTGCCGCGCCGGCGAAGAACCAGAGCGCGGCGGGCGCGTCCGCGAGGAACCCGGCCACCAGCGCCGCGATCGGAGCGCCCAGGAACACGAGGTACAGCCACGGGTTGAGGATCTTCCTGTTGACGCTCCGCATGGCCGCCTCGGCCTGTTCGGGGCCGATGGCGTTCAGGCCCGGCATGACGGACATGGAGAAGGTGTAGAACAGGCCCGAGAGGACGCCGTGCAACGCGAGTGTGACGAGAGCCAGAATCAACATGCCCCTATGGTGATCGCTGGTGGCCGAGACGGTCCATGGCCGGTGCGCTCAGTCCCATACGCGTCCGTCCACGCGGCGCCTGCTCACTCATGTCACAGCCGAGCGGGGTGAATCGTCTCAGGGGGCATGACGAACCTGGAACAGAACACAGAGCAGAACACAGAACAGACCTCGGAGCAGACCTCGGTGCTGATCACCGGCGGCAACAAGGGACTCGGTCTTGAGGCGGCCCGGCGGCTCGGGGAGCGGGGCTGGACGATCTTCCTCGGCTCGCGGGACGAGGGCAGAGGGCGGGCGGCCGCCGGCAAGCTCACCGCCGGTGGGGCGAACGTGGTCATGGTCCCGCTGGACGTGACCTCGGACGAGTCGGTGGCCGAGGCCGTACGGCTCGTACGGAAGCACACCGACCGGCTGGACGTGCTGATCAACAACGCCGGCGCGCCAGGAAGGGTGGTAGCGCCGGCGGACGCGACGGCCGACGAGATCCACTCCGTCTACGACACCAACGTGTACGGGCCGATCAGGGTCACGCACGCGTTCCTGCCCCTGCTGCAGGCGGCCGACCACCCGCGGGTGGTGATGGTGTCCAGCGGCGGCGGCTCCTTCGCGGTCGTGACCGATCCGGAGCAACCCGTCTCGAAGATGCACGAGCTCGCCTACAGCTCGTCGAAAGCGGCACTGAACATGATCACCGTCCGGTACGCCCAGGCGCTCCCGAAGATCAAATTCAACGTCGCCACCCCCGGAGAGGTGGCGAACCGCGCATTCGCCGCCACCGACATGAACAATCACACCGGCGTGCTTACGGTCACCGAGGGGACCGACTCGATCGTCAGGCTCGCGACGATCGACGCCGACGGGCCGAGCGGGATCTTCGTCGACCGCCTCGGCCCGGTTGCGTGGTGACCGCAGCGCTGCCGGCGATCCATCGGGGCGGGGGTCACCCGGCTCATCGCCATGTCACAGGCGGCCGGGCTGTCTCGTCTCGGGCAGTGGAGGCAGGCAGGCTCTGATCGGGAAGGCGATGGTCATGCGGGGGTTTGTGGCAGGCGGGACCGGGGCCATGGGGCGGCCGGCCGGCGGGTCGCGGCGGCGACAGCCGGTGGGTGAATCTGGACGAAACGGCGTCCGCTACGGTCCTGTCTGTGAAGTGGCAGACCAGAGGGCGGTCGACATCGCCGACGAACCGGCTGCGGGAGCGGCGCACCCCCTCCTGGCGGCAGAGTCTCAAGGAGGGGCCCGCATGACTCGCGCCGAGGAGTTCCAGGAGCTGCGGCCGCTGCTGTTCTCGATCGCCTACCGGATCCTGGGCAGCGTGACCGAGGCCGAGGACGCGGTCCAGGAGACCTGGCTGCGCTGGGAGACCTCCCCGACGCAGGCGAGGTCGGCCAAGGCCTTCCTGTCGGCGGTGGTGACCAGGATCTCGATCGACGTGCTGCGCTCGGCCCGCGTCCGGCGCGAGGAGTACGTCGGGCCGTGGTTCCCCGAGCCGCTGCTGAGCGACCCCTACCAGGACCCGGAGCGGTCGGCGGAGCTGGCCGACTCGCTGTCGATGGCGGCCCTGCTGCTGCTGGAGCGGCTCAGCCCGCTCGAACGCGCGGTCTTCGTGCTGCGCGAGGTGTTCGGGTTCGGCTTCCCGGAGATCGCGTCGGCGGTGGATCGCTCGGAGGCGGCGTGCCGCCAGCTCGCCACGCGGGCGCGCCGCCACATGGACGCGGGCCGGCCGCGGTTCGAGGCCGACCGGCGCGAGCGCGAGGAGCTGGCCGGACGGTTCTTCGACGCCTTCAGGCAAGGGGACGTCGACGGGCTGACGGAGCTCCTCGCCGCCGACGTGCACCTGGTCGGGGACGGCGGGGGCAAGGCCCCGCAACTGGCCAGGCAGGTCATCGGCGCCCAGAACGTGGCGCGGGTGCTGGCCGCGATCGTCGCGCCGTTCTTCCGGATCGGCGTCGTCGTGGAGCCGCACCAGGTGAACGCCCAGCCGGGCGCGCTCTTCCGCGACCGGGACGGCAAGATCCTCGCCACCTTGGCGCTCGACATCCTCGACGGGCAGATCCAGGCGGTCCGTACGGTGGTCAACCCCGACAAGCTCGGGCACATGGGCCCGGTGGCGGACGCCTGGGCGGTCAAGCGCGAGATGAACCAGGCGCGCCGGCCTCCGCTCGGAGCGGATCCGGCTTGAGGGCCTGCGCGGCGCGTCAGGGCCAGAAGAACACCAGCGCGGTGAGGACGAGGCTCAGGGCCACGAAGCCCGGGGTCCTGGGGTTGCGGACGGCCTCCCGGTGCGAGGAGACCACCAGCGTGGCGGCCAGGGCCAGCGCGGTCAGCAGGTGCAGGCCGTACCACACGACCGTGGGGAGCCGGCCCAGGACGGTGCCGGACAGCAGGTCGTCGACGGAGCCGTAGCCGGCGAGCGCGCTGAGCAGGACCAGGCCGAAGCCGAGCAGGGCGGGCGCGTACCGGAACCGGCCGAGCACGGCCCAGACGGCGGTGCCCAGCACGAGCAGGAGCGAGGAGCTGTGGTGCAGTTGCCGGACGAGCAGGCCGCCGGGCACGTCGAAGCTGATCTGGAGGGCGGATCGGTAGGCGTCGCTCATGGGGACGCCGCGCAGCGGCTCGTAGCCGCCGTCGTAGAAGACCGTGCGGTTGTCAGGCGTGTAGTGGAAGGCCAGGAAAGCGCCGGTGCCCAGGACGACTAGAAACCAGTAGATGAGCATGTCGCCCACCAGCTGCCTCGCACGCTCCATTCGGCATATTTCACCATAAGGAGCTGCGGTCCGCGGGCTGGTCACGCTCGCCGGTTTCTGTCGCCCGCCGTTGCTATGAATGGCCATCGTCCCGGTCTTTTCACAGGAACGAGTCACGTCATGACCACACCCCCCTCCTTCACCCTCCTGGCCGGAGGCTGACATGGGCGTCCTCGACGGCCTCCCGGCCGAGCCGCGCGGCTGGCTGGAGGAGCTCGACCAGCACACGCTGGAGGTGTTCGGGCAGCTCGACGCCACGCTCACGCAGGTCGTGAGCGGCTACCGCTATCCCGACGACGCCCTGCTGAAGCAGCTCGGCAAGGGCTGGGGCGACGCCGAGTGGCGGGCCATGTCCCTGTGGGTGCAGCTGATCATGCGTACGACCGACGGCAGCATGATCACCACGCCGCTCCCCACGGCCCTGGCGCAACGCAGGCTGCGCTGGCGCCCCCATGAGCTGGACCTGCTGTGGCGCACCGCGCTCGCGAGCGAGATGCGGCGGACCGACATCCCTTATCGCATCCCGATCTCCGCGATCAAGCGTCTGACGGTCGCCGAGCGGGAGCCGTTGCTGGCCTACCTCCGCCGGGCGCAGCGCGACATCGACGAGTCCGGATCGTCCGACTGGCAGGCCAAGCGGGTGCTCGACGCCCTCCTGGCCGAGCACCCGACGGCCGACCCCGCCGACGCGGTCCGCTCCGTGGTGCCGGACGGCGACGGCTTCGCCGTGCTCCTGCGCGAGGAGTACGGCAAGCGGCTCGGGCAGCCGGAGCTGGTCCCGCTCCTGCGTCACTGGGCCGATGCCACGGCGGCCGGCCCCACGCCCAAGTGGGCGGCGCGGGCCGCTGAGCTGCTCACTCCCGAGGCGGCCGGCGTGCTGCGTGAAGTGCTCGGCCGGCTGCCCGCCTACCGCGAAGGGCCGGCGCACAACGGCTATCGCGAGGTCACCACCTATCTCCGCGACCGTACGGCCCACGTGCTGCGCGGGATGATCTGGACCTGCGAGCCGATCGACGAGCCATGGGTCACCGGGCTGCTCGGCGACATCGCCGTGGCCGCCGGCACCGGGATCGGCGGCTCGGGCGCCAACTCCCGCAGCGAGCTGCTGGCCAACGCCGCCATCGGGGTGCTGGGGCGGCGCGGGGGCGTGGCGGTGGTCCCGCAGCTGGCCCGGGTGCAGGCCAAGGTGCGCAAGAAGAGCCTCCTGACCAAGGTGAGCCGGACTCTCGACGCGATCGCCGTACAGACCGGGCTCTCCCCGGACCAGCTCCTCGAGCGGACCGTCCCCACCTTCGGGCTCGGCCCCGACGGCACCCGTACCGAACAGGGCCTTCGGCTCTCGCTGGACGGCACCGTCACCTTCGACGGGCGCAAGGCCATCCCCAAGGCGGTCGACCGGCAGTTGCTCGCCGAGCTCCGGGCCACCGCCAAAGAGCTGAAGAAGACGGTGCCGGTCGAGCGCTTCCGGATCGAGCGGGCGCTGGCCACCGAGCGGATCTGGCGCTGGCACGAGGTCTGCGAGTTCTACCTCGACCATCCGCTCACGGGGGCGTTCGGCCGGGCGCTGATCTGGGAGATCCTCCAGGGTCCCGCCGGGATTCCGGTTCAGGTGGATGGCACGTGGGAGCTGACGGACCCTGCCGGGCGCCGGATCCAGCCGCATCCCGACACCCCCGTCCACCTGTGGCACCCGATCTCGCACACCGCCGCCGAGGTGCGGGCCTGGCGTGACCACCTGATGGAGATCGGGCTGCGCCAGCCGTTCAAGCAGGCCTTTCGCGAGGTCTATTTGCTCACCCCCGCCGAGGAGGAGAGCCTGCACCACTCGCGGCGCTTCGCCCGCCACCTGCTGCGCTACGGCCAGGCCAAGGCGCTGCTCACCGACCGCGGCTGGACCGGCCTGTCGCTGGGCTGGTGGGACGGCGCGGGTGGATCGGACCGTTGCGAGGCCGTCAAGCAGCTCCCCGGCGGCCTGACCGCTTCCTGGCACTTCTCCCTTGACCCGCACGGTTATGAGCGCGACGGCTACGGCAACACGGCCTCCGTCTGCGTCAGCGAGGAGCTCGGTTTCGTCGGCGCGGACGGCGGCCTGGTGCCGCTGCCCGAGGTGCCGCCGCTGACCCTGTCGGAGACGCTGCGTGACGCCGACCTGGCCGTCGGCGTCACCTCGACCGGCCTGGACCCCGAGGGACACGGCGAATACTGGCAGTCCTTCGGCTTCGGCGACCTGACCGAGTCGGCCCAGGTCCGCCACGACGCCCTCACCGGGTTGCTGCCCCGCCTGAGCATCGCCGAGCGCTGCACGCTGACCGACCGGTTCCTGCGCGTACGCGGTGATCTGCGGACGTACAAGATCCATCTCGGTTCGGGCAACATCCTCATGGAGCCCAACGACGCCTACCTGTGCATCGTCCCGCACGGGTCAGGCGACCAGGTCTTCCTGCCGTTCGAGGAGAACGGCGGCCTGCTGTCGGTGATCCTGTCGAAGGCGTTCCTGCTGGCCGCCGACACCCGGATCACCGACGCGTCCATCACCCATCAGCTGCGCGTCACGTGACGATCCGTCTTCGCCAGGGCCGCACGGAGCATCCTGGGCACCAGCAGGCGGTGGACGGCGGACAACGGCGGCCACACGAGCCCGCCCACGGGCCGGTCATAGCGCAGCAAGGTCGCGATCGACACGCGTTCGCCGGCGACCTGCACGATCAGGTTGGCGCTCAGGAACCAGGATGCGGTCTCGAGCCGCAGCCAGCCGTCGCCGCGTCCGGAGATCCGCCATCCGGCCACGGTGTCCGGCGACCGCCCTTGGCTGAGCCGGAGCCCGAGGAACCCGCGCCAGATCAGCCGCTCACCGGCGTTGGGGACGTCGCCGAGCATCGCCCGAGCCCACTGCTCCGGCGTCGCCTCCGTGTCCGCGCCTGCGGTGAGGGTGAAGAGGTCGGCGTAGTCGATGCCGTCCAATGAGCTGAGAGCGCGGATCGAATCGGGGAGGTTGTGCGGTCCCACGGCACTTTCCACCGCGGCCACAGTGCTGCCTTCCAGACCTGGGCTCATCTTGCGGTCTCCATTCATGTATACGCTGCCGTATAGACAGAGGCTAGCTCGACTATACGGTGCCGTATATATGGTGGAGAGGTGAGGTAGGACACATGGCGGGCACGACGCGGACGCCGCGTGACAGGTGGATCGAGGAGGGGCTGCGGGCGCTGGCCGCCGGTGGCCCGGATGCGGTCCGCGTCGAGGCGCTGGCCAAGAAGCTCGGCGTCACGAAAGGCGGGTTCTACGGGTTCTTCGCCGACCGCGACGCGCTGCTGACGGCGATGCTGGACGCCTGGGAGCGGGAGAGCGTGGACGAGGTGATCGAGCGCATCGAGCGCGAGGGCGGCGACCCGAAGGTCAAGATCCACCGTGCGGGCGTGCTCACGTTCTCCAGCGACCGCCTGCTGCCCATCGACCTCGCGGTCCGTGACTGGGCCCGGCGCGACGAGGCGGTCGCCGTACGCCTGCGCCGGGTGGACAACCGGCGCATGGCACTGCTGCGCGAGATGATCGGCACCTTCTGCGCCGACCCCGACGAGGTCGAGGCCCGCAGCCTGATCGCCTTCTGCGTGGCGATCGGCGCGCACTTCCTCGCCGCCGACCACGGCGACCGCACCCGCGCCCAGGTCCTCGGCCGGGCCGCAGACCTGCTGCTCAACCGCCCGCACGGTCAGCAGTGAGCAGCGGTACGCCCGAGGCCTGGCCCATTCCAGCGCCACGTCGAACGCCGATCCGCCCGCGGCCTTGCCGACCCACGAAGGTGGACACCACTGCCGGCGCTCCGCGGTGAGACTGCGCCGCGTCAGTCGCGGGGGCGGCTCACCACCAGGTCGGCGAACAGCGGCAGATGGTCCGAGGCGTCGCTCGCGACGACCGTGGCCGACCGGACCTCGACGTCCGCCGAGGTGAACACGTAGTCGATGCGGGCCTCGGGACCCGTCGCCGGGTGGGTGAAGCCGTCTCCCGAGCCCGCCCGCGACCAGGTGTCGGCCAGCGTCTCGGAGAGTGCGCGGATCTCCGGCGCCTCGGGCCGGGCGTTGAGATCCCCGGTGAGGACCACGGGCCCCTCGTGCGCGGCGACCAGAGGCTGGATGGCGCGCACCTGGTCGAGGCGCTCGTTGGCGTCGTTGTGCTGGAGGTGGGTGTTGAACACCTGCACGCGCACCCCGCGTACCTGGACCTGGGCGCGCAGCAGGCCGCGCTGCTCGTGGCCGTCGTAGCGCGGCAGCAGGGTGTTCTCCCAGTCGAGGATGGGGTACCTGGACAGGATCGCGGTGCCGTACTGGCGGCGGGGGGCGCCGCCGGTGAGCGGGTCGAGGTCGAGGTTGGCGCCGTAGACGACGTGCATGCGCAGCCGCTCGGCCAGCCACGCCGCCTGGTCGGCGAGCTCGCTCCGCTCCGACCAGTGCCGGTCCACCTCCTGCAGGCCGACGATGTCCGCCCCGCCCGTGCGGATCACGCCGGCGACCCGCTCCAGGTCGAGCCGGTCGTCGGTGCCCTGGGCGTGGTGGAGGTTGAAGGTGGCGACCCTGACCTGACGGCCGGGCGCGCCCGAGGCGGTGGCGTGGGCCGCCGTGGTGGTGATGGACGTCAGGACGAGGACGGCGGACACGGCGTATTTGACCAAGCGTGACACGAACATGCGGAGATCATCGCGGCCCGTCATGACATCAGGGTGGCCGATCGGTGTAAGGCTACTTACCGGTCGCCGCCGCCCGCGCAAACGGGAGATTTCCGCACCGGGGGGCGTTGCCAAGCTGCGGTGGCGGTGGTCGACTCAAGGGCAGCGGCGGGCCCTCTGGTGGGCTCGCTGGATCAGACCTGCACAAGGCCGCCGGCGGGGTGGTGAGGTGTGGCCCGGCTGCGGCGCGCGCCTCGATGGGAGAGCCTCGTGAAACGGTCCGTACGTCCCGCTCGGTTATGCGTGTCGCGTGTCGCCGGTGATGCCGCTCCGAGCGGGAAGGCGACGTCGTCATGAGCCCTGAGCCGCCCATGAGCCCCAAGCCGCAGCCCGCCGGCCCGGAGCCGTCCACGAGTCGCGAGCCGTCCATGAGCCCGGCGGCTTCCACGAGCCCCGCGCCGCGCCACCGACCCCGAGCTCCGAGCCGGGCCGGTCGCGGGTGCAGAGCATCATCGACGGCTTCACCATGTACACGGTCCTCCGGGCCGCGCTGCAGCTGTCGATCATCGACCTGCTGGCCGCCGCCCCCCGCACCCTGGACGACCTGGCCGGCGCCGTGGCCGCCGCCACCGACCTCGGCCGTCCCGACGAGCGGCTGCTCGCCCGCCTGATGCGAGCCCTGCGGCACCTGGGCCTCGTCGACCTGGACGTCGGCGGCCGGTACCGCCTGACCGCCGACGGCGAGCCGCTCATCAGCGACCGCGACGACTCGCTCGCGCCCGCCGCGCTGATCTGGGGAACGGACCTGTGGCGGGACTCGGCCCACCTGCTGCACCTGACGATCGCTCGCGGCGTGCCGGTGGCGCTGGACACGTACGAGGTGTCCTCGCCCTATGCCTACCTGCACAGCCGCCCGGCCGAGGGCCGGCTGTTCAACGAGTTCATGCGGACCCGCAGCCATTCGGTCGCCGATGCCCTGGCCGCGCAGGACCTGTCACGCTTCGGCAGCGTCGCCGACATCGGCGGCGGCACCGGGATCGTCCTGGCCAGGCTGCTGCAACGCAATCCGGGGTTGCGCGGCACGCTGTTCGAGCTGCCGGAGGTGGCCGCAGAGGCCCGGCAGCACCTGGGCGAGCTGGGCCTGGACGCGGTGACGGTGGTGGAGGGCGACATGTTCGCCGACCCGCTGCCGCCGGCGGAGCTGCTGCTGCTGTGCAACGTCGTGCACAACTACGACGACGAGCGGGCGGTCAAGCTGCTGGCCCGGGTCGCGGAGCTGATGACGGCCGGGGCCGAGCTGTGGATCGTGGACTCGATCGTCGAGGACGACCCGGTGAGCTCGCCGACGTCCGGCGTGGCGCTCGACGTCAAGATGCTGACGCTGTTCGCCAGCGGGCAGGAGCGCACGCTGGGCGACATCGGCACGCTGCTGGGCGAGGCAGGCCTGGCCGTCGTGCGTACGGGCCTGTTACCCCACGGCCTGAGCCTGCTGGTGGCCAGACCGGGCTGAGGGGCCGTGCGCGAGAGGGGTCCGAGCCGGCGGGGGCAGGCCGCGGTCATGGGCCGGTGGCGCCGTCGCGCGTCCGCTTCGGAGACCCCGGTGCTCAGCTCGCCGGCTGAGCGGGCTCGGCCTGCCCGTCGCCGAACACCTCGCTGACGAGCGTCTGCGTCACCTTCTGGAACGCCTCGGCCATGGACATGCCGGCGTCGTCCACATAGGTGATCGAGGCGGTCAGGGTCCTGCTGCCGTCGGGGGTGCTGTACATCAGCGCCGCGTAGCCCGCGATGCCACCGTTGTGGGTGATGAGAGTGCCGCCGTTCGGGCCGTCCTGGACGAACACGCCCAGGCCGTAGCCGACCTTGGCCTCCGGCGTGCACATCTCGGCCAGCAGCGGGGCGGGCAGGAGCTTGCCGCCCACCAGCGCGGAGATGAACGTGTGCAGGTCCTGCGTGGTCGAGATCATGTCTCCGCCGCCGGAGATCCAGGACGGGTTCTGGCGGGTGACGTCGACCGTCTTCTGCTCGCCGTCCTCCTCGTAGCGGTAGTAGGCGTGGGCGTGCGGGACGGGGAGGTCCGTCCGGGTGTCGGGCACCACGGTTCCCGACAGCCCGAGCGGGCCCAGGATCAGCCGCTGCATCTCCTCGGCGAGCGAGCGGCCGGTGACCTTCTCGACCAGCAGCCTGGCCAGCACGTAGTTGGTGTTGGCGTAGCTCCAGTCCGTCCCCGGCTCGAAGCGTGCGGGCTTGGACAAGGCCAGCTCCACCAGCTCCTCCGGCCGGTAGGTCCTGAACCGGTTGTCCACCCACTCCTGGCCCGACCAGGCGATCCCGGGCGCGAACGTCCCGTCGGGGAAGTACTCGCCGGTGAAGTTGAACACGCCGCTGGTGTGCTGCAGCAGCATCCGCACCGTGATCCGCCGGTCCAGCCCGAACTCGGGCAGGTGGTCGGCCACCGAGTCCTCCAACCCGATCCTGCCCTCGGCCACCAGTTGCAGCACCACGGTCGCGATGAAGGTCTTGGTGTTGCTGCCGATCCGGAAGTGCCCGTTCGTCGGCGGCTTGGCGGTCCCGCCCAGCTCGGCCACCCCGGCGCTGCCGGCCCACTCGCCCCGCTCGTCGTGCACCCGCAGCTGCACCCCGACGAACCCGGCATCGACGATCTCCTGGATGGCCTTCTCCAGCTCCGGGCGATCCTGCCCGGCGGCGGCCGTCACGGGCGCGTCCGCCAGGTCGAGGGCTTCGGTGATCTTGCGGGTCATGTCGGCCAGGGCGGGGCTGGGGCGGCCCTGGTGGGTCCGGGCGGCGGCTTCGACGGCGACGATGACCGTGCGGCGGAAGTTGCCGGCCTCCGTCGGGGCCTGCTGGTTGAGCAGGCTCATGGCCGACGTCAGGGCCGGCAGCACGTGGTCGGCCAGTTCGGCCACCGACTTGCCGGACAGCTTGATGTCCTTGCTCTTCGCGGCGAGCACGTGTCCGATCAGGCCGGTCGCTGAAGCCAGGGCGATGGAGCCGTCGGTGGCGATCTTGTGCGGCGAGCCGGCGGCACCGGCGGCGGCCATCAGCGAGACGGCGCCGTAGGCGGCGGTGCGCAGGGTGGCCTTGTCCTGGTCGGTCAGGGTGATGGACATGCTGGTGTGCTCCTTCAATGACGCTGTCAGAAATTCACGTGAACGGATGGGATGTCACTCAGCCGTCGGCCGCGATCGTCGAACCGTTCATGGCGTTCACGATCGCCGATCGCTCTGATACCGGGCCGTCGCCGTCCTGACACCGCCGCTGACGCGGCACCGCCTGGCCGGCACGAGCGCCGGCACGAGGGCCGGCCGGCGGCCGTCAGGCGGCGAACATCCGGGCCGTCTTCCTGCCCATGGCCTGGTTCCTGGTGAGGTAGGGGCGTAGTTCGCGGCCGTCGAAGAGGCGGTGCTGAGGACGACCAGCACTCGGCAGTGAGCTTCCTGCCGTACGACGTGCCAGACTTCGCCGGGCGGGGAGGCCGAGCTCGAACGGCTCACCGACCTGGACGGCGCCCACGCCATGTCCGTCGAGGCGCTCTCGAAGCGGAACGCGGCCGGCCCGCCCCAGCCTTCTCCGGCGCCCGGGAGCACTGTCAACGGGCACTGCGACTCTTCAGGGGGCGGGCAACCGCGCCGGCACGGGGATAGACCTGGCGAGATCCACCGGCAACTGGGCGCGCCCGATCTGGCCCGCGACCGCCTGGAGCAGGCCCAGCGGATCACCCACGAGCCTGGGCCCGCACCCACGCGCGGGCGCCGCTCCTCCTGCTCGAAGGGCTCGGCAACCCCGCCGCCGCCGACGCCGGAGCCCTCCTCTAGAAAAGGGCGACCGTCACCAGCGGACCGGGACCTCGCGAAGTCCGCCGACGAGGAGACCTTCGACGCGCCGCAGGTCCCGCTCCGGCACGGCCAGCTCCAGGGTCGGCAGCTTGCGCAGCAGCGTCTCCAGCACGACCTGCAGCTCGGTGCGGGCCAGCGCCTGGCCGAGGCAGGAGTGCGGGCCGGCGCCGAAGGTCAGGTGCGGGTTGGGGCTGCGGCCGAGGTCCATGTCGTCGGCGCCGGCGAAGACGCTCTCGTCGCGGTTCGCGGCCGGCATGCTGCACAGGACGGTGGTGCCGGCCGGCAGCGTACGGCCGTCGATCTCGACGTCCTCGGTGAGGTAGCGGCGCAGGCCGAAGCCGAGGTTGGTGTCGAAGCGCAGCGACTCCTCCACGGCGGTGCGCACGAGGGAGGGGTCGGCGAGCAGCCGCTCCCACCGGGTGCGGTCCACCAGGAGCATGGCCACCATCTTGCCGATCATGTTGGCGGTGGTCTCGTGCCCGGCGACCAGCAGCCCCATCGCGGTGCTGAGCAGCTGGGCGTCGGTCAGCCCCTGGCCCCCTTCCTCGCCCTCCTTGATCAGCATGCCGATCAGGTCGTCGGTCGGGGTGGCGCGCTTGGCGGCGACATGGCCGGACATGTACTGGGTGAACTCGCCCATGCCCTTGCCGGTCTCCTCGCGGGAGTAGCGGGAGGTGCTCAGCATCATGTCCGACCAGCGGGAGAAGCGGTCCCGGTCTTCGGCCGGCACGCCGAGCATGTCGCAGATCACGTACACCGGCAGCGGGAAGCCGACCCCGGCCTTGAGGTCGGCGGGCGCGCCGCCGCGCACCATGTCGTCGATGAGCCGCTCGGCGATCTCGGTCATGCCGGGGCGCAGGGCCGCCATCCGCTTGGCGGTGAAGTACTTGCCGACGAGCCGCCGCCACTGCTGGTGTCCCTCGCCCCGGTCCGGGACGGACGAGGCCATGTCGCCGTTGGCGGCGGCACCGCCCGATCCCTCCGTGGTCACCCGGGCGGCGTTGTCGCCGGCGGTGGGGCGGGCGAAGCGCGGGTCGGACAGCAGGCCCTTGACGTCCTTGTGCAGGGTCAGCAGCTTGGCGTGGTCGCCGCTGGGCAGCTCGACGGTGGCCACCGGGCACTTGGCGCGCAGCCGCTCCCACTCGGCGGGCGCAGACAGCGCGGTCTCATACGGCAGCGGGTAGGGCAGGACTTCCTCGTTCTGGCTCATGCAAGGTCTCCCTCGATGCGGGACGTCGGTGCGGTGGACGCGTCTCCGTGGGGTCGGCGGGACGGCGAGGTGATCGCTCCTGAGAGTCCGTGGGACGCGGAAGCCGTCATGACCTGCACCATACACACGGACTGCATGATGCACAAAAGGTGCATAATGCCTATTCGGAGCAGCGTGCACATTGACGTATCGTGCAGGTGAACCCAGGCACGATCGGAGGCAGCCCGAATGGATGCCGAGCAGGCGGGCGCGCGCATCGAGCGCGAGCTGCTGATTCTCACGCGGCAACGCGAGCTGACCACGCCTCGCCCCGCGCTGGGTGACGACCGCCTCGAACGCAGCGCCTACGTGCTGCTCACCCGGCTCGACATACAGGGCCCCATGTCGATCGCCGACTTCGTCGAGGCGTTCGGGCTGGCCGCCTCCACCTTCAACCGCCAGACGGCCGCCCTGCTCAAGGACGGCCTGGTTGAGCGCACTCTCGACCCCAACGGCGGGATCGCCCGCAAGTTCCGCATCACGCGGAAGGGCGCCGAGCGGCTGGCCGCCGAGCGCGGCAGGCTCACCACCGGCGTCGCCAAGGTGCTGGCCGACTGGCCGTCCGAGCGTTTGGAACGTTTCGTCGCCGATCTTGAGCAGTTCAACATGGACGTCGAACGGCTCAGCGGGCGGATCTGGCCCCGCTGAGCCGCGAGATCGGCGTCGTGCGGTCAGTTGTCCCAGTTGTCGTTGCTGATCTCTTCCCAGGAGACGGGCCACTCCCGGATCTTGTTGCTGGCGAAGGCGTACTGGTTGAAGACGGCCGGGCTCGTGATCCAGCGGAAGCGCCCGATCCGGGCGTCGTAGATGTAGACCTTGGGCGAGCTGGGATCCCTGATCAGATAGGCGTCGCTCCACAGGTGGGACCCGCCGAAGCAGCTCGACACGGTGTCGCCGGGCCACCGCGTGAGGCCGTCCCAGGTGTTCCACAGCTGGAAATAGACGGTCTCGTTGGGAATGGCGTACGCGACGCCATCAGGACCCGCCAGATAAACCCTGGTGGAGGTGCCTATCTGGAACCGCTTTCCGTGCGCCGGGCAGGCGGCCGCCGTGGCGTCCCCGGTGGGCGCGGCGATCGAGGCCCCGGCCGTTCCCGGCGACAGGGACATCCCCAAAGCGAGAACCAGGCCGGTACGGCCGAGCACGCGATTCTTGAACACCGATCCTCCTGCTGCCGCGTTCATCCTTTTCCCCTGGCAGCCATTTCATAGGTCGGCTTTCGCCGGGAAAAGGACATTCACCGGACATTTCGCGGACAACAAAAGAAAAGCCTTTCACCCGGCGGTGGCCGCCGCGCCCACCTCTTCGTTCGACAGCGCCCGTGGCCAGACCGCCACGTCGGCGACGGCGCCCGGCCAGAAGTCCACGGGGGTGACGTAGGTGGCACGCCCCAGGTAGAAGGGGCCGGAGGCGAGGCGTACCGGCTCGGTCAGGGCCTTGACGCCGTCCAGGCGGCCGTCGACGTAGATCCGGATCTCGCCGGCCGGGCCGGCCTGCCGGTCGTAGACCGCGGTGAGGTGGACCCAGGTCCCGAGCTTGGCCCCCGTGGCGGCGACGACCCGTTCCGCGTCGAAGCTGTTGGTCCCGTGCACGGAGAACGTCCAGTACGAGCCCCGGGCCGGGCAGAAGCCGTCGGGCTCGTCGGCCCCGGTGCACCGCAGGTGCTGGAGCGTGTACGCGAACACGTCCTGGGTCGAGTCCTGGCTGAGCACGGCGGCGAAGGCGGAGGTCGCCGGCAGCCGGTCGATGCGGGCGCGGGCCGCGACGGTGAAGCTCCGGGCCGGATCGGCGACCGTCGTCCCGCTGGTCGCGGCGTACCCCTTGACCCCGTCGAACAGCAGCGCGCCCTCCGCCGCCGCGGGCGGGCGGCCGTCCCAGCGGGCGCCGGGGTACAGCAGCAGCTTCGAGCCGGCCGCGGAGCCGGCGGAGTCGGCGGCCTGCCTGCCCGTGCCCTCGCCGAGCCGCCAATGGCGGCTCGGTGCGGCGGGCAGCGCCGCGGCCGGCTCCGGGCTCTTCGAGGCGGGGGCGGCCTCGGGGGTCTCCTGGGCGGCGTTGCGGAGGATCACGACAGCGGAGGCGCCGAGGACGACCAGCACGGCGGCGGTGGCGGCGATCAGCAGGCCCTTGCGGGCGCCGCGCACTCCGGCCGGCGCGGTGGGCAGGACGGCGGGGCCCGGCCGGCCGGGCTGCTGGAGGGCGAGCTGCCGGAGCTCCGGATCGGTCACGGTGCCGTGGCCGATCAGCGTCTGCAGCACCTGGAGGGCGGTCGGCCGCTCGGCGGGGTTCTTGGCCCGGCAGCGCGCGAGCACGTCACGCAGCGGGGCGGCCAGGTCACCCAGGTCCGGCTGCTCGTGCAGGATCCGGTTGGCCACGGCGGCGAAGGGCGCCTTGCCGAAGGGCGGCCGGCCGGTCGCGGCGAAGACCACCGTGGCCGCCCAGGCGAACACGTCGGTGGCGGGGCCGGTGGGCTGCTCGTTGAACTGCTCGGGAGTCATGTACGGCGGCGTGCCGACCATGGAGTTCGTCGTCTGGCCGCCGGACTCCAGCGCGCGGGCGATGCCGAAGTCCACCACGCGCGGCCCGTCCGGGCCGATCAGGACGTTGGCCGGCTTGAAGTCCCGGTGGACCACCCGGGCGCCGTGGATCGCGGCCAGCGCGGTGATGGTGTGGGTGGCCAGCCGCTCCAGCGCGTGGCCGGTGAACACGCCGTTGCGCTCCACCGCCGCCTGTAACGACAGGCCGGGCACGTACTCGCTGACGATGTACGGGCGCTCGCCGAGGACGTCGGCGTCCAGGATCGCGGCGGTGTGGGCCTGCGGGACGCAGCGCGCGGCGTCCACCTCGCGGGCGAACCGGGCGCGGGCCTGCGGGGCCGGCAGCCCGCCGTCCCTGAGCACCTTGATGGCGACCGGCCGCCCGCCGGGGTCGCGCCCGAGGTAGACGACCCCCTGACCGCCCATCCCGAGACGCCCCTGTACGGCGTACCGGGCGATCTGCCGGGGGTCATCGTGTTCGAGCGGAAGAAGGTTGGTTTGGTCGATCATGGCACCTTTACTCGGGTCACGGTGCGAGGCAGGGGATGAGCCACGTCAGGCGCCCGGCGGGGTGCAGTCGAGGATGACGTGCCCTAGCGCGGTGCGGCGCGCGCTGGCCAGGCCGAGCCCGGCTCTGGCCACGAGGGCGACGTAGTCCTCGACGGTGCGTTCGCGGCCGCCGTTGAGCACGAGCATGCGCAGGTCCATCTCGGTGAACCCGGCCGGGTCGTCGGTGCTCCTGTGCGAGTCGATCACGACGACGCGTCCGTGCGGCCCGGCCGCGTCGGCGCACCGGCGCAGGATCAGCAGGGCCTCGTCGTCGCTCCAGTCGTGCACCACCCGCCTGAGCACGTACACGTCGCCGCCGGTGGGCAGCGGGTCGAAGAAGCTCTGGCCGGCGAACTCGCACCGGGCGGCCAGCCCGCGCTCGGCCAGGTGCCGCCGGCCCCGATCCACCGTGTCCGGCAGATCGACGAGCGTGGCCCTCATCTCCGGTCCGGCCCGCAGCAGCTCGGCGAGGAAGATGCCGGTGCCGCCGCCGACGTCGACCACGTGCCGCACGCCGGACCAGTCGTATCCCTCGGCCGCGTCGGTGACGTAGTCCGGTCCGGTGGCCATCAGCGCGTCGAACGACGCCCTCATCTCCGGGTGCGCGGCGAGATAACTCCAGAGCGGGGCGCCGAAGACCGTCTCCCACCCCGGTCGCCCGGTGCGGACCGTGTGCAGCAGACCGGCGAACGCCAGGTCCATCTGCCCGCCGAAGCCGCCCAGGTCGAGTTGTGCCCGCATCCCGGAAGGATGGCCGGAGGCCAGCAGCGCGGCTGGCTCGTTGACGGCGAACCTGCCCGGCTCCGGCTCGGTGAAGACGCCCCGGCAGACCAGATGGCGCAGCAGCCGCTCCAGCGCGTCGGCGTCGCTGCCGGACCGGCGGGCCAGCTCATCGGCGGGCACCGCGTCGCCGGCCATCAGGTCGGCCAGCCCCAGCGAGGCCGCGACTCGCACCGCCATCGGCGTGACCAGGTCGGTCACGGGGGCCAGCACTTCCCAGGCCGCTTCCCATGCCGATGGCCGGCCTTGCTCCTCGTGATCGTCTCCGGTGCTGATCACGGCCACGGCCTTCCTCTAGCGGGATCAAGGCTTGCCCGCCGGAAAAATTACCACGCGCCCGGTCGCCGGGAAATGTCGTGAAAGGGGTTGGACGGTGGGCGTTATCGTGTCTTCGTGACGATGCCGAGCAGCGATACCGAAGGGCCGGAATCGAGGTCCACCCGACCTCGGGCCTTCATCGTCACCACCTACGGCTTGTACGCCCGCGAGGTCGGCGGCTGGATCAGCGTGTCCGCGCTCATCCAGCTGATGGGCCAGCTCGACGTCGACGCGCCGTCGGTGCGTTCGGCCATCTCCCGGCTGAAGCGCCGGGGCCTGCTGGAGGCGCGCAAGGTCAACGGCTCGGCCGGGTACGGCCTGTCGCGCCAGGCCAGGGAGATCCTGGACGAGGGCGATCAGCGGATCTTCGGCCGCCGCCGGGCCGAGCTGGCGGACGGCTGGCTGCTCGCGGTCTTCAGCGTCCCGGAGGCTCAGCGGCAGCAGCGGCACCTGCTGCGGTCACGGCTGAGCTGGCTCGGGTTCGGCGTGACGGCGTCGGGGGTGTGGATCGCGCCGCACTACCTGTACGAGGAGACCCGCGAGGTGCTGGAGCGCCACGACCTGTCGGGTTACGTGGACCTGTTCCGCGCCGACTACCTGGCCTTCGGGGACGTCGCCGAGCTGGTGGCCCAGTGGTGGGACCTCGACGGGCTGCAACGGCTCTACGACGAGTTCCTGAGCTCGTTCTTCCCCGTACGGGACCGCTGGCGGCGAGCCGACGCCGGCAGCGACGCCGAGGCGTTCGGCGACTATGCGCGGGTGCTGACCGAGTGGCGGCGGCTGCCGTTCCTCGACCCGGGCCTGCCGCCGGAGCTCCTGCCGCCCGACTGGCACGGGGCGCGCGCGGCGGCGCTGTTCGACGAGCTCCGGGAGAAGCTGACCGAGCGCGCGCACCGCTTCGCCACCTCGGTGATCGAGGAACACTAGAGCCGGGCGCCTTCGCGCCTATGGCGTGCCGGCGATGAGCCGCTCCTCGGGGATGACGGCGACTCCCAGGATCTCGATCATCGCCTCCGGCTGCCACAGGGCGGTGCAGCCGATGCCGGCCATGGCCGGGTAGACGGGCCCCGCGAGCTCGCGCCAGGCGCGGCCGATCTCCTTGCCGTGCGCCTGGTAGTCGGGGATGTCCGTCAGGTACAGCGTGATGCTGACCAGGTCCTCCGGCCGGCCACCCACCTCGCGCAGCGTGGCGAGGAGATTGCCGAAGGCCTGGCGGAACTGCTCGACGATGCCGCCTTCGACGATCTTCATGTTCTGGTCGAGCGCGGTCTGGCCGCCGAGATGGAGCGTGTTGCCGACCAGGGTGCCGTGCGAGTAGCCGCTCGGGACCGGCAGCTGGGCCGGGTTGACAGGAATCGGGGTCATCACGCCTCCGTCGAGTGAGGTCCGCTGTGGCCGGGCAGCCGCGGCAGCGGTATTGACTTTATATGACGTACGTGAAAAAAACGCCATATACCAACGTAGAGACGTCCGGTTGGAGGCGCGAGCATGAGGTTTGCCACGTTGACCGAGGCAGACGGCCGTACGACGGCGGCGGTCAGCCTCGACGGCGGCTGGCGCCGGCTGCCGGCGCCGCACCTGTCGGCCTACCTCGCGGCCTTCCACGACCGGCCGGTGGCCGGCCTGGCCGGCGAGGAGATCGAGGGCCGCCACATGGCGCTGCCGCTCCCCGAACCGGGGAAGGTCATCTGCTGCGGCCTGAACTACGCCGACCACATCGCCGAGACGGGACGCGACCTGCCCGCCCACCCC
>NZ_VCKX01000111.1 GCF_005889725.1 Nonomuraea zeae
GGGTAGACGCTCCCCAGGACGACCAGGATCGCGCAGGCGGCGCGAGGCGAGCGTGGTGCTGGCCGTCACCGCCTGCGCGATCCTGGTCGTCCTGGGGAGCGTCTACCCGATCGGCGCGGTGCTGGGCTCGGCGCTGTCGCCGCCGGCCTGGCCGCGTTACGCGGAGTTCTTCACCTCGTCGGCGGACCTCCGCATCCTGGGGAACACGCTGCTGCTCGGCGTCCTGGTCGGCCTGACCGGCACCGCGATCGGGTTCCTGTTCGCGATCGTCCAGACCCGGCTGGACGTGCCCGGCAAGCGGGTGCTGCACCTCATCGCGCTCGTGCCGATGGTGAGCCCGCCGTTCGCGGTGGCCACCGCCACCATCGTGCTGTTCGGGCGGCGGGGGCTGGTCACGCACGGCCTGTTCGGGATCGAGTACGACATCTACGGGCTGGACGGGCTCGTGTTCGTCCTGTCGCTGTCGCTGTTCCCCGTGGCCTATCTCGGCCTGCTCGGCATGATGCGCGGCCTGGACCCGGCGATCGAGGAGGCGGCCATGACCATGGGCGCCTCCCGGTGGCGGGTGTTCAGGACCGTGGTGCTGCCGCTGCTCGCGCCGGGGTTCGCGGCCCCGTTCCTGCTGCTGTTCGTGGAGGCGGTCGCCGACCTGGCCAACCCGCTCGTCGTCAGCGGCGACTACACCGTGCTGGCCAGCCGCGCCTACCTGGCCATCACCGGCGAGTACGACACCACCGGCGCGGCCGTCTACAGCCTGATCCTGCTCGTGCCGTCGGTCGGCGTGTTCGCGGCGCAGCGCTACTGGCTGGGCCGCAAGACGCGCACGACCATCACGGGACGGCCGTCGGGCAACGTGCGGCCGGTCACCGGCTGGGTGCGACTGCCGATCCTGGCGCTGACCGCGCTGGTCGCGCTGCTCATCGTGACCGTCTACGGGACCGTGGTCGCCGGCGGGGTGACGCGGGTGTTCGGCGTGGATCACACGCTCACGTTCGCGTACCTGCGCGAGGTGCTGCTCGGCGTGGGGCGGCAGGCGTTGCTGGACACGACCCTGCTGGCCGCGATCGCCACCCCGATCGCGGGGCTGTTCGGCCTGCTCATCGCCTGGCTGGCGGTGCGCCGGCTGGCCGGGGCGGGCGGCTGGCTGGACTTCGCCGGAACGCTCGGGGTGGCCGTGCCGGGCACCGTGCTCGGCATCGGCTACCTGCTGGCCTACCGGCCCGGCCGGCACCTCGGCGACTGGCAGGTGTTCCCCAGCCTGGTGGGCGGCAGCGCGGTCGCGGGCGGTGCCGTCGCGATCGTGCTCGCCTACGTCGTCAGGTCCGTGCCCGCCGGGCTGCGTACGGGGACGGGGGCGCTGGCGCAGCTCCATCCGAGCCTGGAGGAGGCGTCGCGGGATCTCGGCGCCAGCCCGATGCGCACCTTCGGCAGGGTCACGCTGCCGCTGATCCGCCCGGCGCTGCTCACCGGGCTCAGCTACGCCTTCGCCCGCAGCATGACGTCGATCTCGACCATCATCCTGCTCGTCACCCCTGGCACGCACATCATCACCTCGCAGATCCTCAGCGCCGCCAACACCGGCCGCTACGGGGTGGCCTTCGCCTACTGCACGGTGCTGACCGCGCTGGTGCTGACCGGGTTCGCCGTCATCCGGGTGCTCGTCGGGCGGACCGCCGTACTTCACGCGACCCACGGAAGGCGGGAACGGTGATCGACGACACGCCGCGGGGCCGGCTCCGCCTCGACCAGGTGACCAAGGCGTTCCGCAGCCACGGCGCGGAGCCGGTCGTCGCCGTGGACTCGGTCACGCTCGACGTCGCGCCCGGCGAGTTCATCACCCTGCTCGGGCCGTCCGGCTGCGGCAAGACCACGACGCTGCGCATCGTGGCGGGGCTGGAGGAGGCCTCCAGCGGGCACGTACGGCTCGACGACGCCGTGATCGACGAGCTGCCGCCGCAGCGCCGCCCGATGGCCATGGTGTTCCAGAGCTACGCGCTCTTCCCGCACCTGAGCGTGGGCGAGAACATCGCCTACGGCCTGCGCGTCCAGCACCGCACGCGGGACGAGCTGGACAGCGCCGTCCGCATCGCCCTCACCAGCATGAACCTCGTGGGCCTGGCGGACCGCAGCCCGCACGAGCTGTCCGGCGGCCAGCAGCAGCGCGTCGCGCTCGCCCGCGCGCTCGTCGTCCAGCCGGAGGTGCTGCTGTTCGACGAGCCGCTGTCGAACCTGGATGCGAAGCTGCGCGGCGCCATGCGCGCCGAGATCCGCCGCATCCAGCGCCGCCTCGGCATCACCAGCCTGTACGTCACCCACGACCAGGACGAGGCGATGACCATGTCCGACCGGATCGTGGTGATGAACAGGGGCCGGATCGAGCAGGCCGCCACCCCGTCCGACATCTACTTCCGCCCGGCCACCGTCTTCGTGGCGGACTTCATCGGCCGGGCCAACTTCGTCGAGGTCGTCCCCGAGCGCACGGGACCGGACGGCGCGGTGGTCACCGCCCTGGCGCGGACCATGACCGTCCCCGCCCACCCCGGCGTGCAGGCGAACACCGCCGCCTACCTCATGGTCCGGCCCGAGACCCTCTCGCTGGCCGCCGCCGCGGAGGGCGGGGCGGGCTCGGTGCTGCGCGCCACGTTCCACGGGCACAGCGTGGACTACGAGGTCGAGACCACCTCGGGCACCCTCACCGTGACCGTGCCGGGACCCGACCCGCAGTGCCTGCTGGCCGAGGGCACGAACGTGACCGTCACCGCCGACCCGGCGAAGGCGTACGTGCTCACCAAGTCATGACAGGTCCGGCAGCCCGAGGTCCAGGTTGGGCTGGTCGATGCCGCCGTCCACCTGCAGCACCGCGCCCGTCACGTAGCGGCTCGCGGGCGAGGCCAGGTAGAGGACGGCGGCGGCGACGTCCTCGGGCTCGCCGATCCGGTGCAGGGGCGTCGCCTCCTCCATCCGCGTGCGCAGGCTCTCGTCGGTCATGACGAGGTCGAGGGCGGAGGTGGCGACCGCGCCGACGGCGACCGCGTTGACCCGGACCTTCGGCGCCAGGTCCCGCGCGGCCAGATGGGTGTAGTGGGTGAGCGCGGCCTTGGCGGTACCGTACGCCAGGTAGCCCCGGCCGGCCAGGCGGCCCATGGCGGAGGAGACGTTCACGACAGCGCCGCCCGCCTGGAGCAGGTGCGGCAGCGCGGCCCTGGTCAGCTCGTGCGCCACGCCCACGTTGAACTGGAAGGCGCCTTCCAGGTGCCGGCGCTTCGTGTCCGCGAACGCGCGGGGCAGCGCGCCGCCCACGTTGTTGACGACGACGTCCAGCCGGCCGAAGGCGTCGGCGGCCTGCTGGGCGAGCTCCTCGGCGGCGCCCGGCACGCTCAGGTCGGCGGTGACCGCCAGCGCCCGCCGGCCCGCCTTCTCCACCTGCTCGGCGACCGCCCGCACCTGCTCCTCGGTGCGCGCGCAGAGCACCACGTCCGCGCCCGCCTCGGCGAGCGCGACGGCGGTGGCCGCGCCGATGCCCCTGCCCGCGCCGGTGACGACGGCGACGGCTCCGGCGAGCTGGAATCGGTCCAGGATCATGCCGCCAGCCTAGGGTCGGATCACGATGACGCAAGGCCCGCCGATCAGCCGGTAGAAAGGATCCCATGAACACCGCGGACCTGTACGACGAGCGCGGCGACGAGCTCGACTCCTGCGACCTGCAGCTTCGCCAGTACGGCGGGCGCGGGGCCTTCGACGGCACGATCTCCACCGTCCGCTGCCACCAGGACAACGTCCTGCTCAAGGCCGCGCTGTCGGAGCCGGGCGCCGGCCGGGTCCTGGTCGTGGACGGAGGCGGCTCGCTGCACACGGCGCTGATGGGCGACCTGATCGCCGGCCTGGCGGTGGCCAACGGCTGGGCGGGCGTGGTCATCCACGGCGCGGTGCGCGACGTCGCCGCCCTGCGCGAGCTGGACCTGGGCGTCAAGGCGCTCGGGTCGAACCCGCGCAAGAGCGCCAAGGAGGGGGCCGGCGAGCGGGACGTCCCGGTGACGTTCGGCGGCGTGACCTTCGTGCCCGGCGCGCAGCTGTTCAGCGACGACGACGGGATCCTCGTCACGCGCGGGTGACCACCCCGCTTCGGGCCTGACCACCGGCCGAGCGCCCCGCCGGCCGAGCGCCCCGCCGGCCACGGGCGGCGGCTGCCACGGGGTGCGCCGTCCACGGGGTGCGCCCACCACGGCCCCGCCGGCCGTGGGCGCGCGGGGCCGTGGCCGGCGGGGTCAGCGGGTCAGCGGGGCGGCGTCACCAGTCGCCGCCGCCCTCGTCCTCGTCGCCCTCGAAGATCTCCTCGATGACCTCGCCCGCCACGAGGCCGCCCACCACGCCGGCGGCGCCGGCCGCGGCCACCGTGCCCCAGCCGGGCCCGCCGCGGTGCCCGTCGTGGTCGCCGTAGTAGCCCTCGTGGTGGCTCTCGTGATGGCCACCGTGGTGACCCCCGTGGTGACCCCCGTGGTGTGCGTGGCCGTACTGGGACAGGCCGTCCAGCCAGCGGCCGAGCTCGCCCGCCCAGTCCGTACGGAGCGCGTCGTCGTGGCTGACGTGGAAGCGGCCGATGGCGTCGCTGCTGGAGTAGCGGCCGGAGCGCTTGTCGGCCTCCAGGACCACCTGCAGCCCGGCCGGGTCGGCGACGAAGGTCACCTCGATCTCGCCGACCTGGCCCGCGTACCGGCCGGACGGGTAGAACTCGATCTCCTGGTAGAACGGCAGCTCCTGGTGCACGCCGTACAGCCGGCCGGCCTCCAGGTCGGCGGACTTGAAGGCAAACCCGAGCTGCAGCAGGGACTCCAGGATGCGCAGCTGCGACGGCAGCGGCTCGACCGCGATCATGTCCAGGTCGCCCTTGTCGACGGCCTTGGCGATGGCCAGCTCGGTGCGCACGCCCACCGCCATGCCGGTCAGCGGCTGCCCGCCGATCTCGCTGATCGGCGACTCCCAGGGCACCGGGATCGCGAACCCGATCACCCGCTCCTCGCCCTTGGCCAGCGTGAACGGCCCGGAGACCCGGACGCTGGAGAACTCGCCGAGCCCGGAGCTCTCTCCCTCGCCGTGCTCGATCTCCACCCTGGCCACCAGGCCCAGGGTGACGTGCTCGATCCCGGCGTCGAAGTCGCCGCCCTTGAGGCGTACCTCGCCCTCCAGCGTGCCGCCCGGCTTGGTCCGCGGGGTGGACAGAACGGTGTCCACCGAGGGCGCGCCCACGCCGAAGGCGCCCAGCATCCGTTTGAAGACCACGGCTTTGTTCTCCCTGTCGAAGATGGTCGTTGCCGCCCGCCTAAACGATCAGCGTGGAGACGGAGTTCCGGCCGTCGCCGGGCAGAAGGTAAAGACCGGTGCCGTGGTGCGGCCGGGTCAGGACGGGTCCAGGCCGCCGGCCTCCCTGACGCGCTCGACGAAGCGGTGCACGTGGTCGCGCAGCAGCCCGGCGGCCTCCTCGGCCGCGCCCGCCTGGGCGGCCCGCAGGATCTCGCGGTGCTCCTCGGCCTCCCGCTCCCAGGTCGGGACCCGGCTCCAGGCCGCCGACGAGATCAGGGCGGTCTGATCACGCAGCGAGTCGAGGGTGCTGACGAGCAGGGGGTTGCCGCAGCCGGCGTACAGCGCGCGGTGGAAGTCGCGGTTGGCCAGGCTGCGCTCGGCGCGGTCGGCGGCCTCGTCGGCGCGGCGCAGGGCGCGGGCGGCCGGGGCCAGGTCAGCGCCGCTCCCGACCGTGCGGGTGACCGCCTCGGGCTCCAGCAGCAGGCGCAGGTCGTAGACGGACTCCATCAGCGCGCTGTCGACCGTGCGCACCGTCGCGCCCTTGTACTCGCTCATCGTCACCAGGCCGGCGCCCGCGAGGGTCTTGAGCGCCTCGCGTACGGGCGTCTTCGACACCCCCAGCTGCTGCGCCAGGTCGGTCTCGACGAGCGCCTGGCCCGGCTGGAGCGCGCCGGTCAGGATCGCGTGCTTGATCGCCTCCAGGACGGCCGTGCCCCGGGAGGACATCGACCGGGGCTGTCCGGCGAAGACGGGGGACGCCATGACCTCACTCATTCTGCAAAGATATCTTACATCGCATCTCGTATATGACCGAAATTTCGGTTACAGTCGCGTGAATTACGACTTCAGGGACTTAACACACCAAGGAGGGCTACTCGTGAGCCTTCCGGTGTGGTCCGCGGACACGGACCACACCGGCCACACGGCTCCGCTTCTCGTACACACACCGGACCGGACGGACCCCCGGAGTGACGCCGTTGGCGCGGCGCCGCCGGGCAAGCGATCCGGCTGTCCGGTGTGGCAACTGCACTGACCTGCAGCATGGAGCTCGCATGCAGTCTAACTCGGCAACCCCCGCCCCGGCCGTGCCCGCGACAGCGCGACGCGCACGGTCCCGACTCCGCTGGGCCATCATCGCCATGTCGGCCGGCGGTCTCACCATCGCCTACCTCGACCGGTCCAGCCTCAGCGTCGCCAGCACCTACATGCAGGAGGAGCTGGGATTCGACCAGACCATGAAAGGAATCCTGCTCTCCTCGTTCTTCTGGTCGTACGCGATCTTCCAGCTGCCCTCCGGCTGGCTGCTCGACCGCTTCGGCCCGCGCGTGGTCTACCCGATCGCCGTCGTGTGGTGGTCGCTGTGGACCGCCGCCACCGCCCTGGCCCGCGGCTTCGGCTCGCTGATCGTCTGCCGCCTCGGCCTCGGCATCGGCGAGGCCCCGGTCCAGCCGGCCAACATCAAGGTGGTCGCCACCTGGTTCCCGCGCAGGGAGCGCGCGCTCGCCTCCAGCCTGTTCGACACCGGGCAGCAGATCGGCGTGGCCCTGTCCGTCCCGATCGTCACCGCGCTGATCGCCGCCTTCGGCTGGCGCACGGCGTTCGTCGTGATCGGCGCGATCGGCCTGGTGTGGGCGGCCGGTTGGCTGAAGATCTACCGCTCGCCGCAGGAGCATCCGAAGATCTCCCAGGCGGAGCTCGACTACATCGAGGGCGGCGACGCGGCCGTGCCCGACACCGGGCCGCCGATGCGCTGGCGCGAGCTGCTGCGCTACCCCACCGTGTGGGGGCTGGTGTTCGGCTACATCTGCCGCTCGGCCACCGGCGCGTTCTTCCTGACCTGGTACCCGAGCTACCTCGTGGAGGACCGCGGGTTCACCATCCTGGAGCTGGGCGTGTTCGGCTCCATCCCCGCGCTGCTCGGCGTCGGCGCCACGATCGCCGGCGGCGCCTTCTCCGACTGGCTGGTACGCCGCGGCGTGCCCATCTCCCGCGCCCGCAAGATCCCCATCATCACCGGCATGCTGCTGGCCTCCACGATCGCGCTGACCACGTTCGTGGACGGCAACGTGGCCGTCATGGTCCTGCTGTCGGTCAGCAACTGCGCCCACTCCTTCGCCGGGGCGGCCATCCTCAGCCTGCCGGCCGAGGTCGCCCCGTCGCCGTCGGTGGTCGGCTCGGTCGCCGGCTTCCAGAACTTCGGCTCGCAGATCGGCAACATCATCAGCCCGATCCTCATCGGCTTCTTCCTGACGCTGAGCGGCAACTCCTACACGGGGCCGATGTTGTTCGCCGGGGCCATGGCCATCCTGGGCACCCTGATCTACGGCTTCCTGGTGCGGATCCGGCCGCTGAACGAGACCGTACCCGCAGAGAGCAGAGGTTGATCGATGCATTCGCAGACAGACCACTTGACCGAGCGGCTGGCCGACGTCGCCGCCGTCACCGTGACGCCGTTCGACGCGGACGGCTCGGTCGATCTCGGCACGAACGCCAAGCTCGTCCGCCGCCTGGTCGACGCCGGCGTCAACGTGATCACGCCGAACGGCAACACCGGCGAGTTCTACGCCCTGACCCCGCACGAGCGGCGCCAGGTCCTGGAGTCCACGGTGGCCGCGGCCGGCGACGAGGCGTCCGTGCTGGCCGGCGTCGGGCTCGACGTCGCCTCGGCCGTCGAGGCGGCCCGGCACGCCCGCGACCTCGGCGTCCCGATGGTGATGGTGCACCAGCCCGTCCACCCCTACGTGTCGGCCGACGGCTGGGTGGACTACCACCGCCAGATCGCCGGCGCCGTGCCCGAGCTGGGCGTCGTCCCCTACATCCGCAGCCCGCACATCACCGGGGCACAGGTCGGCCGGCTGGGCGAGGCGTGCCCGAACGTGATCGGCGTCAAGTACGCCGTCCCCGACCCGGTCCGCTTCGCCTCCGTCGCCCGCGACGCGGGGCTCGGCCGGTTCACCTGGCTGTGCGGGCTGGCCGAGCCGTACACGCCGGCGTACTGGGCGGTCGGCGCCCGCGGCTTCACCTCCGGCCTGGTCACCGCGGCGCCGGAGCTGACACTGCGGATGCGCGACGCGCTGCGTGCGGGCGACTTCGCCGCGGCCATGGAAGTGTGGGAGCTGATCAGGAGGTTCGAGGAGCTGCGCGGCGCGGACGCCTCGGCCGACAACGTGTCGGTCGTCAAGGAGGCCCTGGCCCAGCTCGGCCTGTGCCGCCGCGACGTGCGCCCGCCGAGCAGGGCGTTGCCGGCCGGCATCAGGGAGGAGGTGGCCTCGATCCTGGCCGCCTGGCAGGAGGGGGAAGCGTGAAGATCACCGCATTGCGGACCTACATGCAGCGCGTCGCCGAGCGGCCGCGCCTGCTGGTGAAGGTCGAGACCGACGAGGGGGTGTCCGGCTGGGGCGAGGCCTACAACCACGGGCCCGACCACGCGCTGATCCCGGTGCTGGAGTACATGTTCCAGCAGATCGAGGGCGTCGATCCGCGCCGCGTCGAGTACGTGGTGCGCCGGCTCATTCAGGAGGCGCGCTTCCCGCCGGGCGCGATCGGCCTGGCCGCCATCGCGGCCATCGACCAGGCGCTGTGGGACATCTCGGGCAAGGCCGCGGGGCTGCCGGTCTACATGCTGCTCGGCGGGCACGTACGCGACCGCGTACCGGTCTATTGCGGCGTCTACACCGCCCCCGACCCGCCCGCCTGCCGCGACCTCACCCAGGAGCTGAACGAGCGCTACGGCTTCACCGCCTTCAAGCTCAGCCCCTACCGCCGCGACCTGTACGCGGGCCGCTGGGGCAACGTGTGCAAGGAGGCGGCCGACTACTTCGCCGAGATCCGCTCGATCAGCCCGCCGGAGTGGGAGTTCGCCTTCGAGGCGCACGCCAGGATCTTCGAGCCGCGCCAGGCCGTCCAGCTCGGCAACGCGCTGGCCCCGTACGACCCGCTGTGGTTCGAGGAGCCGATCAGGCCCGAGTACATCCCCGCGTGGGGCCGCCTGCGCGCCCAGCTCGAGGTGCCGCTGGCCACCGGCGAGTCCCTGTTCCTGCCGCAGGACTTCCTGGCCCTGCTGACGGCGGGCGGGGCCGACATCGTCCAGCCGGACGTGTGCGTGGTCGGCGGCCTGGCGCAGATGCGCAGGATCGCCGCGATCGCCGAGGCCCACTACGCGAGCGTGGCCCCGCACAACCCGATGGGCCCGCTGGCGACGGCGGTGAACGTGCACTTCGCCGCCGCGCACCACGGGCTCAAGCTGGTGGAGTACAAGCCGTGCGAGACCACCTGGTGCCCCGACCCCTACCTGCCGGTGGACGGGTATCTGGAGCTGCGGCCCGACCGGCCCGGCTGGGGGGTGGAGATCGACGAGTCCGTGCTGGGGGCCGACGACTACGTGCGCTGGGAGCGCGTCCTCCCGATCCGCCCCGACGGCTCCACCGGGTACGTGTAGCCGGACTCCGCGCCACGGCTCCGGCCGCGTGTCCGCCTCCGGCCGCGAACGCGGCTGGGCCTGGTGACAGCGGTATCCCATGGGGGACTCTGGTGAGGTGGTGACACAGCAGACGAATCCCCACGATCTCGGCGGCGCCGAGCCGCCGACCTCGCCGCTGCTGGAGCGGATCCGTCGCGGCATCATCGGCGACGACGAAGTCCTCGACGGCCCGTACGGACCCCGCCGCATCACCTACGCCGACTACACCGCCTCGGGCCGGTCGCTCGACTTCATCGAGGACTTCATCCGCGACCAGGTGCTCCCCCGCTACGCCAACACCCACACCGAGAGCTCGGGCACCGGCCTGCAGACCACGAGGCTGCGCGCGGAGGCCCGCAGGATCATCGGGGAGGCCGTCGGCGGCGGCCCGGACGACCTGGTCGTGTTCTGCGGCTCGGGGGCCACCGGCGCGGTCAACAAGCTCATCGGCATCCTGGAGCTGCGCATCCCCGACGGCCTGGCCCGCCGGTACGCGCTGAACGAGCGCATCCCGGCCGGCGAGCGGCCGGTCGTGTTCGTGGGCCCGTACGAGCACCACTCCAACGAGCTGCCCTGGCGGGAGTCCATCGCCGAGACCGTCGTCATCGGCGCGGACCACGACGGCCACATCGACCTGGACGACCTGAAGGCCCAGCTCGCCCGGTACGCCGACCGGCCGCTGCGCATCGGCAGCTTCTCGGCGGCCTCGAACGTGACCGGCATCCTGTCCGACACCGAGCGGATCGCGGCGCTGCTGCACGAGCACGGCGCGCTGTCGTTCTGGGACTACGCCGCGGCCGGCCCGTACGTGCCGATCAGGATGGCCGCCGGCGCGCCCGGCAGGGACGACCACAAGGACGCGATCTTCCTGTCGCCGCACAAGTTCGTCGGCGGGCCGCAGACGCCCGGCGTCCTGGTGGTGCGGCGCGAGCTGGTGCGCAACGCGGTGCCGACGGCCCCGGGCGGCGGCACGGTGCTGTTCGTGCACCCGGACGGGCACCGTTACCTGGACGATCCGATCGCCCGCGAGGAGGGCGGCACCCCCGCCATCATCGAGTCCATCCGCGCCGGGCTCGTGTTCGGGCTCAAGCAGGCCGTGGGCACCGACCTCATCCAGGCCCGCGAGGAACGCTTCTGGCAGCGGGCCCTGCACCGCTGGGGCCGCAACCCGGACATCGACATCCTCGGCGACCCGCACTCGCGGCGACTGTCGATCGTCTCGGTGCGCATCCGCGCCGGCGGGCTGCACCTGCACCACAACTACGTCGTGGCAGTGCTGAACGACCTGTTCGGCATCCAGTCCAGGGGCGGTTGCTCGTGCGCGGGCCCCTACGGTCACCGGCTCCTGGCCATCGACGAGGCCCGCTCCCGCGAGTTCCAGGAGGAGATCGGGCACGGCTGCGAGGGCATCAAGCCCGGCTGGGTACGCGTGAACTTCAACTACTTCATCTCCGACACCGTCTGCGACTACCTCATCGACGCCGTGGACCTGATCGCCACCTCCGGGCACCGGCTGCTCACCGACTACCGGTTCGACCCCGCCACCGGCCTGTGGCGGCACCGGCTGGGCGCGGCCGAGCCGCCGCTCCGGCTGTCCGGCCTGCGCTACGACGGGTCCGGCCTGCGTCTCGACGGCACGGCGCCGCCGGGCCCGCGAGCCCGCGCGGGCGAGGAGGTGCTGGCGGACTACCTGGCCCGGGCGCGCGAGCTGCTGGCCGCGCGGCCCGACGAGATCGACCTGCGGCCGAGCGGCCTGCCGGGCGAATTCGAGCGGCTGCGATGGTTCCCGTTACCCGCCGCATGCCTGGCCTGAACCGCTCCGCGCGTCGTTTACCGGAAACACACGCGCGTACGGGCATGCTTGTGCACCGGCAATCGTTGATGTTTCACTTTTCCGTACCTGGGGACCCAGTGGCGCGAGGGGGCTGATGAGATCTCTGCAGACTCTGCGCTGGCTGCCCTTCTCCGTCATGCTGAGTGTCGCCGTGGTCGATCTGCTGGCCGGCCCGTCGCTGGTGTTCCTGCCGCTCCTGACGCTGGGGCCCGCCTTCGCGTCGGTGTCGGGCGGCGTACGGCGGACCGCGATGGTCGGCGCGGTGGCGCTGGCCATCTGCCTGCCCCTCGCCTACCACAACGGCCTGCTGACCGACTGGCAGAACTACCTCACGGTCATCAGCATCCTCGGCGTGACCGGCGCGAGCATGCTGGCCGCCCGCCTGCGGCTGGAGCGTGAGCGCGAGCTGGCCAACGTCCGGCAGGTCGCCGAGGCGGCCCAGCGCGTGCTGCTGCGGCCGGTCCCCCGGCGGGCGGGCGATCTGCGCGTCGCCCTGTCCTACACCTCGGCCGCGGCGGAGGCCCAGATCGGCGGCGACCTGTACGAGGTCGTCACGACCCCGCACGGCGTGCGGCTGCTGATCGGCGACGTCCAGGGCAAGGGGCTGGGCGCGGTCGAGACGGCGGCCTGGGTGCTCGGCGCCTTCCGCGAGGCCGCCTACGACGAGGCCGACCTCGGCGACATCGGCGACCGGCTGGAGGTGAGCCTGGCCAGGCACCTGGGCGGGGAGCAGTTCGTCACCGCGATCGTCGCCGAGGTGCGCGACGGCGAGATGGAGCTGGTCCACTTCGGCCACCCGCCGCCGCTGCTGATCGGCCCCGACGGAACGAGCCGCACGGTGGACCCGCCCGAGCACGGCCTGCCGCTCGGGCTCGCCCTGCTCGACGCCACGCCGGCCAAGCCGCACCGGGTCCCGTTCGGCGAGGGGGACCGGATGCTGTTCTTCACCGACGGTGTCATCGAGGCCAGGAACCCCGACGGCCACTTCTACCCGCTGGCCGAGCGGGCCGTCCTGCTGACGCGCGACGAGCCGCAGGCCGCGCTGGACGCGCTCAGGGGCGACCTTGTCGCGCACGCGGGCGGCCCGCTGCTCGACGACGCCGCCATGCTCCTCCTGCACCGCCAGGGCGGCTGAGGGCCGTACCGCCGGCCGCGCGGACCTGCCCGGCTGATAGAACGATAACGATTAGCTGTGAACCCAGCTCCCGATGTGCACCTTTCGCGGCTCCCATGGAACGCTACATGCGGCATGCAACGGGCGAGGATCGGGTGAGGTCGGGTGGCTTCGAGTTCCGGGGGATCGATCTGGCGGCGCCTCGGGCGGGCGGCCGCGTTAACCGCCGGCGTCAGTGCTCTGACGCTGGCCGTGGCGAGCTGCGGCGTTGCCGCTCCCGCCGAGCCCGCGGCGTCTCCTACGCAGGAGTCGACCGCCACGGCGCAGGAGAGCACCGCCCCCGAGACCGGCAAGCCGCCGGCGGTGGAGCCCGGCTGGCCGCGCTGGGGGTTCACGCACACGGGGGTCAGCGCCAACAACGTCACCCGTGAGTTCGAGCAGAGCGTCTCCGCCTCGCTGGCGCAGACCCCGATGGTGCAGAACCAGCACATCATGGGCTTCGGGGCGCTCAACCCCGAGCCGTACCCGGGGCAGTACTTCTGGGAGGACCTCGACAGCCGGCTGAACCTGATGAAGCAGTCGGGTGCCACGGGGGTCATCACGCTCTGCTGCGCGCCCGACTGGATGAAGGGCGGCCCCGAGGGCCCGACCGAGGAGTCGGCCTGGGCCGAGCACCTGGAGGACGCCCCCTACCCCGAGCACTTCGACGACTTCGCCAAGCTGGCGGCGGCCGTCGCATCGAGGTACAAGGACGTCAAGTACTTCATGGTGTGGAACGAGTTCAAGGGCTTCTGGAAGGACCACTCCAAGCCCGCGGACTACAAGGGCTACACCCAGCTGTACAACAAGGTCTACGACGCGGTGAAGGCGGCGCGGCCCGACGCGAAGGTCGGCGGCCCGTACCTCGGCTTCGACAGCAACAAGTCCGGCGACTCCGAGCTGCGCGGCGACTGGGGGGTCGTCAACCAGAACGTGCTGGACGCCTTCAACTACTGGTTCGAGCACAAGAAGGGCGCCGACTTCGTCGTGGTCGACGGCGCCTCCGTCACCGACGCCCACGAGCTGCTGCCCGACGAGTTCGGCGCGCTGAAGAAGTTCGGCGCGGTGACCAAGTGGCTGCGCGAGAAGGCCGGCGACCTGCCGGTGTGGTGGTCGGAGTGGTATTTCGTGCCCGAGGACGGCACCACGTGGCCGGAGCCCAAGCGGCTGGCCGTCCAGGCCGCCTCAATGATCAAGTTCGCCGAGAGCGGCGCGGCGACGGCGCTGTACTGGAATCCGCAGGCCAAGGAGGGCGCGTGCGCGGCCTGCATGTGGGATCCGCGCTCCGGCGCCCCGCTGGCCACCGGCAAGCTGGTGAGCAGCTTCGCCAAGTGGTTCCCCGCCGGGGCCGAGCTGGAGCAGGTGTCCTCATCCGATCCGAAGATCCGGGTGCTCGCCCAGCCGCAGCAGCTCGTGATGGTCAACTCCAGCGGCTCCGCCGTCACCGCGACCGTGGACGGCAAGGAGGTCAGCCTCAAGCCGTACGAGATCAAGTGGAGCGGCCGCTGACGAGACCTCCCGCTCAAGGTCGGGCATGGGCTACTTTTACCCGTGCTTGCCGGACAAGTGATAGGCCGTTCGACGACCCGGGCCTATGGTCGCGTCCATGGACTCCGCAGAAGACGGCGAGCGGGAGCAGATCCTGCGGGTGGCGACCAGGCTGTTCGCCGCGCTCGGCTACGACAGCACCTCCACCCAGCAGATCGCCGAGGCGGCCGGCCTGGACGTGGCGACCGTCAGCGCGCATTTCGCAGACAAGCGGGAGCTCTACCTGGCGGTGATGGCGGAGGCCCACCGGATCCTGGCCGCGGTCATCGAGCCCTGCTGCGACGCGCTGAGGGCGGCCTCGCCCGAGGGGAAGGCGGAGGCTCTGTACCGGTTCATCGATGGATATTTCGAAGTGTGCCTGGAATATCCGGAGATCCCGTCCCTGTGGATGCACCGATGGCTGGCCGACGCGAGCGACATCAGCGACCTGGAGGCGATGAGCGCCCTGCCGCTGACCCGGTACGCCGTGGACGCCGTCGCCACGGTGGCGGCGCCGGTGGACGCCGATCCGCTGTTCATCACGTACACGATGGTCTGGTGCATCCACGGCTTCTCGCTGAGCGGGGTGCTCGACAAGACCGGGCGGCGGCGCCGCCTCGACGACGACGCCGCCACCGCCCGGTTCCGCGCGCATCTGCACCAGCTCCTGGCCCGCGCGCTCGGCCTGGCGTAACACGGCCGAGCGCCGCAGCGAAGTTCGCGGACGGTAAGCGGCTTGCCAGATGAATACGTGTATTCTGCCCTTATGGGGGGTTTGGAGCTATTGCTGCGTTCACGATATGTGAGCGAGGCGTCCTGAGACGGTGCGGAGAGACAGCGTCTCCGCGTTGGGCGTGGCGAACGATTCGCCTCGCCTGGACGAGTTGCTGATCGAAACCATCAACCGTACGGGTGCGCACATCGGCGCCGTCTACCTGCTGGTCGAGGACGGCCGGGTCCTGCAGATGGTGACCGAGATGGGGCTGCCCGCCCCCATCGCCAAGGTGTGGTCAAGGATCAGGATGAACGATCCGGTGCCGATCGCCGTCGCGGTGCGTGAGCGGCGGCTGGTGTGGCTGGCCGGCAGGGAGGAGCTGGCCCGCACCTACCCGGCCGCCGCGCTGGCACTGCCGTACCACTTCGCGGTGGCGGGGGCGCCGATCCGGTCCAGCGACACCGTCTGGGGCGGGCTGCTGCTCCTGTGGCCGTCCGGCCGCGGGCGGGGGCTCGACCAGCGCCAGCGCGACATCATCGACGGGGCCTGCGCCCGCATCGGCGATCTGCTCCAACGGACCGCCGCACGGGGCGAGCCGATCACTCCCGGCGCCCAGCCGCGCCTCCTGGACCCGCGACCCGTCCGGATGGCGGACAACGGGGCGGAGCTGGTCGCGCTGGAGTGCCTCAACCGGCTGCCCGAGGGCTTCTTCTCGCTGGACGTGGAAGGGCGCGTGACCCTGCTCACCGCCCCCGCCGCCGACCTGCTCGACAGCTCGGCGGCCGAGCTGCTCGGGGTCCGCCCGTGGGAGGCGCTGCCCTGGCTGGACGACCCGGCGTACGAGGACCGCTACCGGGCCGCGGTCGTCGGCTGGCAGATCACCCACTTCACCGCGCGCAACCCCTTGGGCCGCCTGCTGTCCTTCACGCTCTATCCGGGCCTGTCCGGCATCACTGTACGCGTCACCTCCCTGACCGCCCGCCCCGATCCCGGCCGGACGCCGGCGACCGGCCCCGACGGCGAGCGCCGGCCCCGCGGGATCGCGCTGCACGAGATGCTGCACCTGGCCACCAGCCTGGCACGGGCCGTGACCGCGCAGGAGGTCGTCGACCTCGTCTCCGACCACGTCATGCCCCTCTACAACGTGCAGGCCCTGGCCATCCTCACCACGCACGGCGGGCGGCTGCGGGTGGCCGCCTCGCACGGTTACAGCCGGCAGGCCGTCGAGGAGCTCGACGGCCATCCCGCGATCCCGCCGGCGCCCGCCCAGCATCCGTTCGACGCGGCGAGACCGGCCTTCTTCTCCACCTGGGACGAGCTGCGCGCCGCCTATCCGCGCGCCATCCGCTCCGACAACATGTCCGCCTGGGCCTTCCTGCCGCTGATCACCTCGGCACGGCCGATCGGCACCTGCGTGCTGGCCTATGACCGTACTCACCGGTTCGACGCCGACGAGCGCGCGACGCTGACCGCGCTCTCCGGGCTGATCGCCCAGGCCTTCGAGCGGGCCCGGCTGTACGACGCCAAGCACCAGCTCGCCGGGTGCCTCCAGTCGAGCCTGCTGCCGCGCACGCTGCCCGAGATCCCCGGCCTGGACGTGGCCGCCCGCTACGTGCCCGCCATGCCGGGGATGGACATCGGCGGCGACTTCTACGACCTGATCCAGCTCAGCGACACCATGGCCGGGGCGGTCATCGGCGACGTCCAGGGCCACGACGTCACCGCCGCCGCCCTGATGGGGCAGGTGCGCACCGCCATCCGCGCGTACGCCACCGCCGGCTCGCCCCCGGGCGAGGTGCTCGCGCACACCAACCGGCTGCTCGTCGAGCTCGCTCCCGACCGGTTCACCAGCTGCCTGTACCTGAGCCTCGACCTGGCCGAGCACACCGCGTGCGTAGCCAGCGCGGGCCATCTCCCGCCGCTGCTCGGCCGCCCCGGCACGCCCGCCCAGATCATCGACACCATGCCGGGGCTGCTGCTGGGGATCGACCCCGAGGCCGAGTACGCCACCATCGAGCTGCGCCTGACGCCCGGCTCGGTGCTGAGCCTCTACACCGACGGCCTCATCGAACGGCCGGGCCTCGACCTGGGGGACGCGATCACGGACCTGGCCGAGCGGTTCAGGCCCTGCCATGGCCAGCTGCTGCACGATCTCGCGGAGTCGCTCATCGAGGCGGCCGCCGTGGAGCAGCGCACGGACGACATCGCGGTGGTCCTGCTGCGGGACGCGGGCTCCCGCTGAGTGGCGGATGCCCGTCAACGTACGGGCCGGTCCTGGCCCGCCGGGGTGGCCCGCGCCGCGAGCAGGTGCAGCGCCAGCAGGGTGAGCCAGGCCCACCCGGCGGTCACCGCCACCCGCTGGAAGAGCCCGCCGTAGGCGACCAGCGCCGCGTTCTGCGCGAACCCGCTCGTGGCCAGCACGTCGGCGGCCACGAACACCACGGCGGCGATCCCCGACCAGACGGCCCGCCCGGGCTCCCGCAGCCGGGCGAACCTGACCGCGAACACCACGCACGCCACCGGCAGCGCCACGAAGCCCGGCAGGGAGAGCAGGTCGTGCAGCGCCGCGTGCAGGCTCCCGTAGTCCGCCAGGAGATCGGGCGTCCCCGGCGGATAGCCGCTCACCGGGTCGGTGGTGAACACCCCCGCGGTGATCAGCGCGACCGCCCAGGCGCCCACCAGGATCGGCCCCCACAGCGATCCCCTGCGCTGCGGCGATGACGTGAGCGCTCGCCGCAGCCCCGCGGCGGCGGCGAGCGACAGCAGGCCGGCGACGATGAAGTTCGCCGTCTGGATCCAGCCGGACCCGCCCAGCGCGAGCGAGCTGACCGGGTGGCGCAGCCAGTCGTAGTGGTCGCGGACGGCGCCCTGGGCGAGGAACGTGACGACGAACAGCGGGCCCGCCACCACCCCGCACCACAGTAGGCGTCTGGTCGTCCTGTCTCCTGGTTCCGCCGCCGGCGGCCCGGGTGCCGGGCTCGGCGGTGCGATAGTCCTCATGCCTGTCAAGCTAGACTGACAGCGAGCGCGCCGTCAAGCCAGACTGACAAGCTTTTCGCCGTCAGCTCAACCTGACAGAGCCGTCGCCGTCAGCCCGGACTGACAGACCTGCCGGCCCGCCGGCACGTCCCCGCGAGCCCGCGGCATCAACCGTTCGATGGATGCCGCGCCCGCCGCGACCCGGTGATCCTCGGTACATGACGAACACCGAGGACGCGACCGGCGGGGCCGGGCGATGATCGAGATCACGGGCCTGACCAAGCGCTATGGCGGCAAGGCGGCCGTGGACGGGCTGACGTTCACCGTCGAGCCGGGCCGGGTCACCGGGTTCCTGGGGCCCAACGGGGCCGGAAAGTCGACGACCATGAGGATGATCCTCGGCCTCGACCGCCCCGACGAGGGCCGCGTGCGGGTCAACGGGCGCGGCTACGTGACCGCGGCGCTGCCCATGCGCGAGGTGGGCGCCCTGCTGGACGCCCGCGCGCTGCACGGCACCCGTACGGCCCGCAACCACCTGCTCTGGCTCGCCCACGCGGGCGCGATCGCCGAGAGCCGGGTGGACGAGGTGCTGCGGCAGGTCGGGCTGGAGTCGGTGGCGCGCAAGCGGGCCGGCACCTTCTCCCTGGGCATGAGCCAGCGGCTCGGCATCGCGGCGGCGCTGCTCGGCGACCCGCGGGTGCTGCTGTTCGACGAGCCGGTCAACGGGCTCGACCCTGAGGGCGTCAAGTGGATCCGCGAGCTGATGCGGGACCTGGCCGGCGAGGGCCGGACGGTGCTGGTCTCCAGCCACCTGATGAGCGAGATGGCGCTGACCGCCGACCACCTCGTCGTCATCGGCAGGGGCCGGCTGATCGCGGACGTCGGGATGACCGAGTTCGTCCGGCACAGCTCCGGCGTGCTGGTCCGGGCGGACGATCCGGAGCGGCTGGCCACGGCCCTGACCGCGGCGGGCGCCGCCGTGGAGCCCGAGCCGGGCGGCGCGCTGGCCGTCTCCGGGCTGGAGGCGGGGGCGATCGGCCGGATCGCCCTGGACGCCGCGATCGCATTGTCGGAGCTGACCCCGAGGCGGCTCTCGCTTGAGGAGGCCTACATGAACCTGACCCGCGACAGCATCGAGTTCGAGGCGGGTGCGGCATGAGGGCCACCGTCGCGCACGCGCTGCGCTCCGAATGGACGAAGTTCCGCACGCTCCCGTCGAACCTGACCACCCTGCTGATCGCCGTGCTGCTGATGACCGGGCCCGGCACCCTCACCGCCTACCGCGCGGGCGAGGGCTACCGGGGAGGCGTGTTCGACGCGACCGGCATCAGCATGTACGGCGGGTTCCTGTTCGCGCAGATCGCCGTGGGTGCGCTGGGCGTGGTGGTGATGACCTCCGAGTACGCCACCGGCATGATCCGTACGAGCCTGAGCGTGGTGCCGAGGCGCGGACGGCTGCTGAGCGCCAAGGTCGCGCTGTTCGGCGGGGTCGCCCTGGTCGCCGGGGAGGTCGCGGCCTTCGTCACGTTCCTGCTCGGGCAGTCGGCCATCGCCGCGGGCGGCGCCCCCAGCGTGACGCTCGGCCAGCCCGGCGTCCTGCGCGCGGTCGCGGGCATGGGGCTGGTCTGGGCGCTGGTGGGCCTGACCGGCGTGGCTCTGGGCTGCCTGCTGCGGGACGGCATGACCGCGGTCACCGTGCTGGTCGCGGTCAACTTCATCATCCCGATCATCGGGCCCCGGCTGCTGCCGGAGTCCGCCGGGGACCTGGTGACGACGTACTGGCCGATCTCGGCCGGGCTCCAGGTGATCACCACCGTGCAGGACCCCGGGCGGCTGGCCCCCTGGGCGGGGCTGGGGGTGCTGGCCGGCTGCACCGCCGTGCTGCTGGCCGCGGCGTTCGCCCTGTTCAGGTGGCGGGATGCGTGAGGTGGCCGCGCAGGCTCGGGGCGGCGCCGGCCGCCGGGAGCGCGCTGACGCTCAGGCGGGTGCGCCGTTCAGGATCTCGACCCGGCCCGTGTCCAGCGAGTAGTACGCGCCGACCACGGCCAGGGATCCCTTGCTCACCAGCGGCGCTAGGTCCCGGTTGCCGCGCAGGGCGCTCGCGGTCAGCTGCACCTGGGCTCTGGTCATCGTCTCCTTCGGGTCGGCGCCGCCCTGCCGTACGGTCTGCTCGTACGCCGGGCGCAGCGCCTCCTCGATCGCCCGGAGGTTGCCCGGCAGCGGCTTGCCCTCCCGCAGGGCGTCGTACGCGGCCGAGACCGCCCCGCAGCGCTGGTGACCGAGCACGACGATCAGCGGGGTCCCGCTGGTCATGGGCCCGTACTCGACGGAGCCGGTGATCACCGGCCCCACGGCCACCCCGCCGCTCCGCATGACGAACAGATCGCCCAGGCCGGTGTCGAAGACGAGCTCGGGCGGCACCCGGGAGTCGATGCACGACAGCACCGCGCCGTACGGCTGCTGGCTGGAGGCCAGCAGCTCCCGGCGGGTGGGGTCGCGGTCCGGGTGCTGGAGTGCGTTGGTCACCCAGCGCCGGTTGCCCGCCATCAGCCGCTCGTAGGCGGCCTTCGGCGTGCTGGGGGACGGTCCCCTGCGGGCCGCGGGCGCCGCCTCGCGCATCTCGGGCAGCATTTCGGCCGATGAGCAGCCGGCCAGGCACGCCGCCGCCAGGGACGCGGCTCCGGCGAGCAGCGTGCGCCGCCCCCGGCCGTCAGCTTGAGAGCCCATGACCTGCACCTTCCCCCCGCGGGCGAAGATCATGGCAAGAAGGTGGCCCGTTCATGGCCGGCCGGTGCCGCCATACCGGGCGTCACCCTCCGATAGGCACCATCACGGACTGGAACTGGGTGGTGCGGCGCAGGCGGAAGCCGAGCGACTCGTACAGGCGGATCGCGTGGACGTTGCCCGCGGATGCGTGCAGGAACGGCGTCTCGCCGCGCGCCCGGATGCCCGCGGCGACGGCGAGCACCAGCCGGGTCGCCAGTCCCCGGCCGCGGTGGGCGGCGTCGGTGCACACGGCGCTGATCTCCGTCCAGCCGGGCGGGTGCAGGCGCTCGCCGGCCATCGCCACCAGCGCGCCGCCCCTGCGGATCCCGAGGTAGACGCCGAGCTCGATGGTTCGCGGCAGGAACGGGCCCGGCTTCGTCCGCTGGACCAGATCCAGCATCTCCGGCACGTCCGCCGGGCCCAGCCGGACCGCCTCGCCGTCCGGCGCGCCCATGATGCTCTCGCCGGTGAGCTGGACGCCGGGGATGTTCGCCACCACCTCCCATCCGGGCGGCGGGGGCGAGATCACGCCGGACAGCGGGACCAGCCCGCCCGGCCCGGCCAGGGCGGCGATGTCGGCCCAGTCGGCCGGCCCCGGCTCGGGCGGCAGCGAGATGAACGGCGAGACGTCCACGGGATAGCGCAGCACGCTCCCGCGCCGCTCGGCGAGGTGCGCGTGCGCCCCCAGGAGGGACTCCCTGGCCGGATTGTCCAGCGGGTGCGCCGAGACGGCCGGCTGCGTCATGGCGCGACCGGGGCCAGCCGCCCCTTGGCCGAGCGCTCCCGGTCACGCTCGGCGACCCCCTGCCTGACCAGCGGGATCACATGCCGGCCGAAGTCGATGGCGTCGTCGAGGATGTCGTAGCCGCGGGCGGAGAGGATCTCCACGCCCAGGTCGTAGTAGTCGAGCAGGGCCTCGGCGACGATCTCGGGCGTGCCCACGAGCGCCGTGGAGTTGCCCGCGCCCCCGGTCGCCGCCGCGGTCGGCGTCCACAGCGCGCGGTCGTACCGCTCCCCCTTGGCCGCCACCTCCAGCAGCCGCTGCGAGCCCGCGTTCTGCGGCGGGCCGGTCAGGCGCCGCCGGTTCGCGCCGACCCGCCGCAGGTCTCCGAGGATGCCCCTGGCCTTCTCCCAGGCCAGCTCCTCGGTCGGCGCGATGATCGGCCGGAAGGCCACCTGGAACCTGGGCACGTCGGCCCGCCCGGCCCGCGCGGCCACCTCCTTCACCGCGGCGATCTGCTGCGCCGTCTCCGCCAGCGGCTCGCCCCACAGGCAGTAGATGTCGGCCTCCGCGCCACCCGCCGCGTACGCCGCCAGCGACGAGCCCCCGAACGACACCTTCGGCCGCGGCCGCTGCACCGGGAAGACGTCGGAGACGAAGTCCTTGAAGGAGTAGTGGGCGCCCTCGTGGTCGAACGGCTCCGTGGAGGTCCACCCCTTCTTGACGATCTGGATGTACTCCCTGGTCCTGGCGTAGCGCTCGTCCTTGGCCAGGACGTCGCCCTCCCTGCCCTGCTCCTGGTCGTTGCCGCCGGTGATGAAGTGCACGGTCAGCCGCCCGTCGCTGATCTGGTCGAGGGTGGCGAAGGTCTTGAGCGCGTACGTCGGGTAGGACACGTTCGGCCGGTGGGCCAGGAGGATCTGCAGGTCCTCGACCCTGGTGGCGACGTACGCGGCCACCTGGGCGGGGTCGGGCGAGCCCGAGCCGTAGGCGAACAGCACGCGGTCCCAGCCGTACTCCTGGTGGGCGCGCGCCAGCCGGAGCGTGTACTGCTTGTCGAAGGAGGGGCCGGAGCGGGGCGAGGTCTCCGAGCCGTCGTTGGTCCCGCCGATCCCGAGGAACTCCACAGGCATGAGCCGAGGCCTTTCTTTAGCGTTATTTCCTACTTATTTAGTGGACTTGATGGTCACTCAGCCTGCCGGGGCAGGCCGGGCGGGTTGATCTCGGACTTCGGGATCGCCTCGTTGCCGAGCCCCCACCGGTCGAGCACCTCCCGGTACCTGCCGTTCTGGATCACCGTGTTCAGCGCCTCGTTGAGCGGCTTGACCAGGCCGTTGTCCTTCTTCGTCATCGCCGCGATGAGCCCCTGCAGGCTGGGCCCGGCGCCGGAGGCCGTGCCGACGATCCGCGAGTCGCCGCTGACGGCGATGTTGTAGGCGATGGCCGGGTTCGGCCCGAAGTACGCCTGGACGCGTCCCGACTTGAGGGCGAGGAGCACGTCGCCGTACTTCTGGTAGTAGAGGATCTCGACCGGTTTGAGGCCTGCCGCCCGGTTCTGCTTGTCCCAGTCGAGCAGGATCTTCTCCTGGTTCGTGCCGGAGCCGACCGAGACCCGCAGCCCGGCGATGTCGGCGGGCTTGGCGATCTCCTTGATCGGGCTGCTCGCGGTGACCTGCCAGCCGAGCTGGTCGATCCGGTACGTCGCGAAGTCGTAGGTGTCCTTGCGCTCCTCGGTGACGGTGACGTTGTTGAAGACGACCTCGTACTTGCTGGACTTGGTGGCCAGGAAGAGGTTCTCCCACGAGGTGGTCTGCGGGGCGAACTCCAGGCCGAGCACGTCGGCCACGAGCTGGGCCAGGTCGGTCTCGGCGCCGATCAGGGTCGTGTCGTCGGTGGCCGGGAACACCAGCGGCGGGGCGCCCTCGCCGTTGAAGCCGACGGTGAGCCTGCCGTCCTCGGCGACGGCCGCCGGCACCTGGGCCGCGATGGCCGCGACCTTCTCGGTCCGTAACCGCTTCTGGTCGGGCCCGAGGTTGATCGACGGGCCCGTGCCGGCGGGAGAGCCGGTGGCCGCCGGGGCCGTGCCGGCGGTGCCGGCCTTGGGGGCGAGCACGGGGTCGGCGCCGCACGCCGCCACGGCGAGCGGCAGGAGGAGGAGGGCGGGCACGGCCAGCGCCCGTGCGTAGACAGCGCGCATGGTCTCGGTTCCTTTCCGGAGGACCTTGCCGGTACAGAGGGGCTTGCCGGGACTCGGACGGGGTTCAGAGGACCTTGCCGATGAAGGCCCGGGTGCGTTCGTGCTCGGGGTCGTCCAGGATCTGCGCGGGCGGGCCGATCTCGACGATGCGGCCGGCGTCCATGAACGCGACCGTGTCGGCCACCTCGCGGGCGAACCCGATCTCGTGCGTGACCACGATCATGGTGGTCCCGCTGCGGGCCAGGTCCTTGATGACGTCCAGCACCTCCCCCACCAGCTCGGGGTCGAGCGCGGAGGTCGGCTCGTCGAACAGCAGCACCTTGGGCTCCAGGGCGAGCGCCCTGGCGATGGCGACGCGCTGCTGCTGGCCGCCGGAGAGCGTACGCGGGTAGTCGCCGGCCTTGTCCGCCAGCCCCACGCGGTCGAGCAGCCGCCCGACCAGCGGCTCGACCTCCGTACGCGGTCTGCGCTGCGCCGACAGCGGCGCCTCGGCCACGTTCTGGCTGACGGTGAGATGGGGGAAGAGGTTGAAGCTCTGGAAGACGAACCCGATCTGGGTGCGCTGGCGCAGGACTTCGCGCTCCCTGAGCTCGTACAGCCGGTCGCCGGCGCGGCGGTAGCCGAGCAGCTGCCCGTCGACCCGCACCGAGCCGCGATCCACCTTCTCCAGGTGGTTGATCGTGCGCAGCAGCGTGGACTTGCCCGAGCCGGAAGGCCCGAGGATGACCGTGACGTGGCCGCGCGGCACCGTCAGGTCCACCCCGCGCAGCACGTGCAGGGAGCCGAAGCTCTTGTGCACGTCGCGCAGCTCCACCATCCCGCTCACGCGCGCCCCCTGCCGTAGTGGCGCTCGACGTAGTGCTGGACGACGGACAGGACGGTGGTCAGTATGAGGTACCAGATGGCCGCGACCAGCAGCAGGGCCATCACCCTGCCGGTGCGGCTGTAGATCACCTGCACCTGGTAGAAGAGCTCGGGCAGCGCCATGATGTAGACCACCGAGGTGCCCTTCACCAGGCCGATGATCTCGTTGCCCGCGTTGGGGACGATGGTCCGCATGGCCTGCGGCAGGATGATCCGGAACAACCGCCGCAGCCGCGGGATTCCCAGCGCGGCGGCGGCCTCCCGCTGCCCGTGGTCCACCGAGAGCAGGCCGCCGCGGACGATCTCGGCGGCGTACGCGGCCTGGTGCAGCGACAGCCCGAGCACCGCCGCGGCCAGCGGGCTGACCAGGTCCATCGTCCCGAAGTCGAAGAACGCGGGGCCGAACGGGACGCCGACCGACAGCCGGGGATACAGCAGCGCGAGGTTGTACCAGAACAGCAGTTGCAGGATCAGCGGCACCGACCGGAACAGCCAGACGTACGTCCACGCCACCGACGACAGCAGCCGGTTGGCCGAGAGCCGCATCAGCGCCAGCACCGTGCCCAGGGCGAAGCCGAGCACGATGCCCATCACGGTCAGCTCCAGCGTGACCAGGACGGACCGGACCACCGACGGGGCGAACAGGTACGCCCCGACGACCTCCCACTCCCACGCGGGGTTGGTGACGAGCGCGCTGGCCGCCATCGCCAGCAGGACCAGCACGCCCGCGGCGGCCACCCAGCGCAGCGGGTGCCGGGCGGTGACCACCTGCAGCGGCCGCTCCTCCTGGCGCGGCCGGGCCCGTAAGCCGTGGACCGTCATCAGGCCCTCTCTTCTGGGTGCGCCTCCGGGTGGGCGATGAAGCGGCCGAAGCGGCCCTGGTGGTAGAGGAGGGGACGGCCGGGGCCGTGCACCCTGGCCTCGGCGACCAGCCCGACGACGAGGATGTGGTCGCCCACGTCCACGGTCTCGTGCGGCAGGCAGATCAGGTGCGCGGAGACGTCCTGGAGCAGCGGCGCGCCCAGCGGGCCCGGGTGCCACCTGGTGGGCTCGGCGAAGCGGTCCACGTCCTTGCGCGCGAACCTCGAAGCCAGCTCGGCCTGGTCGCTGGCCAGCACGTTCACCGCGAAGTGATCCGCCGCCCGCAGCGAGGGCCAGGTGGTCGAGGAGCGGTCCACATAGAACGACACCAGCGGCGGGTCCAGGCTGACCGAGGAGAACGACGTCGCCGTCAGCCCGACGGGGACGCTCCGGCTCTGCGCGGTGATGACGACGACGCCGGCCGCGTGCACGGCCAGGGCGCGGCGGAAGCCGTCGGCGTCGAGGGCGCGTGCCGGGCCGCTGGAACGGGCGGGGAGGGTCTCGGTCATGCGCTCGCCACTTGCCTGGTCTCGGATTCGGATTCGGATTCGGGGTCGGCGAGGGCGGGCAGCGGCCGCGCCGGGTGGGCGCACGTGCAGGTCACGATGGTTTCCTCCGATGGAAACTGCGCGGAAGGGATGTCGTAGCGGGGGCATGGGCGCCGTCGGCCACGCCAGGGCGGAGGAAGGGTGGGTCGGTACGGGGCCTACCCGCGGTGGTGCGGCGCCTCCCAGTCGGCTTCGACCGGCTCGACGACGATCCGCTCGGGCCCCTCGTTGAGGAAGGACGGCTTGGGCCCCTGCGAGAACCGCAGGGCGGCGAAGTCCGTCGTGTCGCGGAAGGCGGGCCGCTGGTAGAGGTCGCGGGCGTAGCCCCACAGGTGCGGGAAGTCGGTCAGCGCGCGCTCGCTGATCTTGGCGAGCGGGTTGTAGCCGAGGTCGAACCTGGCCAGCGTCGGCCACAGCCGCACGTCCGACTCGGTGATCCGGTCCCCGAACAGGAACCTGCGCTCGCCCAGCCGCTCCTCCAGCCGTTCGAGCGCGGCGATGACGCGGTGGCGCAGCTCCTCGTAGTCGTCCTGGGTCGTCGCGCCCGCCACCTTGTAGGGGCCGTTGTTGACGTCCTGGTAGATCTCCGCGTTGAGCTCGTCGATCTGCGGGCGCAGCGCGCGCGGGTAGAGGTCGGCCGAGGCGCCGGCCCACTCGTCGAACGCGGTGCCGAGGTCGATGGTGATGTCGGGGAAGTTGTTGCTGACGATCTTGCCGGTCTGGCGGTCCCACAGCACCGGGACCGAGATGTGGCCGGGATAGCCGGGCTCGGTCGCGTCGTAGGCCTGCTCGATGAAGGCGAAGCCGTTGACGGGGTCCGCGCCGCGGCGCTCGCGGAAGGCCCAGCCGCGGCCGTCCCGCTCGTCGTCCACGTACGACAGGGACACCACCTCCTCCAGCCCCTTGAGCTTTCGCACGATCGCCGTACGCTGGGCCCACGGGCAGACCCAGGCGACGTAGAGGTGGTAGCGGCCGGGCTCGGCGCGGAAACCACTGGACCCGTCGGCGGTCACGCGGCCCTGGAAGGGGTAGATCGGCCGGTCCCAGCCCGCGGAGGTGTGCAGGCGGCCCGGTCCGTACGGACCGTAGGTGTCGAGGTCGACCGGGCTGGCGTAGGTCGGCACTCCTGTGGAGGCGGCGGTCATGGCTGGACTCCTCGTCCCGATGCAATACCTAGTCAAACAGTAGGAAAACTAGGTTTATCTGTCAACGGACATCGGGGGACAAATCCGGGTTGACGATGGTTCGTGCCACCAACTAATTTAGTTCGCATCACGCACTATTCGCTATGTCGAACTATTTGGAAAGGGTGCGTTCCATGACCATGTCTCCGGACGCCCGCGGCTCCGGGATCGTGCCGGCGCTCGTCACCGCCGTCTTCGGCTATTCCCTGATGCAGACGGTGGTGGTCCCCGCCCTGGGCCTGCTGACCCGGGAGCTGGGCACGACTCCGACGTGGTCGGCCTGGATCCTCAGCGCGTTCCTGCTGTCCAGCGCGGTGCTGACGCCGCTGCTCGGCCGCATGGGCGACCTGTACGGCCGGCGGCGGGTGATGATCGGCGTGCTGGCCGCCAACGCCCTCGGGATGGCCGGCGCGGCGGCGGCCCAGAACGTCGGCCAGCTCATCGCCGCCCGGGTCGTCCAGGGCGCGGCGCTGGCGCTGGTGCCGCTGTCGATGGCGATCCTGCGCGAGACGCTGCCCCGCGAGCGGCTGCCGTCCGCGATGGGGCTGGTCTCCGGCATCGTCGGGGCCGGGGCGGGGGCCGGCCTGGTGGTCGGCGGGCTGCTGGCCGACCACCTGTCGTGGCGGTTCCTGTTCGTGCTCGGGGCGCTGCTCGCGCTGATCAGCCTCGCGATGGTGGCCCGGTGGGTGCCGGGCGGCCGGCCCGCCGCCGCGGGCCGGCTCGACCTGGTCGGCGCGGCGCTGCTCGGCCTGAGCCTCGTCGCGGTGCTGCTCGCCCTCACCCAGGGGCCCTCGTGGGGCTGGACGTCGGCGGGCGTGCTGGGCCTGTTCGCGCTCGGCGCGGTGCTGGTCGCGGTGCTCATCGCGGTGGAACGGGTCAGGCGCGACCCGCTCATCGACGTCGCCGAGCTGACCGACCGGCCGATGCTGGCCACGCACGCCGCCGCCCTGGTGTTCGGCGCGGGATCGTACTTCTTCTACCTGGCGCTGCCCATGTTCGCCCAGCAGGAGCCGGGGGCGGACGGGACCGGTTTCGGGGCCTCGATCACGGTCGCGGGGCTGCTGATGCTGCCCGGCATGCTGGCCATCATCCCGGCGGGCCTGGCGCTCGGCCGGATCTCGGCGGCGCTCGGGTCGCGCTGGCCCCTCGCGGGCGGATTCGCGATCTTCGCGGCCGGCTCGGCCCTGCTCGCCCTCGCTCATGCCGACTACTGGCAGCACCTGGTGTTCTACGGCGTGGTCGGCGCCGGGTCGGGCCTGGTCATGGGGGCACTGCCCAAGCTGATCTCCGACATCGTGCCGCCGGCCAGGACCGGCACCGCCAACGGCATCAACAACATCATCCGCACGGTCGGCGGCGTCGTCGGCAGCCAGCTCGCCGCCGCCGTGGTCGCCACCGGCGGGACGGGGCCGGTTCCCGGCTCCGCCTTCACCGGCCTGTTCTGGCTGGCCGCGGCCGTGGCCGTGCTGGGGGTCGCGATCTCGCCCTTCGCCGTACGCCGCGGCGCCGCGACCGTCGCCGCCCAGCCCGTGAGCGAGCGCGCATGAGCGTCTTCAGCGCGGCCGAGCTGGCCTACCTGCGCGCCGGGCAGCTGCTGGGGCGGCTGGCCACCGTCGGACCCGACGGCCTGCCGCATGTGGCGCCGGTGGGCTGGTCCCTGGACGCCGCGGGGACGGTCATCGAGATCAGCGGCCGCAACTTCGGCCGGTCGAAGAAGTTCAGGGACGTGCTGCGGACCGGCGTCGCGGCCCTGGTCATCGACGACGTGCTGCCGCCGTGGCGCCCGCGCGGGGTGGAGGTGCGGGGGCGCGCCGAGGCCGTCGAGGGGAGCCTGCCGCGGATCCTGCTGCGCCCCGGCCGCATCGTGAGCTGGGGGCTGGAGAGCGGGGCGAGCATCGAGGACACCTACCGCGCCCGCGACGTCTAGCCGCCTTCCGCCACGGCGCCGGGCTGGTCGCGGTGGGTGAAGAGGTCGATGAGCGCCTGGACGGGCATGTCGCCCTCGGCGGGATGGCGAAAGGGGCGGTGCGGGATGATCTGATAGCGGTTGCGCCGCCCGACCCGGCTGCGCCGCAGGTAGCCGGCCTCCTCCAGATCTCTGACGATGCCCTGCGCGGCCCGCTCGGTGATGCCGATGTTGGCCGCGATGTCACGCACCCGCACCATCGGGTCGGCCGCGATGGCCAGCAGCACGCGCGCATGATTGGTGAGGAACGTCCACCCGGAACGCTGCTCGGTCACATGATCCATGATCCTGCTGCTCCTCCCGGCACCAGAGCGGCGGGTCCGCGGGCGGGACGCCGATGATCCTTGGCCGAAAATTTTCTACAGAAAAGCTATTCAGGTAATCTTCCTACGAAGATAGCCTGAACTCGACCGGTTCGCTCTCGCCGACTGTCAGCGTGATCAGGGAATTGCGATGTCACACAGGCCGTGCGTAGCCACGACGACACACCTCGGACGTACTCCGTGACCGGCGTGCGTCCGCCAGACCGGGCACACACGTTGGCCGGGCCCGAGCAGCTGCTCTATCTCGATGACATGCTGCACGTCACCTGCACCGTGACACCCGGCCACTCCGTCGTCCGGATCGTCGGCGAGATCGACCGAACCAATGTCGCCGAGCTGCTGCGTACCCTCGACCGGGCCAGGCACATCGATGAACGCCTCGTCGTCGACCTCGGGCAGGTCGCGTTCGCCGACATCGCGGGAGTACGGGCGCTCTCCTTCTTCGCCGGCCTCGGTCCCACCGTCATCCGCGACACACCGCACCAGATCGACCGTCTGATGCGCCTCCTGGGTCTGCCTTCTTTCGTAGAACGGGGAGACGGCTATGGCTGCCGAACTGACACTGGCCCACCAGCACCTGCCCGGAGTGACGGTGATCTCCGTGACCGGTGAGCTGGACATCACCAATCACGCCAAGGTGGCGGACTACCTGTGCCGGAGCCGTCAGCGACCGGCCGATCAGGTGGTGCTCGACCTGGCCGGGCTGGCATTCATGGACAGCAGCGGCCTGCGGGCCCTGCTGAGCTGCCATCAGGACTGTCTCGGCCAGGGCGGCGAGCTCCGCCTGGCCGCCCTGCAGGCCGTCCCGGCCAGGCTGATGGAGATCACCGGTGTGCACGCGCACCTGTCCGTGCACCACACGGTCGACCAGGCCCTCTCCGCGGCACTGACCAAGATCTCCGGGTGACGGGCTAACGTGATTTTTCATGACGTACGGCCCTCAGCAGCCCGGCCCTCAGCGCCCGGGACCCCAGCACGCCGGCTTCGCGCCGCAGGCCGCGGTGCTCGACGTCGGCGGCGACGCCAAGGTGAAGGCGCTGGCCGGCGGCTCCGTCGCGGGCGTGATCGGGCTCATGGCGATCTTCTCGGCGCTCACCGGCCAGGTGACGGGCGGCGCGGGCACCGGGGTGGTGGTCGCGATACTCGGGCTCGTCTTCCTGCTCATCGGCCTGTCGCCGATCATCGCCTGGCGCAGGGTCAGCCGGCCGCGCAGGCTCGTACTCGACGGGTTCGGGGTGCGCTGGGACGATCCGCAGGGCCGGCCCTGGGCCGTGCCGTGGGGCGAGCTGTCCGGGGTGGGCATCTCGCGCACGCGGCAGCGCCGGGTCAAACCGGCCGACTACCTGTTCCGCAAGACGATGGTCCGGCTCGACCTGTTCCCCGCCGACGCGGGCTTCCGCTCGCGCCACCCGGAGATGGAGCACCTGTGGGAGTTCCACACGGTCGAGAACGGCTACCGGCTGCCGCTCGGCTCGAACCCCAAGTACATCCCGGTGATCGAGCGGGCGATGCGGCAGTGGCGTCCGGCCGCGTATCTGGGGATCCGGGACGAGGGCTTCATGGTGGGGCTGGTCTGACGCTCCCGCCCGCTCAGCGTTCGCAGGAGGGGACGTCGCCGAGGCGGACCGTCACCTTGTCCCCGCCGGGCAGGGACAGCGTGACCCGGTCGCCCTCGACGCGTACGTCCGGCGTGGGCGGCTCCTGGCCGGTCGCGGCGAGCCACACGAGGCTGATGTAGACCGCCGTCCCGCCCGGATGGGCGTCGGCGACGACGTAGGGCGTGGCCGAGTGCGCGCCGTAGGCGTTGGCGCCCTGCGCGGTCACGAGCCCGGTGCCGGTGTAGCCGCGCAGGGCTCGTACGGCGCTCGTCAGCCCGTCCGCGCGCCGCGCCAGCGCCAGCCCCGAGCCGTCGTGCAGGTCGAGCGGGGCGGGCGCCGCCACCGCGTGGCCGCCGTCCCTGACCTGGTGCCCTGCGGGGGCCGTGACCTGGTGGATCCTGATCTCCGCGGCCCCGTCGACGACCGAGGCCGTCACCACGTGCACGGGCCCCGCCGGCAGCTCGTCCCGGTAGGCGGAGGCGGCGAACCGGTCGGACAGGGCGAGCGGCTGGATGCGCCGCCGGCGCGAGAAGGTCCCGTCGGGGGCCACGACGGCCAGGTGATTGTCCGCGCCCCGCGCCTTCTCCCCCACCTCAGGGCCCGTGTGCGTGGTGTAGGCGAGCTTGAGGTAGTGGGGATCGGGCGTGCCTCCCGCCTCCTGGACGCGGTCGCGGTCGCTGCCGTGGTTGACGAGCCGTACGATGCCGTCGTCCGCGGTGGCGTGCAGCAGCCAGCCGGGTGCGGGCATGGACACCGTCTGGTCGGCCAGGTCCACGGGCGCCTCGATCTCCCTGGCGGTCCAGGCCGGGTGCTCGGGCGGCAGCAGCAGGCCGAGGAACGCCTTGCTGGCCCAGTAGGGCGAGGCCGGGCCCGAGTAGTCCTGGGTGAGGGGCAGGAACGGGCCGTACCAGCCGAGGGTGAGCAGGCCGCGCTCGTCCGGCGCGCCGCGCTCGGCGAAGTGGCGCAGCGCGCCGCTGGCGATCCGCCGCGTCCGGCCGGGCGGCAGCGGCGAGGCGCCGGTCAGCGCGCCCAGCCACAGCGGCGCCACCGTCGCGAACCGGTAGGTCAGCGAGCGCCCCTGGTGCACGGGCCCGCCGTCGGCGGCGAAGAAGTGCTGGTACTGGCCGAGGAAGCGGTGCAGCCGCGCGGCGTAGAGCTCCTGGCGGTCCGTGTCGCCGGCCATGCGCGCCCACAGCGACGGGTAGAGGTGCAGGGCCCAGCCGGCGTAGTAGTCGAAGTTCTTGCCCTTACCGTCGGAGTACCAGCCGTCGCCGGCATACCACTCCTCGATCCGCTCCAGGCCGCCGTCGATCTCCTCCGGCCGGTGCGGGCCGCCGACCTCGGCCAGGAACTGCTCCACGATCACCCGGAACAGCACCCAGTTGTTGTCGGGGGTGCGCTTGCCGATGAACCCGGCCAGCCACGACACCACCCGCTCCCGCTGGGCCGGGGTCAGCCGGTCGTACAGCCAGGGGCGGGTCTCGTGCAGCGCCAGCGCCACCGAGGCCGCCTCCACCAGCTGCTGGGACATGTCGGCCAGCGCGGGCCAGGCGTAGGGGTGCGCGGGATCGGTCCCGGCCACCAGCCCGCCGGCGTAGCGCTCCAGCAGGGCGGCCGGCACCGCGCCGCGCGCTCCGGCGATCCGGAACGCGGCCAGCAGGAACGTGCGCGCGAACCCCTCCAGGCCGTCGCTGACCGGACCCGAGCGGCTCGTCCGTCCCGGCAGGCGGTACTGGGCGTAGCCGTCTGTCGCGTACGGGACCACGGAGGCCAGCAGGTGGTCCGCCACCGCCTCCCAGTGTGCGCGGGTCCATCCGGTGAGAGGGGATCGTTCCGTGTCGGCCGGCGGGAGGTGTAGCGACATAAAGCGGATACTAGGCCATCCCTAATTGCCGCAACGGCGGGCGGTGCGCGATCGTCCCCGCACTCCCGGTCGCGAGGGCAAATCACTCCCGGTCGCGGGGCGTGGCCACCTGGATGACGGCGTGGGTGCCGCTGGTGCGCCACGACGGGTCGGCGGCCTCCAGCTCGGCGGCCGTGCGCCGGTCGAGGCCCGTGACGACCTCGGACTTGACCGTGCGCAGGGCCGCGACCGGGCCCGGGAAATAGGCGGTGACCTCGGCGAACGGGGTCGTCGGCGGCCAGAGCCGGTCGCCGGCCAGCCGCCGGTAGTTCAGGTCGCCCTTCATGATCGTCACCGTCGAGGCGGCGAACTCCTCGCGCAGATCGCCCGGCATGTCCCGGTATCCCAGCGGCGCGCAGCCGAAGGGGTGCGCCCGCAGGCGCAGGCGGTCGTCACGCAGCGCCTGCCTGAGCCGGCCGCCGATCCTGGGCGCCGCCCCCGCCGCCCCGGTCATCCGGTCGAGGCAGTCCAGCACGTCGCTCGGGGTGGCGTCGGAGATGTAGTACGGCTGCGGCTTGACCAGCAGGCTCACCTCGCGCGCCCGCCCCGCGGCCAGCAGGTGGTCCACGAGGACCAGGTCGGCCAGCAGCTCGCGCCCGCTGTTGTCGGCGACCACGGTGACCAGGCCGCCGTCCAGCAGCTTCCACAGCCGGTCGGAATCGTCGGCGGCCAGCGCGCCCGTGTCGCCGGTCTCCTTCCCGGCGATCGTGAACCCCAGGTCGGCCAGGTTGCCCCAGACCGCCGTCATCAGCAGCGACCGCTCCCGCTCCCCGTCGGCGAGCGCGTGCTGGCGATCGAGCGCGGCCAGGTCGCCGGTGAAGGCGGGGGCGTCGAGCTCGGCGTGCTTGAACGGCGCGAACAGGTCAACCCCGCGCCATCCGCCGTCGCCGAAATAGCCACCCGCCTGCAGAAGGCGGCGGTAGAAGTAGGACTCCGACCACAGGAAGCCCTGCTGCCGCCACGGCCGGCCGTACTGCTCCTTGCCCCACACCTGCCACAGCTCGAAGTCCGGCGCCTCCGGGGACAGGGCGGCGACCTGGTCGTGCTGCGACTCCCGCAGCAGCGCGGCGAACGCCTGCCGCTCGGCCTGCCCGTACGGCAGGGCCTCGAGGAGGCGGCGGATCAGGGCCGGATGGCGCACGTGGAAGACCTGCCAGGGGAACGAACCCGGCTCGTCGCAGGTGATCGAGGGCGCTTCCCGGTCCGGGACAGTCGGCTGGCTCATGCGTCCTACCTTGCCACCCGCGGCCGGGCGCCGCCGTGGGCCGGCGGCCCGGCCGCGCGCGTTCACGGCGTGGCGCATACGGCGTACGCCGAGGCGTGCCAGACGAACGCCGACGGTTGTCCCGCGACCTCGTTACCGCTGCTCAGCGCGCCGTGCGGCAACGTGACGGGAACGACGTGGCTCATCACGACCTTGCCCTGCGCGCCCAGCGTGGGCGGCGGCACCGACACCGCTCCGCCGACCCCGATCGTCCGCGTGCCACCGGTGCAGGCCGTCTGCGCGTCCTTGATGCCGGCCGAGTCGTCCGGGCCGTGCGTGACGACCACCTGCTGGCCGGGCAGCGGGGAGGCGCAGATCGCGTACGTCGTCAGCGACCAGTCGCCGGCGAACCCGGTCGTGTCCTCCGCCGCGCTCGTCCGCCCCGAGGTCATCGTGATCAGCGGCGCGACCGTTTCGAGCAGGACCTCGCCCTCTCCGTCACCGATCGAGCCGCCGATGCCGGTGATGTTCTTGCCCGCCGGGCACGAGCCGGTCACGTTCTTCGCAGCCGAGGAGTCGGCGGACCAGGTCGCGGTGACCCGCTCCAGCCCGGCGACCGGGTTCGCGCAGATCGCGTACGCGGTGACCGACCAGTTGGTGGCCAGGCCGGCCTCCGTCTCCCGCGCGGACACCGTCACCCGGGTCAGCCCCGAGCTGGGCACGATCTGGTCCATCACCACCTTGCTGCCGCCCTGGTTGACCGATCCCCCCGCGCCGAGGACCTGCTTCCCGCTCGGGCAGTCCGCGAAGACTCCCTTCGAGAAGTCCGAGTTGCTGGAGCTTGTCACGGACACGATCTGCAGCCCCGGCACGGCGGCCGAGGCCGTGCCGGTGAGCGCGCCGCAGAGGATGGTGAGCGTGAATGCGAGCAACAGCCCGATGGGCCGCGCCGACGTGCCGATCTTCCTCATCCCAGTTCTCCTTCTGGGCCCCCGGCACTCAGTAGGCTCCGGCCTCCAGCCGCCGAATACGTAAAAGTGCACACAAACCCATGAAGCATGAGGCAGCTGGGCTGGCAGCGGTCAGGGACGCCGGGTGCGTCCACGGCGTCTCAGCGCGGGCAGCCAGGGGGCGGTGCCGGCGAGGGCCAGGAGCGCCAGCAGCGGGACGCGCCACCATGGGGCGACGCTCGCTCCGGGTGGCGCCGGCGGGCTCGCCACCCAGGGGCGGGCGGTCTTCGACCAGGCCAGGAACGCGTCACCGATCGGCAGCAGGCCGAACGCGTACCGTTTGGTCCACGGCGTGTCGAGCGGCAGCCCGGCCAGCTCCCCGTAATTGGCCAGCGCCGAGGCGAGCGGGGTGTCGCCGTGCGCCTGCGCGGCGCCCAAGGTGACCGCGGTCGCCGACAGGCTCACGCCGAGCGGCAGCGGGCCCGAGTCGACGTCGCCAGGGCCGTCCATGCCCTCGGGGTACTCGCGCACGGCCGGTCCGAGGCCGAGCGGGGTGACGACGTAGCGGTCGCGGAAGCGGGTGTACTGCTCGGCGGCGAAGGCGGGGTCGATGTCCGGCAGGAAACGCTGGATCATGCTCTGCGAGCTGCCCCTGGCGACCTCGGCAGGCTCGCCGGTGCCGGGCTCGACGCGATGGGGCATCAGTCCCGTCCGGGGGTCGAGCCGGGCGCGTACGGACTGGAGCCACCGGGCGGTGGTGCGCGAGTAGCGGGGCGTCGTGGCCAGCCTGTCGTGCAGCCGCAGCGACGCCATCGCCACGGTCGAGTCGACCGGCCAGGCCTGACCCGGGTACGCCGCCAGGTACGGGGAGCCGGAGTCGTCGAACGTCTCGCCCAGCTCGGCGGAGTCCGACTCGAAGCGCCGCAGCTCGGCCGGGTCCCGGCGGCCGGCCGGTTGCAGGCTCAGCACCCCGCCGCGCAGCCAGTTGCACCATCCGCGGTAGAAGACGCCGTACGACGGGGTGAGGTCCGGGCTGAACGGCGCCCGGCCCGCCGGGGACTCCAGCCGCCCCAGCGCCCACCGCGCCTCCCGCAGCGCCGCCTCCCGCTCGCCCGCCTGGTCGCGCATGCCCAGCTCGACCCAGGTCAGGCCGTAGAGGACGTGCAGGAAGAAATACCCCTCGGGGAACAGCGCCTGCGCCTGCTCGCCCGCGCCGGAGTCCAGCTCCGCGCGCAGGAACGCCAGCTGCCGCCGCACCCCTGGCGGCTCATCCGCTGAGGAGGCGGCGGTGGCGGGGGCGACCAGGCGTACGACGCCGGCCAGCGCGCACACGCTGACGACGACGGCGGCCAGCCGCCGGGACCAGCGCAGCATCCTGCGAGGAAGCGGTGTCGGCGGTCCAGGCATCCGCCGATGCTAGCGGCGCCCCACGGGGGTCGCGAGATCGGCGACGTCGGCCGGGGACGGCGGAGTCGCAGGGTCGGCTCCCTCAAAGGCCCGCACCACCGCAGTCCGGCCCCCAAGACCAACGGCGACCGGGCTTCCCGGGGGTGAGGGGTCAGCGGCGGC
>NZ_VCKX01000112.1 GCF_005889725.1 Nonomuraea zeae
GGCGATGACCGGGCGGGGGGTGCGGGCCGGCGCGACCCGCGAGCAGATCCTGACGGCCGCCGAGCGGCTGTTCGCCGAGCACGGCGTGTACGCCGTCTCCAACCGCCAGGTCAGCGAGGCCGCGGGCCAGGGCAACAACACCGCGGTCGGCTACCACTTCGGCACCAAGGCCGACCTGGTGCGCGCCATCGCACGCAAGCACGCCGCGCAGATCGAGCGCGTTCGCGTCCGGATGCTGGCGCGGGCCGAGGGCTCGGCCGACGTGCGGGACTGGGTGGCCTGCCTGGTCCGCCCGGTCACCGAGCACCTGGCCGCCATGGAGACGCCGAGCTGGTTCGCCCGCTTCGCCGCCCAGGTGATGACCGACCCGGCCATGCGCGACATCCTGATCGACGAAGCGCTCACCTCGCCCGCGCTCGTACGGATCCTGGACGGCCTCAACCGCTGCCTGCCCGACCTGCCGATGCCGGTACGGATCGAACGCAAGGACATGACCAGCCACCTGATGATGCACGCCTGCGCCGATCGCGAACAGGCGCTGGCCGAGGGCCGGCCGACGCCGCGGGCCACCTGGCACGGCGCCGCGACCGGCCTGATCGACGCCATCGTCGCGGTGTGGACGGCACCCGTGACTCCGGAGACGGAGCAGCCGGACCTGACCGCAGGCAGACCCATTTCCCGGAAGGACGTAAGCCCATGACCGAGACGCTCGATCCCGCCGCGCTCCCGCAGTTCCCCGGCACCAGGGCGAAGGGCTGCCCGTTCGACCCGCCGCCGGCCCTGCACGCCCTGCAGAAGGAGGGCCCGCTGGCCAGGGTGCGGCTGTGGGACGCCACCACCCCGTGGCTGGTGACCCGTTACGACGAGCAGCGGGCCCTGCTGGCCGACCCCCGCGTCAGCGCCGACGTCACCCGCCCCGGCTACCCGATCCAGGGCCGCTTCAGCGGCGACGTCGTCAGCTTCATCCTGATGGACGATCCCGAGCACCACCGCCTGCGCCGGATGGTGCAGGCTCCGTTCACCGTCAGGCGGACGGAGGCCATGCGCCCGGCCGTGCAGAAGATCGTGGACGACCTGATCGACGACCTGCTCGCCGGGCCGAAGCCGGTGGACCTGGTGGAGGCGTTCGCGCTGCCGGTGCCGTCGCTGGTGATCTGCGAGCTGCTCGGCGTCCCGTACGCCGACCACGACTTCTTCCAGGAGAACAGCAAGATCATCATCAGGCGGGACGCCACTCCGGAGGATCGCGCCGCCGCCGGCGGCCGGCTGGCCGAATACCTGGACCAGCTGGTGGGGGAGAAGCTCGCCAACCCGGCGGACGACCTGCTGTCCAAGGTGGCCGAGCGGGTCAAGACGGGGGAGCTGACCCGCGAGGGGGCGGCGCGGATGGGCGTGCTGCTGCTGATCGCCGGGCACGAGACCACCGCCAACATGATCGCCCTGGGCACCCTCGCCCTGCTGCAGAACCCCGGCCAGCTCGCCCTGCTACGCGACACCGACGACCCCGCGCTGGTCGCGGGTGCGGTGGAGGAGCTGCTGCGCTACCTCAACATCACCCACAGCGGACGCCGCCGGGTCGCCCTCGCGGACATCGAGATCGCCGGCCAGGTCATCAAGGCCGGCGAGGGCATCATCATGCCCAACGACATCGCCAACCGTGACCCCGAGACCTTCCCCGACCCCGACGAGCTGGACATCCGCCGCGACGCCCGCCGCCACGTGGCCTTCGGCTTCGGCGTCCACCAGTGCCTCGGCCAGCCGCTGGCCCGGATGGAGCTGCAGGTCGCCTACAGCACCCTCTACAAGCGCATCCCCACGCTGCGCCTGGCCACGGAGCTGGAGCGGATCCCGTTCAAGCACGACGGCCAGGTCTACGGCGTCTACGAGCTGCCCGTCACCTGGTAGCCGTGGCGGGTCAGTGGTCGTGGTCCAGGTGGAGCTTGAGCAGGTCGATGCCGTAGTCGTTGCCGCCTGGCGGGCCGCGTCTAGATCGAAGGTCGTGGGCAGCTGCTCCTTCAGCCACGCACTGGTCCGGTCCGGCAGCGTGGCGGGCGCGGGGAAGCTGCGGGGCCGGCCCTGGGGGCAGCCGACCTCGGTGACGGAGACGTGCCGGTCCCTGATGCCCGCCCTTGACCGGTCCAGTTTCGCACGATAGGTCGCCTCCACGTCGAAGCACAGGAACACCACCGCCGGAGGCGACGAAAACCGCGAGGTTCGTGTCCTGCGTGAGGAGGTGGCCGACGTCTTCGGAAATCCACGGGTCGACGCCTTTCAGCGACTCGCCGACCTGGCCGGCCTGCTCTCGCGCATCCTGGCGGGCCGGGTCGGCGGCGCAGGCGGCGAGCGAGAGCAGGGAGGCCAGGGCGAAGAGTGTCAGTCGGCGCACATATCCCTTAGACCTCCTGCGGGACATGTCCGTTCGCGGCGGAGGTGCGACGTCGCGAATCTGTGATCACGCCGGCCGGGCGGTGTCACCCCGGCAGGAGCGGCAGGCGGCGCACTCCTGTCAACGACGGCGTGGAGTTGAGCTGCACCGGGTCGTCCGGGTCGGTACGCAGGGTGCCGAACCGGTCGAGCAGGATGTCCAGCGCGACCCGCCCCTCCAGCCGGGCCAGCGGCGCGCCCAGGCAGAAGTGGATGCCGCGGCCGAAGCCCAGGTGCGGGTTGGGGTCGCGGTGGGGGTCGAAGACGTCGGGGTGGGCGAACTGGCGCGGATCCCGGTTCGCGGCCGCCAGCCAGATCATGACCATCTTGTCGGCCGGGATCGTCACCCCGCCGAGCTCGGCCTCCCGGGTGGTGGCGCGGCCCAGGACGGCGAACGGGGTCAGGAAGCGGATGGACTCCTCGATGACGGCCGGGATCGAGGAGCGGTCGGCGCGTACCGCGTCCTGCTGCTCGGGGAAGGCGTCCAGGCACAGCACCGTGTTGCCGAGCAGCATCGTCGTGGTGATGTGCCCCGCGAGCAGGAGCAGGATCGCGAAGTTGACCACCTGCTCGTCCGGCAGGCGCTCGCCGTCCACCTCGGCCTCCACCAGCCTGGTGAGCAGGTCGGCGCGCGGCTGTCGCCGGCGTTCGGCGGCGTGGCCGGCGAGGTAGGCGGACATCTCCTTCCACGGTTTCATCGTGGCCTCGAGCTCCGCGATGCGCTCCTCGGCGGACCGGTTGAGCGAGACCTCCGCGTCACGCTGGAACAGCGCGTCGGCCCACCGCTTGAACAGGGCGCGATCGCTGCTGGGCACCCCGAGCAGCTCGGCGATGACGATGACCGGCAGCGGGTAGGCCAGATCGCTCACGAGCTCGAACCGGCCGCGCTCGCGCGCCGCGTCGATCAGCTCGTTGGTGAGCTCGGCGATCCTCGGCTCGAGATCCGCCACGACCTTGCGGGTGAAGGCGCTGCTGACCAGCTTGCGCAGCTTGCCGTGCTCCGGCGGGTCGATCTGCGTGATGAAGCCCTGCAGCGAGAAGTCGTCCCCGCTGGGCATCATCTCCTTGGGGACCACGCGCATGGTGTCGGAGGAGTACGTCGCGGGGTCGCCGAGGACCTCGTGCAGCTCCGGGTAACCGTAGACGTTCCACAGCCCGCTGGCGGCGTCGAACTCGACCGGGGGGCCCGATCGGGGCCCGTGCAGCCAGAAGTGCTGTTTGGGGATGTCGTACCGCTCGACGATGTCTGACATCGCCTCTCCTTGGTTGAAGATCCCTCTGCTGATGTACGTCAGGACGTCTTCTCGCGGTACTCCTTCCAGCGCTCGAACATCTCGTCCGAGTCCTGCAGGATGAAGGCGAAGAACTCCCGGGTGTCCTCCAGCCGGCTGCGCTGGCCGGGCCGGTCGTCGCCGAGGATCGACAGCCCGAAGTCGAGCGTGTCGAGGCTCTGCTTGAGTATGGCGAACTGGACCCGCATGATCTGGGCCCACCCGCCGGCGACCACCCGGTAGCGGTGCTCCCGCGTGGAGGAGGGGACGCGTTCGGCCATCCCGCTCAGCTCCAGCTGCCTGGCGACCGTGCTGACCGCGGTCTTGCTCACGCCCAGCTCCGTCGCCAGCTCGGTGAGGGACTGGTCGGGCGGGTCGCAGACCATGAGCCACGCGTACAGGCGGCCCATCGTGCGCGTCCCGCCCAGACGCTCCATGATCAGCCCCATGCGATCGACGAACTCGATCTCCGGAAGGTTCACTTGCGCCAACTTCGCATTAAGACGTCAAGTACGTACTTTACGAAGTGTACGTCCCGTTCCCGGCGTGTGTGAAGGCCGGCTGCCACAGGGCCCGGGCGGGGAGACGTCCGGCCGTGCTAGACGCCGCCCACGGGGCCGCCGTTGTAGGTGCCGTACCGGCAGCTCAGACCGGTCGGGCTGGCCGGGTCCAGGACGACCACGCCGAGCCCGGCGATGCAGTCCAGGAGCCTGACCGCGCATGTTGTCCAAAACGCGCCGGCCGTAGCGTGGTGCAACATTTGACCGCCGAGCGGCCGCCGCCCATCCCGCCAGGCGCTCGGCCGCGCCCTGAAGTGGTAGGACAGAGATCGACGCGGGAGGAGCGCTGTGGCGGCAGGGGAAGTCGGGGAGTGGCTCGCCGGGCGGGCGGTGGCGCTGAGCGGCCTGACGCCGGGCACGCCCACCGGCGACCTGGAGCCGCTGGCGGAGGTGCTGGCCGGGGTCCGGGTGGCGGGGCTGGGCGAGTCCACCCACGGCACCAGGGAGTTCTTCCTGCTCAAGCACCGCTTGCTGGAGTTCCTCGTCGGCCGGCTCGGCTTCACCACCCTGGCGATGGAGGCCAGCGCCTCGGCGGCGCGGGTGCTGAACGACTACGTCTCCCACGGCACGGGGCAGGCCGCGGCGGCGCTGGCCGGACTGGGCTTCTGGACCTGGCACACCGCCGAGATGCTGGCGGTCGTCGAGTGGCTGCGCGAGCACAACCGGACGGCGCCGGAGCCGGGCAAGGTGCGGTTCGCGGGCATCGACCCGCAGCACGCCGCCGGCTCGCTGCGCGAGGTGCGCGCCTTCCTCCAGGAGGCGGCGCCGGGCCGCGCCGCGGAGCTCACCGGCCCGCTCGCCCCGCTCGACGGCTTCCGCCTGGGCCTCGACCGGCCGGTGGCGGGCGGCCTCGACGCGGCCCGCCGCCTGGAGGACTTCCTGGCCGGTGACGAGCCGGCCGGCCGGTACGCCGCCGAGCGCGTGGACCAGGCCCGCTGGCACGCCCGGATCCTGCGGCAGAGCGCCGATCTGGCCGGAAGGCCGTACCAGCACCACGACCCCGAGCGGACCATCTCCGCCGCGCGAGACGCCTACCTCGCCGACAACGTGGACCTCCTCCTGCGGGATCCCGAGGCGAAGGTCGCCGTGTGGGCGCACAACGGCCACGTGGCGAAGAGCCGCGCCGCCATCCCGCCGCAGGCCGGGCAGCGCGCGGGCGTCATCCCCATGGGGCAGCACCTGGCCCGCCGGCACGGGGCCGCCTACTACGCGCTCGGCCTGCTGTTCGGGCAGGGCGAGTTCCGGGCCCGCCGCAAGCGCTTCGGCCGGATCAGCATCCGCAGGCCGCCGGCCAGGCACCGGGTGCCCGCCGCCACCACCCCGGCGGCGATCGAGACGCACCTGGCCGCCGCCCGGGCCGGCGACCACGTGGTGGACCTGCGCGGCGGCCCGCGCTCCGAGGCCGTGCGCGAGTGGCTCGGCAGCCGCCACCACATGCGGAGCTACGGCGCGGTGGCGGGCGCCTTCACCTACAAGCTCGCCTTCATGACCACGGTCCTCGCCGAGGAGTACGACGGTCTCGCCTTCGTGGCCCGCGGCACCTGCTCCACCCCGCTCTAGTCAGCCGAAGGCTCCGGCTGGACGTGCGTCAGCTCGATCCCGAGGAGGTCGGCCGTCGCCCGCAGGTCGGCCGCGCGCCGGCCGGTGCCGAGCGCCCAGTGGTGCGAGATGCCGCTGGCGCTCCAGGCGTCGGTCCACTCTCCCGGGTCGCAGCCGAAGTCCACCCTGGACGTGGTGTTGCCGATCTGCAGCAGCGGCCCCTCCACGACCTCGCCCTCCGAGACGACGAACCCGTAGCCGCCGTCCCTGGCCTGCCGCAGCCCGAACGCGGTCACGGGACCGGGCTTCACGTCGAACTCGACCGACACGCCCCAGCCGCGCTTGCCGTGGTAGACGCCGAGCCCGCGCAGGAGGGGCTTGCGGGCGCTGATGGCCAGGTGGGCCGGGCCGTCGTGGCCCATCTCGACGTGGCCGCGGTGGAAGTCGAGCGCCTGCAACTCGGTGAAGGAGCCGCCCGCGCCGAGGCGGTCCATGATGAGCATGGCCAGGCTGGTGCGCAGCTCGTACTCGCCGGCGGCCGGGATGCCCCGGGCGGTCAGCAGCGACGCGCCGAGGATCATGCCCGCGCCCAGCCGCTCGTGGATCTCGCCGTCCAGCCCCCGGTGGTAGTACGCCAGGCTGTCCAGCTCGAACTCCTCGGCCAGCCGGTCCAGCCCGACCGACACGCGGGCCGCCCAGGCCAGGTCCTCCTCGTTCACCGAGTCGGCCAGCTCGAACACCTCGCGGGCCAGCGCGATCCGGTCGCCGGTCTCGGCGTCGGTGACCTTCTCCACGCGCACCCGCAGGTCGTCGAACTCCAGCACCTCGACGTGCCCGCCGAAGTTCGCCGACACCAGCGTGAGGTCGGTGGCCACGTCCAGCATGCCCGGATACAGGTGGCCCATCAGCCCGTGCCGGCCCCGGCGCAGCGCGGCGCGCACGCCCGCCGCCCGCACCCACCGGCCGATCTTCGCCCACGCCCGCTCGTCCTCCAGATAGCCCGACACCGAGCGGAACGGGATGCCGAGCCGCGTGAACGCGTTGGCCATCTCGGGCAGCGGGCAGGCGCCGCAGTAGGCCAGCCACTGGCCGGTGTCGAAGGTGGCGTGGTCCATCGACTCGGTCGGCTGCAGGTTGATCAGCAGCACCGGCGCGCCGCTGCGCTGCGCGATCGGCACGAGCATGGTGGCGGTCATGTACGTCGTGAGGAACCCGACGATGAGGTCGCAGCCCGCGGCACGCAGCTTCTCGGCCGCGACCGCGCCCTCCTGGGCGTCGGAGATGAACCCGACGTCCACGATCTCCGCGTCCAGGTCCCGCATCCGCTCCGAGACGCGCTCGGCCGAGCGCTGGAGCTGGGGGAGCAGGTCGGGGAACTGCGGCCAGTAGGCCCCCAGCCCCCCGGCCACCAGCCCCACCTTGACACGAGGCGGTGTGCTGCGAGTGAACGTGCTCATCCGGGTCTTCCTTCCATCAGCGAACTTCGACCTCGATGATGCGGGTGTAGTCGTTCGCACCGTTCGAGGCCAGGGCGACGATGCGGACCGCGTCCGCGCTCACGGGCGCGAAGTCGGAGCGCACGCTGCCCGCGGTGTTCCCGCGTACCTGCGCGACCGTCTGCCACTGGCCGCCGACCTGCGCCTGGACGTCCCAGTCGCGCAGCCCGACCGACGCGGCGGGATAGCGCTCGGTGTCCAGCGTGTACAGGTCCACCCGCGAGATCTGCCGGGCCGAGCCGAGCGCGACGGCCACGGTGTCCGGCCAGGTCCGGCTCGTCGCGTCGTTCCAGCCGTTGCCGCCGGCCCAGCCGTTGGACGAGCGGTCGCCGTCGACGATGCTGCAGGCCGGGTAGTTGGCGTTGACGTGCTGGGACGAGGCGGTGACCGGACGGCGCAGCGCGAGGTTGCCGCCGTTGTCGAGCCGGTCCACGGGGACGACCTCGACCGGCACGGACAGCGTCTTGGACGGGGTGCGCAGGCGCAGGCCGTACTCGCCTTCGGCGGTGCCCGGCGGGACGGCGACCAGCAGCTTCGCGCCCAGCTCGTAGCCGGGCGGCAGGTAGCTGGTCAGCATGGAGCGGGAGGCGGTCAGCGGCGGGTCGAGCTCCACCTGCATGGTGGCGTAGAGAGGCTTCTTCGCGTCGCTGCGCAGGCCGATCTCGATCTTGGCGGGGCAGGCGGGGTCCACGCCGAGCGGGGCGAGCAGCCGGTCGGCGCCCGCGATCGGGGTGAGCGTGCCCGTGCCCTTGGACGTGCCCGGCTTGACCTTGACGGACACCGACGACGGGGGAGCCGGCTCGGGGTCCCAGGCCGCGGCGGTGGTGGTGAGCACGGTGGCGGCGGCGAGTGCGAGCGCTGTGGTGAGGTGACGCATGATCGTTCCTTCCTAGAGCGCGTGCAGGCCGGGGGCGCCGTCGAGGGTGACCAGGCTGGCCCTGGTGGAGACCGGGGCGCCGGGGCGGTCCACGTACGGGACCACCTTGAAGTCGGCGCGCCACTGGCTGCGGGTGACCTCGCAGGAGACGTAGCCGCGCTGGTAGCTGGAGAACCTCAGGTGCGGGTTGGCCGGGTCGCTGCCGCCGGGCGGCAGGCCCGTGTTCGCGTTGCCGTTGCCGCCGCTGCTGACGGACGTGCCGACGAACTCGACGCCGACCGCGCGCGAGGCGGGGTCGTCGAAGTTCGCCTTGAGCTCGCCGGCCAGGTTGTAGTGGATGTCGCCGGTGAGCACCACGGGGTTGCTCACCTCGCGCTCGACCATGCCGTTGAGCACGCGGTCCTTGGCGGCCTTGTAGCCGTCCCAGAGGTCCATGCTGAGCCGCTGGGCCGGTCCCTGGTCGTAGTCGAGCTGGATCATGGCGACCTGCTGGGCCAGCACGTTCCACTTGGCGCGGGTGGCGTCCAGGCCGTCGAGCAGCCACTTCTCCTGCTCGGCGCCGAGCATCTGCCGGGCGGGGTCGAGGCGGTCGGCGCAGTCCACCTGCTGCCCGTCGCCGCAGACCTGGTCGTCGCGGTATTGGCGGGTGTCGAGCACGTTGAACTCGGCCAGGTCCCCGAAGGTGAACCTGCGGTAGATGCGCGCGTCCGGGCCCTGCACGGCGGGCACCCTGACGGGCATGTTCTCCCAGAAGGCGCGGAAGGCGTTGGCCCGGATGACCAGGTAGTCCTGCTCGCTCACCTCGCCGCCGGGGCCGTACGGGCCGGCCCAGTTGTCCAGCACCTCGTGGTCGTCCCAGGTGACGATCCACGGCGCACGGTGGTGCGCGGCCTGCAGGTCGGGGTCGCTCTTGTAGAGGCCGTACTGGACGCGGTAGCGGTCGAGGGTGTCGCACTGCACCCGGAACTGCTCGGGCACCGGCGTGTTCCGGTTGCCGCCGGTCGGGACGATGCCGTACTCGTAGATGTAGTCCCCGAGGTGGAAGACCACGTCGGGGTTCTCGTCGGCGAGGTGGCGGTAGGCGCTGTAGTAGCCGTCCTGCCACGACGCGCACGAGGCGAAGGCCAGCCGCAGCGCCTCAGGGCTGCTCCCGTAGGCGGGCGCGGTCTTGGTCCGGCCGACCGGGCTGATCTGGCCGCCCGTCCTGAACCGGTAGAAGTACTCGCGGCCCGGCCGCAGGCCCTTCGCGTCCACGTGCACCGAGTGGCCGTACTCGGGGGTGGCCCAGGCCGAGCCGTGCCCGGCGCGGCGCGTGAAGGCCTCGTCCTCGGCGATCTCCCAATCGACCTTGATCTTGTTGTACGGGAGCCCGCCGAGTGGCTCCAGCGGCTTGACCGCCAGCCGCGTCCAGAGGATGACCCGATCGGGCAGCGGATCGCCGGAGGCGACGCCGAGCTGGAAGGGATAGTCGCCCTTCACCTCGGCGTGCGCGGTCCATGGATCCGCCAGGCCGGTCGTGAAGGCCACAGCGAGTGCGGTACTGCCGAGCCCGAGGAACGAGCGCCGGGTAGGACGATGCATGCTGCTTCCTAAGCTGGGGGGCGAAAGCCCTCACTTTCTAGCAAGCAGGCAGACTCTTAACAAGATGCAAGTTACAAATAACAGCTCCGCGCGTTACATCTCGGCCACCTGAACCTGCGCGTGGTGGTCTCGGAGCCGCTGGAGCAGATCCGCGGGGGCGTTCGCGTCGACCACGACGACGTCGAAGTCGGCCAGCGGGGCCACCCGGTGCAGCGCCACCCTGGCCAGTTTGGACCCGTCCACGGCCAGGATCCGCCGGGCGCCGGCCCGCAGCATCGCCCGCTTGACCAGCACGATCTCCTGCTCCTGGTGGAACGCGTACGTCTCCGAGATGGCCGAGGTGGAGACCACGACCACGTCCGTGCTGACCGCCTCGACCGCGTCCACACAGCCCAGTCCGAGAAAAGAGTCATGCGTGGCGTGATATTCGCCGCCGAGCGCGATGAGCCTGATGTCGGGATGGCCGGCGAGCAGCCTGATCGCCTCCAGGAAGTTCGTCACCACGGTCAGCGGCGCCAGGTCGCCGAGCTGGCGGGCCACGGCCAGCGCCGTCGTCGAGTCGTCGAGCATGACCGAGCTGCCCGGCTCGATCAGCCCCGTGACCACCCGCGCGATCGCGTCCTTCTCCGCCGTGTACGCCTTGAGCCGGTAGGCGATGTTGCTCTCCCACACGTTGCTGGCCTGGGCGGTGGCGCCGCCGCGGACCTTGCGCACCATGCCCTGGCGCTCAAGCTCGTCGAGGTCGCGATGGACGGTCATCACGCTGACGCCGAAACTCTCGGCGAGCTCCGTCACCGACGCCGAACCCTGGCGCACGATGTGCTCGGCCATGCCGTGCCATCGCGCTGACCTGCTGGAGGTGTGCTGCCGCGGATTCACTCTGGGTCTCCACCCTCTCGAACGGCTGCGGATCCTACTCTTGACACCCAACTTGGGCGACTCATACTCTCCCGGCATCCACCAGTTTTAACAATCGTGCGTGTTAAGTTAACAATCTTGCTTCGGAGCCACCCTCACACGGCCCCGATTAAAACGTTCGCATAGATGTTCTCTCGGGGGACCACATCTTGTGCATGGACCGAGGAGACATAGCATGTCCGACCTGCTGCACAACGCCAGAGTCAGCCGTGGCCAGTTCTTCCGCATGATGGGCGGTCTGGCCGTGGCCGCGGCCGCGACCGCGTGCTCGACCAAGCCGGAGACCACCGCCACGACCGGCGGCGGCCAGACGGCGACCGAGCTGAAGTTCATCGGCGTGGCCGACCAGAAGGCGCCGATGGACGAGCTGGTGGCCGCCTACCAGAAGGTCAAGCCGGCCGTGCACCTCAACACCTCGTACGCGCCCACCGACCAGGTGCAGACCTCCATCCGCACCCAGCTGGGCGCCGGCAACGCACCTGACCTGCACGTCGTCTACCCGGGCAACGGGAGCGCGATGTCGATGTCCCAGATCGCCAAGGCCGGGCTGCTGGCCGACCTGTCGGCCCAGGCGTGGACCCAGACGATCCCCGCCGGGTTCAAGCCCGCCTACCAGCTCGACGGCAAGACGTACATGTACTCGGCCGGCTCGACGGTCATCGGCGCGATCTACAACAAGAAGATCTTCGAGAAGGCGGGCATCGACGCGCCGCCGACCACGTGGACCGAGTTCCTCGCGGTCTGCGACAAGCTGAAGAAGTCCGGCGTCGTGCCGATCGCACTGGGCGCCCAGACGCCGTGGGTCACCCAGCTCATCACGTACGCGCTGGTGCCCTCGACCGTCTACGTCAAGGACCCGACCTTCGACGACAAGCAGCTCGCCGGGCAGGCCAGCTTCGCGGACTCCGGCTGGCGCCAGGCCATGGAGATGTACCTGGAGCTGCAGAAGCGCGGCTTCTTCAACGACAAGCCGAACGGCACCACGTTCGAGCAGCAGACCTCGATGGTGGCCACCGGCAAGGCCGCGATGGCCATCCAGGTGTCGGCCGTCCTGCCGGACTTCCGCAAGGCCGCCTCCTCGCCCGACGACCTGTCGATGTTCCCCGTGCCCGGCGCCGACGACGCCGCGTCGGTGTGGATCCCGGCCGGCGTGGTCGTCGGCCTCGGCGCCAGCGCCAAGGGCAAGAACGCCGAGGAGGCCAAGGCGTTCATCGAGTTCCTCGGCAAGCAGGAGAGCATCAACTCCTGGGCCAAGGCCATCGCCGCCATCCCGCTCACGCAGGACGCCTCGTCGTCGATCGACCCGGCCGTGCAGTCGTTCCTGCCGTTCACCAAGGACCGTGCCGTGCCGTTCATGGACCAGAAGTGGCCCAACGCCGAGGTGCAGCCGGTGCACCTCGCGGTGATCCAGGAGCTGCTGGCCGGCACGTCCACGATCGACGAGGCCCTGAAGAAGATGGACGAGGCGTACCAGAAGTGACCCCCCTGACCGCATTCCGTCCCCGGCAGGCCCGCGCCGCGCGGAGGCGTTTCAACGCCTCCGCGCCGCCCTGGCTGTTCGCCGCGCCCGCTCTCGTGGTGTACGCGCTGGTCGTGCTCTATCCCGCGGTCAGCGGCATGCTCTACGCGTTCACGGACTGGAGCGGAATCGGCCAGGACAAGTCCTTCGTCGGCCTGGCCAACTTCCGCACGCTGCTGGGCGACGAGCAGGCCATGGGCTCGATCGGCAACACGCTGCTGCTCACCGTGGCCATCGTGCTCGTCCAGAACGGCGTCGGCCTGCTGCTGGCGCTCGGCGTGCACGCGAAGCTGAAGAGCCGGGCACTGCTCCGGGTGGTCTTCTTCGCGCCGGTCGTGGTCAGCCCGGTCATGGTGGCGTTCCTGTGGAAGTACATCTACAACCCCGACCCGTCCGCCGGTCTGAACGGGCTGCTCGGCCTGGAGGTGGACTGGCTGGGCGACCCGTCGGTGGCCCTGTGGTCGATCGCCGGCATGGTCGTGTGGCAGTACGCCGGCTACTCGATGGTCATCTTCCTGGCCGGCCTGGAGGGCGTGCCCAAGGAGCTGCACGAGGCCGCCATGATCGACGGCGCGGGCACCTGGCAGCGCTTCCGCTACGTCACCTGGCCGCTGCTCGCCCCGGCCGTGACCATCAACCTGATGCTGTCCACGATCGGCGGACTCAAGCTCTTCGACCAGGTCTTCGCCGCCACGAACGGCGGGCCGGGCTACGCGACGGAGACCCTGTCCACGGTGCTGTACAAGCAGGCGTTCGTGTTCGGCAAGTTCGGCTACAGCACGGCGATCGCCCTGGTGCTCGCCCTGTTCGTGGCCGCCGTGTCCCTCGTCCAGGTCTACTACCTGCGCAGCCGGGAGGTGACCGCGTGAGAAGGACCTTCCTGCTGGAAATCGTCATGATCCTGGTGGCGGTGGCGTTCATGTTCCCCGTCTACACCCTGATCTCTCTGGCGCTGAAAGACCCCGCGCAGATCTCCCAGTCGCCGCTGGCCCTGCCGAACCCGCCCACGCTCGACAACTTCGGCAGCGCGTGGGGGGCGGCGGCGCTCGGCCCGTCCCTGGTGAACAGCACGGTGATCACCGCGGTCAGCCTGGTCGCGCTCATCGCGCTCGGCTCGTTCGCCGCCTACTTCCTGGCCCGGGTGCAGACCCGCCTCGGGTACGGGCTGTACGTCCTCTTCCTGCTGGGCATCGTGCTGCCGTTCCAGCTCGGCATGATCCCGCTCTACCAGCTCGTGACCGACCTCGGGCTGATCGGCACGCACGCCGGGATGATCCTCTTCTACACCGGCATCCAGCTCCCGTTCACCGTCTTCCTCTACACCGGCTTCATCAGGGCGCTGCCCCGCGACTACGCCAGCGCCGCCCAGATCGACGGCGCCTCGCACCTGGTGGCGTTCACCCGCGTCGTCTTCCCGCTGCTGCGGCCCATCACCGGCACCGTGCTGATCCTGAACGCCGTCTTCATCTGGAACGACTTCTTCACCCCGCTCATCTACCTCGGCGGCTCCGGCTTCGAGACGGTCCCGGTCAGCGTGTTCGCCTACGTCGGCCAGTACGTCTCCCAGCACGGCCTCGTCTTCGCCGGCCTGGTGCTCGGCGCGCTGCCGATCGTGCTGGTCTTCCTGGCGCTGCAGCGGTACGTCATCAAGGGCTTCTCGAGCGGGCTCAAGGGATGAACGTCTTCGAGCTGCTCAAGGAGCCGCCCCGCGAGTACTCCCCGGCGGCCATCTGGTGGTGGAGCGGCGATCCGCTGCGCGCGGACCGGCTGCGCTGGCAGATGGAACGCCTGGTGGCCGGGGGAGTACGCAACCTCGTCATCCTGAACCTGGCGCCCTCGGGCCCGACGTTCGGGGCCGACGCCGACGACCCGCCGTTCCTGTCGGAGGCGTGGTGGGAGTTGCTCGACGGGGTGTGCGCCGACGCCCACGAGCTGGGCGCGTACCTGTGGTTCTACGACCAGCTCGGCTTCTCCGGCGCCGACCTGCAGGCCCGCCTGGTGGTCGAGCGCCCGGAGTTCGCCGGGCAGTGGCTGGCCCCCGACGGGTCCGTGTCGCTGCGGGGCTTCGACTACCTGTCGCCCGAGGCGTGCGCGGTGCTGCTCGACCGGGTCCACGGCGAGTTCGAGCGGCGGGTGGGGCACTGGTTCGGCCGGGTCATCGCCGGGTCGTTCCAGGACGAGCTGCCGACCCTGCCCACCTGGTCGGCCCGCTTCGCCGAGGAGCACCTGGCCCGGCGCGGGGCGCCGTTCACGCTCGGTGACCCGGACTGGCAGGCGTACCAGCGGACCAGGGCCGAGCTGGCCGAAGAGGCGTTCTTCCGGCCCCTGGCGCGCTGGCACGAGCGCCACGGCCTGCTGAACGGCTGCGACCAGCAGGACCCCGCCCGCGCCGGGCACCCGGTGGAGGGCGTGCAGCTCTACGCCGACTACACGAGCACGCACCGGTGGTTCAGCGCGCCCGGCTCCGACCATCACGGCGACGCCCGCCTGCACTCCTCGCTCGCCCACCTGTACGGCCGGCCGCGCACCTGGATCGAGGCGTTCCACTCCAGCGGCTGGGGCGGCACCCTGGAGGAGACCTTCGACTGGCTGCTGCCCTGGCTGCGGGCCGGAGCCACCCTGTACAACCCGCACGCGGTCTACTACACCACCCGGCGCGGCTGGTGGGAGTGGGCGCCGCCGTCCACCGACTGGCGCCAGCCGTACTGGCGGCACCACCGCGTCTTCGCCGACGCCGTCACCCGGCTGTGCGCCGCCCTCTCGCAGGGCCGGCACGCCTGCGACGTCGCGGTCCTGCTCCCCACGGCCACCGCCCAGGCGGGCACGAGCCTGGACGGGACCGCCACGCCCGCAGGCCCGGCGCCGGACGGGGCTGCCGCGTCCGGGGAAACGGCGCTGGACGGGGCTGGCACGTCGGTGGATGCGGGGCCGGATGGGGTTTCCGCGTCGGCCGCGCGGGCGCAGCGGGTCTATCGGGAGATCGTCGGCGACATGGCGTGGTTCGCCACCGAGCCCGGCGTGCTCGACCGGCTCTGCCTCGACGCCGACGTGATCGACGAGGACTCGGTGCGGCGCGCGAGCGTGGACGACGGGCGGCTGGCCGTGTCCACCGAGGCCTACCGCGCGATCATCCTGCCCGCCGTCACGGAGCTCGATGAGGACCTCGCCGCCCGGCTGGGCGAGTTCGCCGCCGCCGGCGGGCTGCTCGTCGCCGTCGGCGCCGTCCCCGACGCCCTGCGCGCCTGCGCCGACGCGGGGCGGATCCGCTACGCCGAGTCCGCCGCCGGTCTGGGCGAGGCGCTGGCCGGGCTGCCCCGCCGGGTCGAGGCGCCGGTGCCCGCGCTGGTGCGCGAGGCGGGGGACAGCACGCTGGTGTTCCTGACGGCCGCGGCCCCCATGGCCAGCAGGATCAGCGTGGGACGGCCCGGCGAGCGCGGCGTGGACCTCGGCTGGCTGGACGCCGTCATCGACTTCGACCCCGCCAGGTACGCCCGCGACATGCGGATCACCGTCCGGGGGGTCTCGGGCACCCCGCTGCTGGCCCGCCTCTTCGACGGGGGCGAGCCGCGCCCGCTGCCGCACACGCGCCACGGGGACGACGTGGAGGTCGTGGTGCCGTTCGACGACGGGCCGGCCGCGCTGCTGGTGTTCGACGGTACGCACGCCGAGCCGGCACCGCCGCGGACCCCGTACCCGGTGGAAATCGACCTCGGGGACGAGTGGGACGTCGAGCTGGTCCCGACCCTGGACGACACCTGGGCCGACTTCGGCGCAGGCACCGGCTCAGGCGTCGGTGCAGACACCGGCTCGGACGCCGGTGCAGGCGTCGGTGCAGGCATTGGCTCTGGCGCCGGTGCGGGCGTGGCTGTCGAGTGCTGGACGCTGCGCACGCCGGACGGCGAGCCGGTGGACGTGACGTTCGGGCCACGAGGGGAGCAGCGGGTCGGCGACGGCCCCTGGACGCCCTCGGTGTGGTCGGCCTCCCGCGGGCTGCGCAAGGATCCCGTGCACCGGGACACGCTCGGCCCGAAGGGGCACGTCCCGATGGAGTTCCTGGCGTTCGGCCGGGCCGGGGCGGGCTCCGAGGCCCGCTTCCGCACCCTGCTCACCGTGCCGCCGGGCCCGGCGGCCTGGCTCGCCGTGGGCGCTGGAGCCGCCAAGACCCTGTGGCTCGACGGCGTGGAGCTGCCGCTCGACGACGCCGGGTACGCCGCCGTCACGCGGACGCCCGTCGAGCCCGGCCGGCACCTGCTGGAGCTGCTGCTGGTGCCCGACGAGGAGCTCGACCTGCGGGCGTACGCCTGCCTGGTCGCCGATCCCGCCGACGCGGTCCGGCCCGAGTGGATCGGCGGCACGCCGCTGGAGACCACCGTGCACGCCGCGGCCGGCCCGCATGACGTGCTGCAGGTGGCCTCCACGGCGTCGTGCCGGGTGCTGGTCAACGGCCTGGAAGTGGGCCGGCAGGGCGGCTTCGACCCCTACGCCGAGGCCGACATCCCCCGGGTGCGCCGCTACGACGTTTCCCACCTGCTGCGCGCGGGCGGCAACACGATCAGGATCGAGTCCGGCGGCTGGGTCCTGGTGGACGGCCTGGCCGTGTCAGGGCCCGGCTGGGTGCAGGGGGAGGGCACGGCGTCGCGCCCGCCCGAGGTGCGCCGCCGCCAGCACGGCGACCCCGCCGCGCTCTACCTGCGGCCCCGCCCGCACCCGCTGCCGGAGGCAGGCTGGCTCGACGGCCGCCCCACCGCCCTGCCGGCCACCTTCGCCGCGCCGGACCCAGCGCCGGACCCAGCGCCGGACCCAGCGCCGGACCCAGCATCGGACCCAGCGCCGGGCGCGGCATCGGACCCAGCGCCGGACAACAGGGCGGACGCCGTGCCGGACGCTGGGGTGCGGACCGAGGTGTTCCTGGTGGATCCGCCGCCCGGCGCGACCGCGGTCGAGGTGAGCGCCGCGGGCCCCGTCGAGGTGCGCGGCCGGCTCGACGGCGGCCCCGTTGAGCTGCACGTGGCCACGGTGCCCGGCGCGCAGGGAGGAGCCGCGTTCGACGGGCCCGTCCGGTTCACCTGCGGGCCCGGCCGGATGCGGCTCGGCGACTGGGAGGAACAGGGCCTGGCCGGGTACAGCGGCGGCGTGCGCTACCGCACCACCGTCACGGCCGCCGCCGGATCCGCCCTGCTGGACCTGGGCCGGGTCAGGGGCACCGCGGAGGCGACGGTGAACGGGCGGCCGTGCGGCGTGCGGGTGTGCTCGCCGTACACGTTCGACGTCGAGCTGGACGAAGGCGACAACGTGCTCGAGATCCTGGTGCTCGGGACGCTGGGGCCGTACATGGACGAGATCAGCCCCACGCACTTCGTCTTCCCCGGCCAGCGCAGCACCGGCCTGTTCGGTCCGGTACGGCTGCGGTAGCCGGTCAGCGGAGTCAGACGGCGTCGCGCTGGATGGGGCAGGTCATGCAGTGCGCGCCGCCGCGGCCCTTGCCCAGCTCGAAGCCTTCGATCTCGATCACCTCGACGCCGTGGTCACGCAGCTTGCGGTTGGTGAACTGGTTCTTGTGGTAGCCGATGACCACGCCGGGCGACACGGCGAAGAAGTTGTTGCCGGAGTCCCACTGCTCGCGGGCCTGCTGGAAGTCGTCGCCGCCGGTCGGGATGACCTCCAGCCGGCTCAGGCCGAGCGCCTCCTCCACCGCGCCGATGAAGTCGGCGTCCTGGCGGACCTCCAGCGTGCCGGGCTTGTCGCCGGGACGCAGCGACCAGGTGCGGGCGGTCTCCAGGAACGGCGGGTGGGCCGTGGCCTTGTCGGCGTCCAGCAGGGTGAAGACGGTGTCGAGGTGCATCCAGGAGCGCTGCTTCGGGATGTCCACGGCGATGACGCGCTGCGCGGCGCCGGCCGCGAACAGCGACAGCGCGACGTGCTCGACGGTGCGCGGATTGGTGCGCTCGGACAGGCCGATGGCGACCGCGCCGTTCCCGATGGGCATCATGTCGCCGCCCTCCATCGCGGAGGTGCCGTAGTCCTCCTCGTTGAAGCGCCCGTCGTCGCCGGCGGCCGGGTACCAGTAGGCGAAGTCCTCGTGGGCGAACATCGGGTGGTGGTGGTAGATCGTCGACTGGTTCATGGTCTCCAGCAGGCGGGCATGGTAGAACATCGGGTTGAGCGAGACGCCGCCGTACAACCAGGCCGACGGGTCGCGCTGGTAGAGCGTGTTGGGCAGGGGCGGCAGGACGAACCCGCCGGGGTCGGCCGAGGCGGCCACCAGCGAGCGGTCGTCCAGGGCGGACGTCCCGTACTCCTGCTTGGTCAGGCCGCCGATGAGGTGGGTGGCGAGCTTCTCGCCGCTCCACCCGGCGAGCGTCTCGCGCACGGCGTCGACCAGCGCCGGGCCCACGGTCAGATGGGTGACGGCCGCTTCGATGGCGTGCTGCTTGGCCTCGAAACCGTTGTCCAGCGCCTCGGCGAGCAGCTGCTGGTGGTAGAAGACCTCGACGCCGCGCTCGCGGAGCACGGCCACGAACTCGTCGTGCTCGCGCTGGGCCTGGTCGACCCAGAGGATGTCGTCGAACAGCAGGTGGTCGCGGTTTTCGGGCGTGAGCCGCTTCATGCTCAGCTCCGGCCGGTGCACGATGACCTTGCGCAGCGTGCCGACCTCTGAGTGGACGCCGTAGGACATGTCAGTCTCCTTGATCGTTCCTAGATGGTCACGAAGCCGGTGGCCAGCCCGATGACGCCGACGACGGCTCCCGCGGTGACCACGAGGAACAGGACGAGCTCGGCGGGGGAGAACAGGCGCCTGCCGTGCTCGCGGCGGGTGATGGCGAACAGGATCGTGCCGGGCGCGTAGACGACGCACGACAGCAGCAGGAACTCCAGCCCCGCGGCGAAGATGAGGAACGCCGTGTAGATGACGGCGAGCGCGGCCACCAGGAGCTGCCTGACGGTGCCGCCGAGCCTGACCGCGTATCCCGCCGCCAGCAGGTACGGCACCAGCGACAGCGCGCTGGTCAGCTTGAGCGTGAAGGTGAAGGCGTCGTCGGAGAAGAGCGTGATGACGAGCACGGCGGTGATCAGCGTGCTGGTCAGGACGAGGGCGGCCGCCGGAGTGCCGTGGCGGTTCTCGCGCCGCAGGAAGGCCGGCATGTCGTCGTCCTTGGCCGCCACGAACAGCACCTCGGCCGCCATCAGCGTCCAGGCCAGGTAGGCGCCGAGCACCGAGACGATGAGGCCGGCGCTGATGAGGACCGCGCCCCACGTGCCCACGGCCGACTCCAGCACGCCCGCCATGGACGGCTGGCGCAGCCCCTCCATCCGCGCCTTGGGCAGGGCCGCGTACGACAGGAGCGTGACCGAGGCGAACAGGGCCAGCACCCCGAGGAAGCCGAGCACGGTGGCCCGTCCCACGTCCTCACGCCTGCGCGCATACCGGGAGTAGACGCTGGCGCCCTCGACGCCGAGGAAGACGAAGACGGTGACCAGCATCGTGGCCCTGACTTGCTCGAACAGCGGCCCGTCGCCCCACAGGTTCGCGTGGAAGGTGCCGGACTTGAAGGTGATGGCGAGGATCAGCACGAACAGCAGGATCGGAATGACCTTGGCCACGGTCACGACCTTGTTGATCGCGGTGGCCTCCTTGACCCCGCGCAGGATCATGAAGTGGAAGCCCCACACGCACACGATGGACACCGCGACCGCCGCGAGCGTGTTCCCCTCGCCGAAGCCGGGGACGAGCGCACCCAGGGTGGACTTGATCAGCACCCAGTAGGAGACGTTGCCGACGCAGGCGCTGGCCCAGTAGCCGAAGGCGGAGAAGAATCCGGGATACTCGCCGAAGCCCGCCTTGGCGTAGGCGTAGACGCCGGCGTTCAGCTCAGGCTTGCGTACGGCGAGCGTCTGGAAGACGAAGGCCAGCATCAGCATGCCCGCACCGGCGATCACCCAGGCGACGACCGCGCCGAACACGCCAGTGGCCTGGGCGAAGTTACGCGGAAGGGAGAACACCCCGGCGCCGACCATCGATCCGACGACCATGGCGGTCAGTGTCGTCAGCGGCAGCTTCTGAGCCGCCGGGCTCGCCTCGGTGGCGCTCATGGATGACCTCCGTCCGGAGTGGCTCGCCGCCACCTCGGATCGATCTCCACAATGGCTACCCGGAATTCCTGTTGAGCCAAGTTATTGCCTAATATCGGCGCAAGTTTCGTTTGTCAGAGCATTGAGTATTATTTACCTGAGTGAATTTGTTGCCTCTGACCTGCCCGAACGAAGTCTGGACAGTGGTTCCTCATGGCCGTGAGAATCGATCTGACCCTCGACTGCGCGGACGCGCAACTCCTCGCCGCGTTCTGGAAGGCGGCGCTCGGATACGTCGACGAGCCGCCGCCGGCCCCTTTCGCCACGCGCGAGGAGTGGCTCGCGCAGTTCGACCTGCCGGAGGAGGAGTCCGCGGACGACGCCGCGTGGCTCTGCGCTCCGGACGGCACCGGCCCCCGGCTGTCCATACTCAAGGTTCCTGAGCCCAAAACGGCAAAGAACCGGCTGCACCTGGACATCCGCGTGCCCGGTCACGGTGATCCCGGCGAGCGGTGGGAGCGGGTCCGGGCGGAGTCCGAGCGGCTGGTGAAGGCGGGCGGGACGGTCGTGGCGGAGTTCCACGGGCACCATGTCGTCATGGCCGACCCGGAGGGCAACGAGTTTTGCGTCGCCGCGGAGGCCGCGGGCTGATCCACAGGCTTACGGGCGATTCGCGGGCTGCCGCGCGCCCCATTCGGGAGGCTGCGGGCTGATCCGCGCGCGCCCCATCGACCGCCGGCCGACGAGTGACATGCCATGCGGACTTGTGCCGCCCCGCGGTCATGTCACGTTCGCCGGCCCGGCGAGCCCACTCAGCGGCGACGCCGGCGACGACGGGCGCTCCGGCTGCTGTCGGAGCCGCCTCCGCTACCTGATCCCGGGATGGGATACGGCTCGTACGGCGCCCTGACGCGTAGCAACGCAGGTGCGAAGTAGTGCTTTATCGACATGACATCCCCTCGTGTGATCACGTGCCGGGGCGATAGTTCCGCGCCGGTACTCGCTACTGAACCATTCACCCTCCTCCAACCACCTGATAGATACCGATACTTCCCCAAAAGACGATATAAGAGACATTTCGACCAGGGGTTTACCGTCCGCCACCACAGAGGTTGCCTACGGCGCGGATGACCCCCCTCAGGGAGCAATCAAGCAGGTGTGCCGGCCTGCACGCCCACCTGCCGGCCGACGTCCTCGTCCTCCGCCGCGGCCAGCACCGCCTCCATCAACCCGGGGAAGCGGACCTGCAGATCCGCCGACCGCAGGATGACGAAACAGCGGGTGCCTTCCTGCCGGGTGCGCGTCAGCCCGGCGTCGCGCAGCACGCGCAGATGGTGGCTGAGCGTCGATTTCGCCACCGGCGCCCGCAACTCCCCCCAGCCGCGCTCGCCTTCGCCGGCGCGGGGGCGCACGTCCTTGGCGTGGGCCGCCGCCCCGACGCGCTCCGGCAGACCGCCGCCCAGCATCCCGGCATCGCCGTCCTGGCCGCCGACCTGACCGCGGACGGCGCGCCCCAGGCGGTGATCGACGCGGTGGCCGACCGCTGGGGACGGCTGGACGTCCTGGTCAACAACGCCGGCGCCACCGCCGTCATGCCCCTGGCCGACACCGACGCCGAGCGCGTCGCCGGCCTGCTGGCGCTCAACGTCATCGCCCCGAGCCTGCTCGCCCAGGCCGCGCTCCCGCACCTGCGCGCCCACCGCGGCGCGATCGTCAACGTCTCCAGCACCTACGGGCACCGCCCGCTGCCCGGGGCCGCCCACTACGCCGCCTCCAAGGCCGCGTTGGAGCAGCTCACCCGGAGCTGGGCGCTGGAGCTCGCCGCCGACGGCATCCGCGTCAATGCCGTGGCCCCCGGCCCCACCGCCAGCGAGGCCCTGGCCGCGGCCGGCCTGTCCGAGGCCGCCGTCCAGCAGCTAGAGCGGGACGAGGCCGCCCGCATCCCGCTCGGCCGCCGGGGCACGCCCGAGGAGGTGGCCGGCTGGCTCGTCCACCTGGCCGACCCCGCCGCGACCTGGCTCACCGGCCAGGTCCTCACCGTGGACGGCGGTCTGGAGCTCGTCTGAGCCCGCCGCGCCAGCACGATAGCGGGGTTAACGCTGGTCAAATGACCAGTCGAGGATGAGTCAGCACTTGTCATGCCGGTGCTGCGCCATCCTGGCGTTTCCTGGCCCTCTGCCTATAAACGGAGCTGTCTTGATCTTCGTTTCAACGCGCCGGGGGACAGATCGATGAGCCACGTAGGACGTATGGCGGCGGGTGCCGGCCTGCTCGCCGCCCTGCTCGTGCCGGGGCCCGCGATCGCCGAGCCCGCCATGCCGCAGGTCGGGCCCACCCCGCTCGCGCCCGTGCCCGCGTCACAGGCGCTGAACCTGGTGCTCGACGGCACCTCGCTGTCGCTCAGGACCGCCTTCGCGATCCTCGACGGCCGTCCTGTCACCGCCCGGCTCGACCCGGGGGCGCGGGCGAACATGGTGGAGGCCCGCACGGGAGCGCTCGCCGCGCTGGAGGGCCAGCGGGTCTACGGCTGGAACCAGGCGCTCGGCCCGCTGAAGGACCGGCCGCTCTCGCCCGAGGAGGCGGAGCAGTTCCAGCGCAACGTCCTGCGCTCGCACGCGGCGGGCATCGGGGAGCCGCTGCCGGACAACGTCGTCAGACTGGCGCTCGTGCTCAAAGCGAACCAGATGGCCAGGGCCAAGGTCGGGGTGCGGCCCGAGGTGCCCGAGCGCCTGCTGGCCATGGTCGGCGCGGGCGTCGTCCCCCGGATGCCGCAGATCGGCTCGCTGGGCACCGGTGACCTGCAGCCGCAGGCGGCGGCCGGGCTGGCGGCCATCGGCGAGGACGCGCCCGTGCGCTACCAGGGCGTGGAGGGCCCCGCGTCCGTGCTGCTGCCGAGGGCCGGGCTGCCGCGGACCTTCACCCTCCAGGCGGGGGAGGCGCTGCCGATCATCAGCGGCAGCACCGTCCTGGCCGCCACGCTGATTGACGCCGTGCGCCGCGCCACCGTGCTCGCCGACCAGGCGGAGGGGGCCTTCGGCCTGTTCATGGAGGCGACCAGGGCCGAGCTGGGCTCGCTCGACGCGCGTACGCACGAGGAACGGCACATCCCCGAGCAGAACGCCGTCGCCGCGCGGCTGCGCGCCATGGTCGCCGGCTCCGGCTGGATGACGGAGGAAGGCCGCAGGCGGCTGGACCCGGTCAACTATCACCCGCGGATCCAGGACGCGGTGTCGGTGCGGGCGGCTCCGCACATCATGGCCGGGCTGCGGCAGGTGCTCGCCGCCACCCGCCGGACCCTGGTACGCGAGGCGAACTCCTCCACCTCCAACCCGCTGATCTTCAAGCGGAAGAACGGCACCGGGTACGAGTTCGTGATGGGCGGCAACTGGGACGGCTCCGTCATGGGCCACCTCGCCGACTCGCTGAACGCCGAGATCACCGACGTCGGGGTGCTCTCGCAGGAGCTGTCCGGGCGGCTGCTGTCGCCCACGTGGAGCTACGGCCTGCCCGCCAACCTCGCCGGCGGGACCGTCGGCCTGAACTCGGGAATGGTCCAGGTGCAGACCGTCGCGGCCGCGCTGGTTCCGGAGATGCAGGTGCGGGCCACGCCGGCGGGCACGCTGTCCCGCCCGGTCAAGGACGGGCAGGAGGACCACAACACGATGGCGATGGCCTCGGTCCGCAACCTGCACGAGAACCTCGACCGGCTCGAAGCCGTCCTGGCCGTCCAGTACCTCATGGCGGCCCAGGGCATCGACCTCATCGCGCAGAAGATGTCCGGGCTCCAGCTCGGCGCCGGCACGCGGAGGCTGTGGGCCGAGCTCAGGCGCTACATCCCGGCGCTGGGCGAGGACCGCTACCTGACGCCCGACCTGGAGCGGGCGGTCACGCTGGTGCACGACCGGCGCCTCGTACCGGTCACCGGGGCCTGACGGGGCGCGGCGTCCCGAACGTCACGCGGCCGCCTCCGGGAGGCGGGTGGCCTTGACGGAGTACATCAGCGGGACGCGTGGCCGTCCCCCGGGCAGCCGGTAGCCTCCTTCGCGGACCTCCAGGCTGCCGAAACGCTGGAAGAGCGTGTGGTCGTGCTCGTGCAGGAAGTCGATGCGCAGCCCGGCCGCGGCCAGCGCGGAGACCACCTCGCCCAGCGGGTGCTGGAACTGGACGGAGGTGCTGTTCGCCACCTCGCCGGTGCCGGCATAGGTCCGCGGGTCGTTCCAGACCTGCGGATCGCCGGCGAAGTAGTCGTGGGTGACGGTCGACCCGGTGGCGTCGTCCAGCGTGTCGGCGAAGGGGTGGAACTCCGACAGGTACAGGAAGCCGCCCGGCTTGAGCAGCGCGGCGACCACCTCGGCCCAGCGCCGCATGTCGGGCAGCCAGACGAGCGCGCCGATGCCGGTGTAGACGATGTCGTAGGAGCCGCCCAGGGCGGCGGGCGCGTCGTAGACGTCCGCGGCCACGAACCGCGCCTCCAGCCCGCACTCCCGCGCGAGCGCGGCGGCCGCCTCGACGGCCCGCTCCGACAGGTCGAGGCCGCTGACGTGCGCGCCGCGCCTGGCCCAGCCCAGGGTGTCGAGCCCGAAGTGACACTGCAGGTGAGCCAGCGACTTGCCGGTGACGTCGCCGACCTCGCCGATCTCGAAGCCCCGTAGCGGGTCCCTGCCCGCCTTGAAACCGGGGACGTCGTAGAAGTCGCTGGCGACGTGGATGGGCACGCGGTCGTTCCAGTTGGCCCGGTTGACCGCCAGGTAGTCGATCTCGCTCATGACCGTCGAGCTTAGGGTCGCCCTGGCGCCGGCCCAACCTCATTTTCCGGTGGGACGCCGGCGTTGTATACCCTAGGGGGGTATGGTAATTTCTTGGCGAATCGACGATCTGTCGGATACCCCCATGGAGGCACCACATGTCCGGCGACGGCTACACCCTCAACCCGCTGACCTCCGTCGAGGCCGGCCAGGCCACCGGCTTCCGCTTCACCGTGACCGGGCCCGACGGCGCGCCGGTGACCGGCTACCAGGTCCAGCACGACAAGAAGCTCCACTTCATCGTCGTCTCGCGGGACCTGACGACGTTCCAGCACCTGCACCCGGAGCTGGGCGACGACGGGGTCTGGACGGTCCGGCTGACGCTGCACGACCCGGGCGCCTACCGGGCCTTCGCCGACTTCACGCCCGCCGGGGGCAGCGGCCTGACCTTGAGCGCCGACCTGCTGGTCGGCGGCGACCACACGCCGAAGCAGCTGCCGGTGACCGGCCGGACGGCCGAGGTGGACGGCTACACGGTCACCCTGGCCGGTGACCTGGTGCCCGGCCGGGCCGGCCTGCTCACGCTCGGCGTGCACAAGGACGGCCGGCCGGTCACGGACCTGCAGCCCTATCTGGGCGCGTACGGGCACCTGGTCGCCCTGCGCGCCGGCGACCTCGCCTACCTCCACGTGCACCCGGAGGACAGCGACCAGGCGGGGCCGGAGATCACCTTCCACGCCGAAGTGCCGAGCGACGGCGACTACCGGCTGTTCCTGGACTTCCAGCACGAGGGCAAGGTCCGCACCGCGGCCTTCACCGCCCGGGCCGAGGCCAGGCGGCCCGGCGAGGACGCGCCCCATGGGCACCACGCGCACTGATCGCCCGGGCGGTCGAGGGCGCGCGGCGCCCTCAGTGTCCCGAGTGGTACTGGTGCGTCACCGCGTGGCCCTTGCCCCGCGAGATCAGCCACTTGTTCACCGGTGTCGTCAGCACGAAGGCCACCAGCAGGGACCCGGCCAGCGACGCCCAGAACAGCAGGCTCGTCAGCCCGGCGTCCATCGCGCCGGGCACGATCAGCATCACCGCGTTGTCCAGGATCTCCATCATCGCGATGGAGATGGTGTCGGCGGCCAGCGCGACCCTCAACGCGGTGCGGAAGTCCACGCCGGCGCGAAGCACCCCGCGCATCGTCAGCGCGTAGCCGAACACGAAGGCCAGCGCCACGGACAGCACCACGGTGACGAGGTTGGACAGCCCGGCGGCGGTGCCGATGACCATGCCCAGCACCTCGCCGATGGCACAGCCGGTCAGGCAGTGCAGGGTCGCCTGCGCGGCCATCCGCCAGGTGGCGGCCGGCGGGGTGGGGTGCGTGGCCTGGTGACCGCTGTGATCCACGATGACACTCCTTCGTCGCGAAAGAAAGAGTGTACGGGTATGGGGTATCGAAGCGAAATGCGTGGTGGCAGCACGCGTTCGCCGCTCACCTCGTCGACGGGTCGCCCAGTGCGGCCAGCCGGTCGAGTGCGTCCTGGCGTGGCAGGTCCGCGCCCGCGCGATAGGCCGTGCGGTAGCCGTCCGCCCCGAGCCGTTCCGTGAGCCCGGCGATCAGCGCGCGCACCTCCGGGTCGCCCTCGTCCAGCTGGCCGCGCAGCACCGCGCTCATCCCCAGCGCCGTCGCCGCGCCGGCCGGATCGTCCGCCAGCGCCCGCAGCCCCGCCAGCAGCTCCGCCGCCCAGGCCAGGCCGTCCGCCTCCCCTTGCGCGCACACCACGCGGACGGCCTGCGGCAGCAGCTCGCGAGCCGCCCCCACCGCCCCCTCGGCCAGCCGGTTGGCCATCCGGAAGCCGGCGACCGCGTCGCTGGGCATGCCTTCGGCGGACGGCAGCCGCCGGGCCAGCGCCTCCATCCTGTCCAGGGCCTGATCGGCCCGCTCCAGGTCCTTCGCGAGGCGGTGCGCGCAGGCCAGCAGCGCCTGCATGTTGGCCTCGACCCGCCGGTGCCCTCGCTGCCTGGCCAGGTGCAGGGCGGCGTGGATGTCGCGCAGCGCGCCCTCCAGATCCCCGGCGTTCATCCGCTCGCGCGCGAGCCTGCTCTTGGTCCAGTAGAGGTGCATCTCCGTGCCGAGCTCCGAGCCGATCGCGACGGCTCGCTCCGCGACCGCGACGGCCTGCTCGTGCTCGGCGCGCAGGGAGTGGTCGCGGCTGATCTGCAGCAGGCTCATCACCAGCCCCCACCGATCGCCGACCGCCTCGAACCCGCGCAGCGCCTCCTGCCGGTCCTTGACGCCGGTCAGCAGGTCGCCCTGCTCCACCCGGACGTGGTCCCGGGTCCAGAGCACGCTGGCGCGCACCCACGGATCAGGAGAGCTCACCGCCTGCCGGACCTCGGCCCGGACGAGGGCGGGATCGTTCGCGACCGACGCCAGCTGCACCATCCGCAGCATCGGCACGGCGGGGTGGTAGGCCATCGTGGCCGCCGGGTCCGCGTCCGTGATCGGCCGGACGGCGAGCAGCGGGCCGGTCGCGCTCTGGATCACGCCGAAGGCGGCGTGCACCTGGCGGGGCAGCGCGTCGCCGAACGCGAGCACCTCGGCCACGGCGCCGGCGTACTGGGTGGTCATCCCTCTGAGCCCCCAGTACCAGAACAGCGATCTGACGAATGCGGCCGCCGTGGGCGCGTCCCCGGCGTCCAGGGCCATCCGCAGCGCCAGAGCCAGGTTGTCGTACTCGGCGTCGAAGACGTCGATCGCGCGCAACTGGTCTCTGGTGCGCAGCAGCGGCTCGTGCTCCTCGGCCAGCGCCAGGAAGTAGCCGGTGAAGCGCGCGGAGACGTCGTCGTCCGACGCGGCGAGCCGGGAGGCCGCGTACGCCCTGATCGTCTCCAGCATGAGGTAGCGGTCACCGGCCTGCTGGACGATGGACTTCTCGACGAGCGAACCGGCCACGTACAGGACGTCCTCCGCCGGCAGCGACTCATCCGAGCAGACCGCCTCCAACGCGGCCAGACTCGCCCCTCCCGGGAACGCCGACAGCCGGCGGGCCAGCACCCGCTCGGGCTCGTCCAGCAGGTCCCAGCTCCACTCGACCACGGCCAGCAGCGTGCGCTGGCGCGGCAGCGCGGTCCGGCTCCCCGAGGTCAGCAGCCGGAACCGGTCGTCCAGCCGGCGGGCGATCTGCTCCACGCTCATCGAGCGCAGCTTGGCCGCGGCCAGCTCCAGGGCCAGCGGCATCCCGTCGAGCCCGCGGCAGATCTCCAGCACCGCCTCCAGGGTGGAGCCGTCGAGCGCGAACCCCGGCCGGACGCTCGCCGCCCGGTCCGCGAACAGGCGCACCGAGGCCGCCGCTGCCGCCTCCGCGAGCTCCGGCTCGCCCGAAGGCACCTCCAGCGGGCCCAGGTGGCACAGCGACTCCCCGGTGATCGCCAGCGGCTCCCTGCTGGTGGCCAGGATCCTGAGCTGCGGCAGCCGTTCCAGCAGCCGGCCGGCCAGCTGCGCCGCCGCCTCGACCAGGTGCTCGCAGTTGTCCAGCACCAGCACGGCATCGCCGACGTCGAGCCGCTCGGCCATCAGCTCCACGGGATCGGCCTGCGGCGACTGCCCGCCGCCGAACAGGCCGCCGAGCGCGCCGAGCACCGCGTCGGAGAGTTGATCCGGCGCGCCGACACTGGCCAGCGGCGCGAACCAGACCCGGCCGCGCCCGTAGGCCCGGTCACGGGTCGCCGCCTCCAGCGACAGCCGCGTCTTGCCCGCGCCGCCGGGCCCGACGATCGTGACCAGCCGGGCCGCGGCCATCAGCCCGGCGAGCTGGTCCAGCTCGCCCTCCCTGCCGATGAAGCTGGTCAGCCGCGCGGGCAGCCGGCTCGCCGCCACCTCGGGCTGGGCGACCGGCCGGTCGAGCTCGCCGCGGAGCAGGGCGAGATGGACCTCCTGCAGCTCGGGCGACGGGTCGACGCCGAGCTCCTCGCTCAGCCTGCCGCGGATCTCCTCGTACGCCGCCAGCGCCTCCGACTGGCGTCCCGCCGCCGACAGGGCACGCATCCGCAGCTCCGCCAGCCGCTCGCGGAGCGGGTGCGCGGCGGCCGCCTGGCCGAGATCCGCCAGCGCCTCGGCATGGCGGCCCAGCCGCAGCTCCGCGTCGAAGCGGTCTTCGGTGGCCGCCACCCGCAGCTCGTCCAGCCTCGTGGCGGCGTTGCGCGCGAACGGGGCCTCCAGCACGTCCGCCAGCGCCGCGCCCCGCCACAGGCCGAGGGCCGCGCCGCCCAGGTCGGCCGCCTCCTGGAAGCGGCCCGCCGCCAGCTCCCGCCGGGCCTGCCCGGCCAGGTCCTCGAACCGGTGCGCGTCCACGTCCCCGGCGCGCACCGGCACCCGGTAGCCGCCCGCCACCAGCTCCACCGTGCCAGTCCCCGCCAGGGCCTTGCGCAGCCGTGACACCAGCCCCTGCAGCGCGGCCGCGGCCCCGGCCGGCGCCTCCGCGCCCCACAGGTCCTCCATGAGGGAGTCGGCGGACACCGGACGGCCCGCTTCGAGGGCGAGCCTGGCCAGCAGCATCCGCAACCGGGTGCCGGCGACGTCGACCGGCTTCGCGTCATCGGCGTAGACCTGAACCGGGCCGAGCAAGACGATTCGCACGCTGACAGCCTGCCACGCCGGCCACAGAGGATCTAACGGCACCGACCCGGCTGGACAGCCGGGAAAACCTGCGGTCCGCGGCTTCGCCCGGCCTGGTGGCGACGTGCGCGGCCGGGGCGGGCGCGGCTTCGCCCGGCCTGCTCGTGATGTGCGCGGCCGGGGCGGGCGCGGGGGTCAGCCCACCGACGAGCGGGCCCCCGCGCGGCGCTCGTCGAGGGGGCGCAAGACCCTCTTCCCGCACCTGGGCGCCACCGGCTCCATGGTCCCGGTGTAGACGAGGGCGTCGGCGACGTATTTCTCCGCGTACCGGTCGATCTTGTCCCACCAGGAGCTCCGGCCGTACAGGCCGTCGATGGACTCTCCCCACCGCACGCAGTAGACGGTGACCCTCGTGCCGTTGGCCAGGGGAGCGGCGGCGAAGCCGTAGTGGGTGCCCGGCCCGCTGCGGACGTTGAGGTTGCGCCCGTCGGTGGCGACCTGGCCGCTCCCCACCGCGAGCGCGGGCGGTGCGCCGATCGTGCCGGCGAGCACGGCCGCGACCGCCGTCACGGCGGCGGCCCGGACGGTGCGCCACCGCAGCGGCGACCTGGCAAAGATCATGGTACGACTCCTCGTCCTGGCGACCATCGCCATCACGTCAAACACTGACGCGAGACAGGAAGGCCGTCATGTCAGGAGAAAGCACCACAAGCGAGGTAGATCATTGCCCCACACTCCGGCCGGGCGCGGGCCCGCCGGTCGATCCCCGATCGAGTCCGGCCACGTCAGGGGCGGATCGCGCCGAGGAGGCGGTTGCGCCAGTAGGCGTCGAGGGGGACCACCTTGACGACGTCCCCGGTCTGCGGCGCGTGGACGATCTTCCCGTTCCCCGCGTACATGCCCACGTGCCCCAGCCCCTTGCTGAACAGCAGGTCACCGGGCTGCAGCGCGGTCAACGGGACGCGGCGGCCGGCGCCCCAGCTCCACTGGGTCCAGGTCGTACGGGGTAACGAGACGCCCGCGGTGCGCCAGGCGGCCTGGGTCAGGCCCGAGCAGTCGAAGGAGCCCGGCCCCGTGGCACCGTACCGGTACGGCTTGCCCACCTGGGCGAAGGCGAACTGGAGCGCCACGCGGGCGTTGCCCGAGGCCGGGCCGGTGTACCTGATGCCCGTGCTGCCGGGGTTGCCGGTCCGGTAGGCGCCCAGCCGGCGCAGGAGCCGGGTCTGCTCGGCGACCAGCCTGTCGGCCTCGGTCTTCTGGTCGCCCACCTTGTCGCGCGCTGCCTCGGCCTCCGCCAGCGCTCGCCGGGCCGTGTCGCGCCTGGTGCGCAGGTCCTTCGTGGCCGCCTCGAAGGCGCGCAGCTTCGCCGCCCTGCTCTGCGCGAGCTGGTCGAGCGAGGCCAGGCCGCTCAGAACGGTCTCCGGGCTGCCCTGGGCGACGAACCGCTCCCAGCCCCAGTACGGGCCCGACTGGTAGTCGCTGACCGCCGCCGTGACGAGATCGCTGCGCAGGACCTCCGCCTGCGCGTCCTTCTCCGCCAGCTCGTCGTTGAGCACGTCGTACTTCTTCTTGGCCGTCTTGTAAGCCTCGGTGGCCTGGTTGTACCGCTCGACCACCTGATCGGCCCGTTCGTTCAGCTTGACCAGCTTGGCCCTGGCCTGGGCGGGCGACGGATCGGCGACGGCGGCGCCGGGGCCGGCGAGTAACGCGGCCGATGCCAGGGCCGTGGCGGCTGCGGTTCGTCCAAGCCTTTTCGGCATGGTCACTGCGATGCCTCCTGAACCACCAGACTTGGGGCGAAATGCGTCGGTTCATGGGGAGGTACGCGCACTGCACCCGGCGCGTTCACCCCCATGCCGATCAGGTGGTGATGGGCAGCCCGGCGCCGGCCGCCGCGCCGAACTCGTCGTCGATGAGCACGACGGTGCGGCCCGCCCTGGCCAGCAGCGAGGCCGCGACGGTGGCGCGATAGCCGCTGCCGCAGTGCACCCAGACCGTGCCTCGCGGGAGCTCATCGATGCGTCGTTCGAGGTCGGGGAGCGGCAGGTGGGTGGCGCCGTCGATGTGGCCGGCCCGCCACTCGTTGCTCAGCCGCACGTCCAGGATCACCTCGGGCGCGTCGCCGGCGAGAGCGGCGGCCAGGTCCGCGAAGGTCGCGGTGGGGAGGGTGCGCAGCTGCGCCGGGTCGGCGGCGAGGTCCCGCGGCCGGCCCGTCGCGGCGGCGGCGACCCGGTCGATGCCGATGCGGGTCAGCTCGCGCTGGGCGGCGGTGATCTGCTCGGGCGTCTCGCCGATCAGGGTCACGGGGGAGCCCCAGCCGAGGAGCCAGCCCAGCCAGGTGGCCGGTGACCCGTCCAGCCCGAGGCCGATCGTGCCGGCCAGATGGGAGGCCGCGTACGCCGTACGGTGCCGCAGGTCCACCACCCACTCGCCGGCGTCCAGCCGTTCGCGCAGCTCCCCGGCGCCGGCCCGCGCGGGAGGGCGCAGATCCACCGGCTCGGGGCCGGTCCGGTTGATGGCGCCCACGTGGGCGTAATAGGCGGGATACACGCCCAGGCCCGCCAGCGTCTCGGTGACGAAGTCGTCCTCGGCGAGGCGCAGCGCCGGGTTGGTCCGGCTCTCGCGTTCGATGGTGGAGCAGTCGCCGGAGGTCTGGGCGGCCGAGCAGAAGCTGCCGAACCCGTGCGTGGGCCAGATCGCCGCGCCGCCCGGCAGCAGGCCGGCGAGCCTGCGCGCGGAGGCGTGCTGCTCCCTGGCCAGCGGCTCGGTGTGCTGCTCGCCGAGCAGGTCGGTGCGGCCGGTCGTGCCGATCAGCAGGGATCCGCCGGTGAAGACGCCTTCGGCCCCGGCCGGGCGCTCCAGGACGTAGGAGAGGTGGTGGAAGGTGTGGCCGGGCGTGGCCAGCGCGCGCAGGCGCAGCGCCGGTGAGACCTCGACGGTGTCGCCGTCGGCGAGCGGCGTGTGGTCGAACGGCACCTTGTCGGCCGCCGCGACGGAGTACCGGGCGCCGGTGAGCCTGGCCAGCTCCAGGCCGCCGGAGACGTAGTCGTTGTGCAGATGCGTCTCGACGATGTGGGTGACGCGGACGCCGAGCCGGCCCGCCAGGGCGAGGACGCGGTCGACGTCGCGTTGCGGATCGACGACGACCGCCGAGCCGCCGTCGGTGGCCAGGTAACTGCGATCCCCCAGCGACGAGGTCTCGATCACGTGCACGCCCGCCCCGTTGTCACTCAACACGCACTCCGCTCGCCGGCTCGAACTCCTGAGACTCCTGCTGCCCGGCCGGCGCCGTACTATCACGCGTAGTTGAGCACCGGCGTCGCCCGGCGTGCGGCGCGGGCCGGGCCGGGCCGGGGGGTCAGCTCTTGGACCGGCTCAGGACCGCACGGCGCCGGAACGTCTGCGCACCCGCGCGCTGCACCGCCGCCCTGGCCAGCCCGAAGATCGCGCCTTGCAGCGTGGCCGAGACGAGGACCTCCGTCCAGCCGCGCCCGAGGTCGTCGGCCTCGGGCGCCTCGTCCTGGCCCGAGGCCCGCTTCCACACCCGCCTGAAGAGCGCGGCCGCCAGCGCACCGCTCAGCAGGCTCATTCCCGTAGACAGGGTTTTCTCCATCGGGGGCATGTTCCGTCCTTTCCTCACGAGTGTGTGCCCGTGCCCCGTGTCACGCTCCTAAACACGCGGTCCCGGCCGGTCGCGTGCCTACGATGGCCTCGTGGATCTCCAGCAGCGGGCGGTGCCTGCATGGACGTGCTGAGCAGCCGGGTGCTGCTGCGGCCCGCCGAACCCGGGCGCAGCCGCCGCTTCTACGCCGAGACCCTCGGCCTGGCGGTCTACCGCGAGTTCGGCCCGCCGGACGCGCCGGGCACGGTCTTCTTCCTGGGCCAGGGCTTCCTGGAGGTCTCGGGGAAGGCTGAGTCCCCGGCTGAGTCCCCGGCCGCCGCCGGCGAGCTGTCGATCTGGCTCCAGGTGCGCGACGTCCGCCGCGAGGAGGAGCGGCTGCGGCGCGCGGGCGTCACGGTGCTGCGCGAGGCCCGATCGGAGCCCTGGGGCCTGATCGAGCTGTGGATCGCCGACCCCGACGGCCATCGCATCGTCCTGGTGGAGATCCCGCCCGACCATCCGCTGCGGCGCGACACCCGCTGAGGGTGCCGGGGAGCGGCCGGGCCACCCCGTGACGTACCGCGCGATCCGGTGACGGGCGGCGCCGGGAAGGCTCAGCCGGAGGCCGGGCGATGCTCGATGAGGAGCAGCGCGATGTCGTCGGCGCGCCTGCCGGTGTGCGGGGCGTGGTTGACGAGCAGGTCGCAGATCGCGTGCATGGGCTCGCTCGACGCGTGGGTCAGATGGCTGGCCAGGTCGCCGATGGCGACGTCCAGATCGATCTCGGGGGTCTCGACGAGGCCGTCGGTGTAGAGGGCGAGGACGGCCCCCGGCGGGAACGGCGCTTCGAGCGTGGGATAGTCGGCGTCGGGATCGACCCCCAGCAGCAGGCCGGCCGGCACGTCGATGATCTCGGCGGGCATGTTCGGCGGGCGCAGCAGCGGCGGCAGGTGCCCCGCGCTGGCCACGCACAGGGTGCGCAGCTGCAGGTCGAAGTGGATGAGCAGGCAGCTGGTGAACAGGTCCGTGTCCACGTCGATGAGCAGCCGGTTGGTGTGCTTGAGCACCTCGCCGGGATTGGCGCCGGCGACCGCGTGGGCGTGGATGGCGGTGCGCACCTGTCCCATGAGCGCGGCGGCCGTCATGTTGTGCCCCTGCACGTCGCCGATGACGGCCGCGGCGGAGGTGTCGTTCAGCCGGATCAGGTCGTAGAAGTCGCCGCCGATCCCGACGCCGCGGTTGGCGGGCACGTACCTGGCGGCCACCTCCAGGTCGGCGAAATCGGGCAGGCTGTTGGGCAGCAGCGTCTCCTGAAGGCTGTGGGCGAGCCGGTCCTTGGTGTCGTAGAGCAGGGCGCGGTCGAGGGCCTGGGCCGTGAGCCCCGCCAGGGCGGTGAGGCTGGAGCGCTCCTCGGCGGTGAACGTGTGGGGCTGGCCGAAGGCGAGCACGAACGTGCCGATGATCTCGTCGGAGACGGTCAGCGGCAGGAACGCCCAGGCGGCCATCTCGTCGTGCTGCACCGCCTCCGGATGGGCCTGCCGCAGCTCGTCCCAGTCGGCGAAGAACGCCGGCTCGCGGGTGCGCAGGACCTCCTCGGCCGGCGTGTGCGAGGTCAGCGGCAGGCCGTCGAACCGGTCGAGGACCTCGCTGTCATAACCATGGGAGCCGACGATCTTCATCCGGCGGCCCTCGGCGATCAGGATCGCCATGGCCTGCACCTTGAACACCGGCATCACGTGGTCGGCGACCAGCTCGACGATCTCGCGTACATTGAGCGCCCTGGTCAGGGCCGCCGCCATGTGCAGGAAGTTGTAGTACGCGTCCGCCTTCGCCATCCCGCCGGGGCCGGGATGATGCGGGTGACCGCGCGCCAGGTGATCGGCGAGGGCCGGGGTGAGGCGCAGGCTGATGCCGGTCGGATCCGGATAGAGCTTGATGTCCATCTCGCTGCCGTCGGGGCGCCGGGCCACGCAGGACGTGGGCTCCTGGCTGACCACCGCGGCCCGGCAGCGATCCTCGAACACCGCGTCCTGCAGCCAGCTCGCCGCCTCCCACAGCGGCTTGCCCAGCAGGCCGGTAACGTCGCCGCCGAGCTGGTCGGCCGCCGTGGCGCTGACGAAGGTGATGGACCCTTCCAGGTCCACGGCGACGCAGCCCTCGCGCAGCCGGTCGAGGTAGCCGGCGGCGGAGCCGTGGTCCGGGTTCTCCGGCCGGTCCCGCGCCGGATCGAGGACGCGGGGGCCGTCCCCCGGACGCGGCGGGTCCTCGCTCTCGGCCGCCTGCCGCAGCAGCTCGCTCAGCTCGCCGCAGGCGCGTTCGATGCTCTCGCGCTCGGCGGGAGCCAGCTCGTACGGGTGCGAGGCCGGCCAGATCAGCACCAGCGAGCCCCACACGTGCGAGTCGGTCATGATCGGCGCGGCGGCGGCCGCGAACGGGTACGGCAGCGCCAGCGCGGTCCCGGGGAAGCGCCAGGCCAGCTCCTCAGGACTGGGCACCCAGACCAGCTGCCGGCGGCGGACGGCCGCGGCGACGGGGACTCCGGCCGTCAGCCTGACCCTTGACCACGGCTTGACGATCTGGGCCGGCAGGCCGACCTCCGCGTCCATGAGCAGGATCTCGTCCGACTCGACGAGGAGATAGCTCGCGGCGATGTGCGCCCCCGTTTCACGGGCGGCACGGGCCAGCACCTGGTCCGACTCGTAGGCATACCGCGGGACGAGCCCGCCGGCGTCACCCTGCACGGGCTTACCCCGCTCCACCCTGCGGAGACATCGCTACGGAACCACCGGGACCGACCATGGCTCAACTGTAAGTGCCCATAACCGGAGCAAGAGCCCCCATTGCTGGATTCTGATGACTAAGTGGCAGGAACATGGCATTTACCGACGGCGGCCTGAGGTCCGCCTGGACGGTCCCGTAATGAACTTTCCGCACAGATCGCACATCCAATCGCCCGTGGACTTGTTGACCGAGGGGGACCCGCGACAGCTGGGCGGGTACTGGCTCTGTCTCCAACACGCCCCTGCGTCGTGCGACCATAA